>DATKZF010000002.1 GCA_035528115.1 Candidatus Bipolaricaulota bacterium | reverse complement strand
CAATGAATATCAGGCGCTCTCAAACGCGCAGCAAAGAGGGGAAAACAATAATAGTGTGGGAACGGATTATTTGGATACCTCGGTGAACGACAGCACCGCGAAATACTGGAACACCGCTCCATTAACCAGATTGAATGATTTGTTCGCGAAAATTTATGATGTTTACCGATGGCAATCCGTTTATGACGGCATGAGCGCCACCAACGCCGCCACCTCGGCTGATCCCAAGTGGTACAGGTTCTTCAATTATGAACCGGTCGGCGCGGTAAAAGACAATGCTTACACCATCGTGACAACCGCGCCCAATACAACCGATATCCCGTCAGTGGCCGGCGTTGAGGTGAGATCAGACCGCACATATAAAGCAATTCCAAACACGATCACCCTGAAAACCGTCAGCGGCAGATACAGCGATGGTTTGGTGAAAGGCTACAACGGCCAGCTGGTCGTGTCAGCGCAGTTCTTCGGTTGGGCCGATGACAACCACATGCCGATTAAGCGCGTGCAAGTTCATTGGGAAGGCACGGACGTGACTTCCGGTTCTGCCGAAGGGCAATACAAAAATTACAAAGCTGTCTGCGCCAATAATGAAAACGAAGCGGTCGGCGAGTGCTCCGGAGCCGGCAATACTCATGAAATTGCCTGCTATTCGGACGATGATTGTCCTTCAATTGATCCGCAGTGCGCTTTGAATGAGTGCCAAGGCAGTGTTACCGTGAACTGCAAACGCATTTCCTTCGGCTCGGTTCCTCAAGCCTGCGACAGAAAGTATTTCCAAAAGACTTATGTTTATAACTGTCTGCCCGGTGGAGAGAATCTGCCTGCTTGTCCCACTAATATCGAGTCTTTAAGCGCCGCCAATCTCAATGACCCCAAGCTGATCCAAGGCTGCTTCGACGACAATGGCGTCATTGATCCGAAAACCAATCAGCGCATCGGCGCTGACAAAGGCGTGTGCATTTATCGACCGGGCGCGCAGATTTTGGATAACTGGGATTGGTGCAATGGAAGTTGCGAAGGAGCGGGGAAGGGATGTTATAATGTTATAGCTCCAGGGAATCCTCAAGAAAGATGTAATGATAGTACAGATGCTTATACGAGATTTAATGGATTAATTGCTGTCGAGCCTTAATAAAAAATGTTTAAAACGAAAAACTCCTTGAGGCGAGCGCGCTTCAAGGAGTTTGGTTTTGGCTTCGTGGAAGCCTGGTTGGCACGGCTTAGAGAGCCGTGTAGGTGTCCGTGTAGTTCGTAGTGATGTCGGTGTACGTCATCGAGATCTCGGATGTCCCGATCTCGAACGTCGAGTGCCACTCGGCAGTGCCTTCCGAGATGTTGATCTCGATCATCGTTTCCGAGACCTTGACCAACGGCCAGGGGAGGTTCTCTTGGCAGAAACCGATGGCCACGGCGTCGTAGTTGCCCTCGCCCCACCATTCGTCGTACTCGGCCGAAGGAGCTTCGACACGCACGTCTCCGATGGTGCCGACGTCGCAGCTGGCACCCTCGTCGAGACGCCACTGCCGCTGGAGGAACATGAAGTCCTCGAGCGGATTCACGTTCGCCGGCAGATCCGCCTCGACCCGACTGCCGTCCTGATCCGGGCAGAAGGTGTCCTGCCAGCGCTGGTGGCCGGACAGCTCGAGCGCCACCGTGTGGCAGGAATCCCTGGTCATTTCGACTTCTCCGGGGGTGTCTCGCCCCGTGTCCACGTCGTCCACGATGATCGTGGCGCCGTCGGGATTGCTCTCGACAGTCACCATGACGGTCTCGGGGTTGACGTGATCGGTCTTGCCGTTGTCGATGGCCGGACCTTCGTCCGTGCCGGTGATGGCGTCCTCGGGGACGCCGTTGTTGCCGGTGTCGCAGCTGGTCAGAGCCAGAGCGAAGAAGGCCGCCATGAACAGTTGCATCGTCTTCATCGTATCCCTCCGTAGACGTTCACCGCCGCGACATGCGAGCGGTTGTGTTCGTGAAATGAACATTCCATGATACCCCGGGGAATCACTTTTGTCAAGGGAAAGCCCGATTTCGTGGGCAGTTTTAGCGAAAAACGTGGTTTTTCGTCGCCTTAACACCATGATCCCCTCTACTTATATTGTATGACTAAAATCTTGGTTTTGTCAACAAAATCGGTGGGTAAATAAATGATGTCGACGGAAAATAATCCGGATGTACGTGTGGGGAACAAAAATATTTGTTCCCTACGGCTGCGTCGATTTGGAGAATGTTCGACATTATTTATTATTTCTATCACGATGCCATTTCATCGGATTATTTGTAATGTACCGTTGAATTCGCGCCATCGCGTTTTCATCGCGGATGATGTGGTCGTGGAATTTTTTCTGCCATTCAAAATATTCAAAATTATTATTATTGCACCATTTTTTCACCGCCCCTTTAAAATGATTTATGATCGATGAAATCGATTTTTTTTGCAATGGACCGAATTTGCGAACATAATGATGATGATTTGACGGGCGTTGTAGAGACGCGCCGCGGCGCGTCTCTACAACCGACCGCGGGGCGGTTTTTACGGTCAAATCATCATCATTATTGATTAAAATAATCCCGTGCATGTGGTTTGGCATTATTTGAAAAATATCCAATCTGGCGGTTGGGAAACATTTCGGGATTTTTAACCAAAAATTTTTTGCGGTTAACCCTATCTCCGATAATATCATTTTATCGTTATCAATGTTTCCCAAAAACGTGTTAGCGTTTTTAACGCAAATCGTAATAAAATAATAGGCCTCATCGCAATAATCCCATCCTTTCAACCGTATCGAATCAATTCTGTATTTGTTTTTATATAATTGATTGTCAAACATAATTTTGTTTACATTATCATTTTCCCAAATTCTCCCTCATTTGCCCACCGGATTATGTCAGCCTTCGCTGACATATTTTTTTCAATGAATATCTGCGTGATTTCAAATGTTGTTCAAGGTGGATAACATTTTTTTTCATTTCCTGATTTTATTTCGTTACGCTGGAAACAGTGATAGAGGCTGTTCATTGCAAACCTTGGCGTCCCTAAAAAAGGGACAAGGAAGATGCGATCATGTTTCCGAAAATCGCGTGTCTGGCGGTCTGGGTCTGCTTGGCGATCATGTGCTTCGGTTGCCGGCAGGGGAGAGTGTCAAATGAAACGGCGGTGGAAAATCCGCCGGAGACGAGCGAGCCGGATGACAATTGTCCGGTTCGAATCGAGAACTTTTCCGGGCTGTTCTTCGATTGCCCGGACGGCTGGATGGTCGCGACCGAGAGCGAGCGCGTGGTCTCGATCAAAAACACGGATCGGGAAGTGATGCTGTCCGCGGGCTTCGCGCCGGAAGACTACTTCTTGCCGAGCGGCAACGTCAATGACGAGAAGTACGCGGACCAGTACGCGCTGATCAGGCTGGAGTCGTTCGATTTTCAAATCGAGCGGGTCGGCGACTGGCAGCGGTTTCTGTCGGAAAACGCGCCCGAGATCTCGGCGTTCGAAGAAATCGAGCTCGATAACGGCCTCACGGCCATCGAGCCGACCGGTTTTTCCGGCGCTCTGCTCGGGGATGAGGCCTTGATCATTTCCTTGCCGGAGCGAGTGGTGATCGCCGCCTTGCACACGCAAGGCTGGCAGCCCGACGCTCACGCGACTTTCTTGAACCTGGTCAACGGCTTGCGCTAACAAAAGCGCGAAAGGAAGATGGAAATGAAAAGGTTGGCGAAAATCGTTTTGGTCGCGATCGTGTTCATGTTCTCGACAACCGCCATGGCCGAAGAGGCTCTGCTGTCAGCGCCTTTCATGAGCCAAGTGCCGCCGGGCAACTGGCAGTACACCAGGAACTGCGGACCCGCGTCCGCGCTGATGCTGGCCGGCTACTACTTGAACTTCACTCCCGGCGAAGACGACTTGAGCGCGGTCGTGGACTGGCTCTACGACAGGGAAGTGATCGCGCCGCAGGCGGGCATTGATTCGTCCAACGGCAATTACACGGATCTCGACGATCTCAAGTATTTGCTCGAGGACTACTTCGATCTCGCCGGTCCGCAAAAGGTTTACGCCGGAGAAGCCAAACAGGAATTCATCAAGGAGCAAATCAGGCGCGGCAATCCGGTCATCGCGGCCGTGCGCCTGAACATGAAAGCCACCGGGCCGGGTCACTTCATGCTGGTCATCGGTTTCGACGACCAAGGCGTGATCGTGCACGACCCGGGACACAGCGCGGAAAACGGAGGCTTGTCCAAGCACTATTCCTATTCGGAGTTCCTGGCCTCGTGGGCCAGCTGGAGCTACGCGGCTCTCCACCTCGGCCGGTTCGCTTCTTGGCATCCGGACGGGACGCTGATCAAGGGCGATCTCGAGCCCAAGGTCTACGTTCTCCTCGATGGCGCCAAGCACTGGGTCGTGAATTGGGAAGTCTTCCTGGCTCACGGCTTCGACTCCAACTTGATTCTGGAGGTCAGTCAGACAGAGCTCGACTGCTATCCGGAATCTTGGACGGTTGACTGGCAGCCTTATCGCGAAGTCTTTCGCGTGGCCGGCGCCAGCTGGCATTACCTGCTGGAAAAGCAATCGGCCAATGACCAGGGCTGCATGATCTACAAGTTCGCTTCCGCGCTGGCCGCGGAAAGCTGGGGCTATCTGCCCGAAGACATGCCCGTGCTGTCCGCGTCGCAAGGTCAGCAAAAGCTGTCCGTTTGCGATGAGGGTGGCATTCTGCACATCAGAGACGGACGGCTGGTCAAACCCGAACCGGCTCTGACCAATCAGGGCTTTGGCCAGGGCGCGGTCTTTGTCATTTCAGGCAATGGAGTGGCCAGACCGTTCGCGAATTTTCAAGTATTTTCGCAAATGGGCTACGCGAGCGGTCAGATCTGGACCGTGGACGCGGCTCAAATGCTCATGAGCGTCGCCGGTTTCGGCGACCTGATCACCGTCGAGAACATCAACCGGTGTTTCGCAAATCCCGAAGGAGGAGGCAACTCATGCCTCGATGGGGATGAGCTGGAAACCTATTCCGGTTCAAGCGAGACGGTGAACGTCGGTTCGTGCCGGACCAAGATCGAAGAATGTTTTGCCGGAGATTGGCATCAGATCAGAAACGAGGTCTTGCCAATCTCGGAAACGGCGGACGGCCTCGACAATGACTGCGACGGCGAAACGGACGAGGATTTTTCGACACCTGTCGAATGCGAAGAAGGTCAAATTTTCAGCGCCTACTCCGGATCGATCGAAACCTTCGGCATCGGTCCTTGCCGGCCGGAGATTTCGGTCTGCCAAAGCGGACACTGGGTCATTTCTCAAGACGAGGTCCTGCCCGAGCCGGAGCAAAACGACGGGCAAGACAATGACTGCGACGGCCTGACCGACGACGGCTGGAATCAATATCCCGATCCGCCGCAAGACGACGAAGAATGCGTGGATCATCAGATGCAAACTTCGTATTCCGAAGCGAGCGAGACGATCGGGGTGGGAGAATGCCGGCCTCGAATCGAGTATTGCGACAACGGCGTCTGGCAGACGATCCAAGATGAAGTCTTGCCGAGCGCCGAAGTGGAGGACAACGCGGACAATAACTGCGATGGTCAAACGGACGAAGATTTTTCTTCGTCATTGCCGCCTCAGTCTTCGCCGGATCAGACGCCCGATTTTTGGGCGGCGAAATCCTGCGGTCAGCGCTGTTTGGCCTTTAACAGCCAATACTTGACCGGAAAGCCCAACGCGGCTTTCGCGGTTGGAGAATTGCCGGACATGGGCTGGTCGCTTCAATCCGGCATGCAAATGGCAATCGACGCGGACGGCTATTACCGTCTGCTTTTGCCCGCCAATACCTTGGCCGGCCAGTATAGCGTCTCGTACATGAGCGAGTCGGGCGCTTGGGCGCAGTATGGAGATTCGCTCTACGATGATGTCGGACCGTTTCGCCGCTGCGGTTTCGACGGCAGCGCGTACACATGCGGCATCAAGTTCAGTCTGACCTCGACCGGCGACATCTCGCCGAGCGGCGGCTGAAAACAGCAAAAGGGCATTTTCTTATAAATGCTCTTTTAAAATACATAGAGCGGAAAGGCAAGCTTTCCGTTGGTGAGGAAAAAACGCCATCAACCCAACAAATTGCCCAAAGGCAAATCCATCAACAATCCAATACCAGCGGAGAGCTCGCCTCTCCGCTTTCTCCGTTTTTTTTTATCAAATAAAAAAATCCCGATTTGATTTCGGAATTTTTTTCAATTTGTTATTTTTTGCCTTTTTCAGACACGACATGCACGTATCTGGTTTTCTTCAACGCGCCCGTGAATCTTCTTTGTTTCTTCTCCGTGAACTTCACAATCCCGTTGGCTGTGGCGAACAAAGTGTCGTCTTTGCCCGAGTCCACGTTTTCGCCGGGTCGAAATTTCGAACCTCTTTGACGAATCAGGATGTTGCCGGCCTTGGCGTATTCGCCGGCATATAATTTAACGCCCAGTCTTTTCGAGACGGAATCTCGTCCCAGCCGAGTACTGCCGGCCGCTTTTTTATGTGCCATATTAAGTTAAAAATTAAAATTTTGCGATTAATTGTTTAAGATATTGATAATATTAACTTATTTCAAAGAATTCGTCAAGTTTCACAAATTGACAATTCAGCTCTATTAAAATACGATATTAATATATGAATAAATTAACAAAAATCGCGTTTTTTCCGTTTTTATTGATAATTTTGTCCGGTTGCGGCCGAATTTCATTGCTTGCGAACAATCTTGAAAACGAGGCATTAACAACCGAAGCGACGCCAGAAACAACGGTAGAATCTCCCGCGACGCTTGAGCATGCCCCGGCTGAGCAAGAGGTTTCATTGCCCGCCACTTTTGATTTGGACGTGGCGTTCGCGTCGCAAGCGCCTTTTGGCAATTGGGAATTGCCGTATCAGGAAGCGTGCGAAGAAGCCAGCTTGATCACGGCATACAAATATTTCGCCAAACAGCCGCTGGACGCCGCCATTATGGATGAGGAATTGAAAAAATTGGTGGCTTGGGAAACGACCAATCTCGGCTTGTACACCGACACCAACGTGGCTGAGGTGGCTCGAATGGCCAAGGAATATTTTAAATTGGATGTTGAAATATCAAGCGATGTTTCGGAACAAAGAATAAAGGAAGAATTGGTCAAGGGACATTTGATCATTTTGCCGGCTTCGGGCCGCGACTTGGATAATCCCAATTTTACCGCTCCGGGCCCGCTGTTTCACATGTTGGTCGTTCGCGGATATGACAGAAACGAATTTATCACCAATGATCCGGGCACCAGAAAAGGATTGAAATTCAAATATAAATACGATAATTTGCTCTCGGCCGTTCATGATTTGTATTCGGAAAACGGCATTGTTTTCCGGCCTTATGAAGAGACGGAAACGCCTGACGCGGAAAAGTCAAGAAAAATGAGGCTGGGCGATCGGAAAATGATGATTGTAAAGGGTTTATAAGTAAAATTTAGAAAATAATTTTTTTAAATTAGTTATATTTTTTATGAAGCTTGTAGTATCAGATTTTTTCCATGCTTCTCACACACTGCCCGACAGCAGTAATTTGATTTCAAAGGATTGTGCGCGACTGCATGGGCATACTTATCTTGTGAAAGTAGAAATTGAATCGGGCGAATTAAAGAATGGCATGATTGCAGATTTTAAAAAAATCAAAGACATTATAGGAATTTTTGATCACAGACACGTTAATGATGTTTTTAACGAGCATGGCTGGAACGAGCCTACAACGGCGGAGAATATAGCAATATTTATAAAGAAAAAGATCGCTGCTGATTTTAATTTTAAAACTGTTTCAGTTTCAGTGTGTGAGGGATATATGGGAGAAGTGTTATCATCATGGATAATTGTTTAATCTATATCATGTCCAAATAAGACAATCCAAATATATAATTTTAGTCCAGTAGATAATTGGGAAAAACAATGGGGCGAGCATACACACATTACTTGTCATATGGTGCTAGAAGGTTTTGGCGATGATCCCAATATTTTTAAAAAAAGAGAACTTATGTCCAGAATAGAGATGTTTGTTTCTCTATTAGGTTTGCATATTGTAAAAAAAACAGTTCATGGATTTCATCCTCAAGGCAGTTCAATCGTTTTTATATTAGAGGAAAGCCATATTGCTGTACATGTCTGGCCCGAAAATTCTTACATACACATCGACTTAGTTACTTGTTCTAAAAAAACAATTCGTCAGTTAAAAGTAGCGAATCTATTTAAGCTATGCTTTTTGCTGAGAAAAGGGAGAGTGCTAAAGTTTCACTATTAGTTCATGAAAGTTCGCTATTCTTTATTATATGAGTTTACGTGGATTGTATTGAAAGTGCTTGTTATGATCTGTATGGGAAAAAAAATAATTAAACTTTCTTGTATTATCCTTTCCTGTGACCCAGGGAAAGCGAAAGGAAATTGTATCCTTCATTGTTTGACTGCAATTTTTGCACAAAAATTTAAATATTTTGAGGTAATTTTAATTGAAAATAGTCACCATAAAAAAAATAACATCCCATTAATACGAGACACGGTTCGTGAATTGAACAAAAGAAGGCCAACGCCCATAGCCTTTTCGCTTATAAATAACAAGCAATCATATGGTTATGGTAAAGCAAGGAATATCGGCGCTGAGAGGGCAAGTAGCAATCTGCTTGTTTTTGTTGATGATGATACAATAATTTTAGATAATAGCGCTTTTCAGAAAATTTTTTGTCTTTCGAGGAATTTCGATTATGGATACGGCGCAAAACGATTGTGGACAAGGCAGGGATGGTTTCCCAAAAATACAAAAAAGATACTTAATAAAATGGAGAACGGAGAAATTGGGTTTTTAAAACATAATGCCGGACTTCCTCCTGCTTTGTTTCGTGATCCATTTTTTCAAAATATTAAGCAGTCAACATTTATCGCTAATTTCGGATTCTGCAAAAAGGATATTTTTAAAAAACTGGGAGGATTTCCGAATTATTCGGGTTATGGATTTGAAGATGATTTTTTGATGTTCAGATTATATGAATTAGGATATCGTTTTATGCTTATGAATGATTTTTTAGTGATTCATGTGTCTCACCGTGCAGGAATAAATCAACAGAGCAATCTTGTTGAATACTTTTTAGCATTAATTGAAAGAGGATATTTTTCGTTCCACGTGATAAACACATTTTCTGGAAAACCAATGCAGAGGAGGACGGTTTTAGAAAAATTAAAGCCTATTCATTATGATTTTAGAATAGAAGAAGCATATGAGGATTATATCAGGCTGATACCCTTAGATATACAATTGTCTGATAGGAAAACAGTTTCATCTTGGCGAAAAAATAACATGATTGAAAAGATGGATTTTGCTTGTTTAATGAGGAATTTACAAAACAGTAATAATGTTGATGAGTTTATTAAGAATAGTTCAGCGGATTTTGACAATATAGGCGTTCTTATTGATGTGGGAATAAAGAATGAAATAGTCAAGGTTGAAAAGAACGGTAAGGTGAAAAAAATATTCAATTTTCATTTTACAAAAAAAGATTTTTTTGAATTAATAGAGAATCCATCTTTTGTTCCAAATTGTGATTTAAATCAATTCCCTTGTGATTTTGCGTCACGTAAACGACGTTTTGATTTATTTAAAGAACGCTACCCTTTTACTGAATATTTAAAGTTTGGCATAATAGGAGATGATGACTTGGTAAGTTTAGAATTTATTAATGAATTTTGGGCTTACCCTGTTATTATAGAAAAAGACGATAATATAACAAAAATTATTAAAAAGGCCTCTCCACGATTTAAAGTTATAAAATTTGACATTAGGAAGATAATTAAGGCGGATGGTTTCCCGGAAGTTCAGACATTTATTACTGATCCGCCGTATACTATATATGGTGCTTTGGCATTTATTTTTGCTGGCCTTAGGATGCTTGTAAAGAATAACAATGTAAAAGAATTTTATGTTATTTTAAATCAAACGATGATAGGGAAAAATTTGTTGAAATTGCAACAGATCCTTTCTCGCGCAGGGGTGTATTTGATTGAAATAAGAAGGAATTTCAGTCAGTATAAATTACCAATGCATTTCAGTGAGAGAAAAAGAGCTGATCGTTTTCTCGACAGTCTTGCAATTGATAGGTCTTCGTCGGAGTATAGTTCATCTTCTGATTTATTTATATTCAGGACTATTGATCCTGATATAGACTGGCTCGGTAAACAAATAAACTTTAAAAAATTTTATATACATTATTTATGATTCTAACAAAACAGTTAATTCCATCAGAAATTCCTTTTCTTTGCAATAAACGGACGCTTTATCTGTCAGATTTTCGTGCTATCAGCGAATCTATGTTATACGAAATCCCGGCCATGTGGAAGTATGAAAATCTTTTACCATGGATATTGGATGGGCAATATGTGATAGTAAATGATGATTTTGGAGGTATTGAATATAATCATGGTAATAACATATTGCCGGTAAGAAAAGCCATGGATCCAAGAGTGTCGGTATTTGAGAGAGTAAAAGATGACATAATAACTAAGAATGAAATTTCTTCTCTCTGGGTATCAATACCTCATCCTAAGGCAGATGCATTAGCTAAGGAAAACAAACTATCCATTAATTACAATTATTCGGAATTTAAAAAATATAATGATAAATTATCTCAAAAGGATGTATTAAAGAGTTATACTCCGGAATGGAAGAAAATTAATAATGTGAAAGAGTTGGATGATTTTGAGTGCATTCATAAGCCAGGTTTTCTTAAAAGAAGATTTGGATCCGGGGGGTATACGGTGTTTTTGAGCTCGGAAATAAAATGTGATTTAAATTTTAGAAATCTTTTTTCAAAGACTTCTGATGAATGGTATTGGGAAGCTCTCGCGTTAGGAATACCTCATAGCATACAATGTGTGCGATATAGAGAATCGGGAGACACCATTATTTTTGGATTTTCAGAACAACTTATCGCGGAAAATAAATATTTTGTAGGATCTAAAATATTGCCATTGGAATTTTTAGATGACATAATTTTAAGACAGTTACGTGATGTGCTAAGTAAAATAAATATTTTCCTTGAAGGATATGAAGGCTTTTTTGGTGTTGATTTCATGGTTGAATCGGAGACCCAGAAGATATCAGTCTTAGAACTCAACGTGAGGATGACAGCGGCTACTATTCCAACATTATTAATGAATGAATTAAGAAAGGAAAAAGGAGAATATAGAGAGGACGTGCCATTGTCGCAGGTCCAACAGCATGATATTATTTTGACGAAAGACGTGTTAGCTAATACCGCGGATATTCTTAGGTATTCTTAGAATATATTATGAAGAATATTATCGCTATCCCACCTTACTATTTAGGAACTTCATTTGAAGATATTGTGCGTGGATTGAAATTATCCATTAAACATATTGGTATAAAGGCAACGATGGTTGGATATATTAAACCACTTGATAATTGCATTAAAGGAGGAATATTGGATGACTCAGATTATATTACTGGACAATTTAAACTCATTGAAAAACTTATTGCATTAGGGAAAGTTGACCGAATTTTATTTTTGGATTTTTTTAATCCCGGCATTGATCTATTGAAATATTATTATACTCAGCAAGGAATTATTTGTCGATTGGGCGCATTGTTGCATGGAGGTTCTTTTTTGCCGAATGATTTATATTCTTGGCCGTGGTTAAAAAAAACAGAATTCGCTTGGGCTAGTATTTATGATAGGATTTATGTGCCATCAAGGTTTCTTGCTGAAGAGTGTCCTCAGGATTTTTGCAAAAAGATAAAGGTTTCACCATGGGGAATGGATGCTTTTAGGAAATGTCTTTTATCACATAAAATAAAATATGATGTAATATTTCCACATAGGCTCGATGACGATAAAGGTATTGAGCAATTTTGTTGCATCGTATCAAAGTTGCCTGCTGTTGGGTTCGTGGTAACTTTCCCGCAGCCCATGAATATTATGAGAAAAAATAAATATTTTAAAATGCTTCAACGATATAAAAATATAATATTTATTGCGGAGCAATCTTCAACTGAGCATATTCAAACACTTGCTCAATCACGTATTGTTTTAAGTTGTTCAAAACAAGAGAATTTTGGTTATGCAGTCATGAAGGCTGTTGCATGCGGATGTATCCCGGTATTACCTAATAATTTGTGTTACCCTGATTTTTTTCCAGAAAGATTTCTTTACACAACTAGTAAAGAAGCTATTTATCTTATTAGTCATTATATAAAAGATTGTAACAATAAAAATATAGAACATGAATTAGTTGATAGAGTAAAAAAATACTCATTTGTCCCAATACTTAAAGATTTTTTTCAATTATAAAAGTGCGTCTTTGTTTGGCGCACTTTATCCAGTCCCTAACTTATAGATGTATTGAGGATCTGGTTTGTGTACCCTATGATCCATAATTGCGTTTTCTATAGCAACAAAAACGATGCCGCAACTAATAGATCCGTCCATTCGGTGGAACGGAGCTTCTGACACTCGGAAGAGATCGCCTTCAAACCTAAGTAAACTGTCGATGATTTTTTTATATTCTCCGTCGTTGGAGACCTCGACCATGGCGAGTATTGCTGGGACAGATGGTTTTTCCTCTCCGAGAATCACAATGGGGTATACGAATACCTCAAACGGATCTGTTGTATCCGTGACGACATATATATCTCCGTGAATAAAGCCTTCCATCACTTCGACCGGAGCACTTCCCAAAATATCAATTTGTCGTCTTGGGTCCTTGAGTGAACCGTAGAAAATGAAAGATTTTAGTGGCATTGATACCGCTCCTTCACTGAAGATGAATAATGGTCACCTAGTTGTAATTTTATAAGAAAGTTGAGAGATGTCAAGGAAATATTCCGAAAATGGGGTTGTTTTCAGACCTTATGAAGAAACGAGCGTCTCGGACGCTGAAAAACTGCGTAAAATGCGATTGGGAGATCGGAAAATAATGATTGTAAAAGGTTTATAAAGGATAAAAAAGTGGCTTAATTCGGTCATTTTTTTATTATTGACAAAAAAAGAGTTATTTGTTATTATAATATCTCGATTTCATCGAGAATCACTGTGAGAATAATCAATCGTCAACCAGGAGGAAGACCATGACGGACAAGAAGGGCAAGGGCGTTTCTTTTTCGGAGCCGGGCACGACCGTGGATCCGGCGGTGCATTTCACGCCGGGACCGAATACTGTCCGGCTCGACTCGGCGGCGGCACCGGCGGGCAACGGCTTTCAGACCGATGTTCCTCCAGAGGCTCGGCCGAAGTCAGAGCCGAAGGTGTTCCAGATCGACGTGCCGCCCAGCGCGGCCAAGGCGGAGAAGAAGGCGGCGGCTACTCCCCTACGCATGCTGGAGGTCTCGAGCGAGCAGGATCCGCAGGAGCGCGGAACGCATGCAGTGGACGTGCGCAAGGCGTGGCGGCGCCGGCAGCTGCTAGCGCATTACGACGGCGGCACGCGGGCGTTCTTCGCCCGCGTGGAGGCGGCGATCACCGACTTCATCAAGGCCGGCCTGCCTCGGCTGTCCGGCTACCTGCACGAGAAGGCAGGGGAGGAGTGGCTCGGCCACCCCATCTTCGAGGTTCTGAACGGGCCATGCTTCTTCCTCAAGGAAACGGAAGTGCGGCAGTCCGGTCCGCTCGGCGACAAGGCGTTCGGCTTGAGCGCTTCCGAACTCGCGGCCGGGTTCCGGCCGGTGTTCGAGAAGTACCCCGAGCTCGCGCACTTGCTCCCCCTCGACGTGCACATGCTCGGAGCCGCGTCCGAGGCGCTCTGCTCGAAGGAGCAGCTGCTCCAGCGCTTCATGCCGGGATTGCTCAGCCGTTTCTTCAAGACGGTTGAGCAGTACTTCCGCGAGGAAGAGGGTTTCTGGGCGGTCGTCGAGCAGTTCTACCAGACCGCGGCGACGGACACCTGGCCCGGCTACGAAGTGGCTCCGGGCGTCTTCATTCGCGGCGAGAAGATCAAGGCGGTCTTCGGCGACCCGACCCCGGTCACAGCCGTCGGATTGCTGGGCAATTCGGATGATCTCGGCCTGCTCGAGGAGATCATGGTCGCGCGCGGCGACCGGTTCATCTTCGAGCTCCCGCTCACGGTCGTCGAGCTCTGGGCGAAGTTGATCGAGCAGGACCTGGCCAAGGCGGCCGAGTCCGAGAACTTCTTGTCCGGGGCATTCCCCGCGGCAGACGTCGACTAGAACACACAGCCCTTCGAGTCAAATCTCAAGGGCCAGCTCTTCCGGATCTTTTCGGAAGAGCTTTTGATTTTTTAAGGTCATATCTTTGACTTTTAAGCCCTTTTTTGTTATATTGTTAATACCTTAAATTTTAACGACTTAATATATGTATTCAAAAAAAGTACTTGAGCACTTCACCAATCCGCATAATCAAGGCACAATTGACGATGCCGATGCGGTTGGCGAGGCCGGGAACATGCGTTGCGGCGATATTATGAAAATTTATTTGAAAATAAAGGACGATAAAATCGATGACATAAAATTCGAGACTTTGGGCTGCGCGGCCGCGATCGCCACGTCTTCTATTATGACAGATTTGGTTAAAGGAAAAACGCTCGAAGACGCCTTGAAAGTGACTGACAAAGACATTGTCGATTCACTCGGCGATTTGCCGCCGGTCAAATATCATTGTTCGATTCTGGCTACCAAGGCGCTGAAAGATGGCATTGACAAGTATAGAGTCAGTGGCAAGTAGGCGAGATTTTAAGGATTACAAAAAGAGATCTCTCCACTTCGTCATCCTTCGCCTCAGCTTCGGACGACTTCCTGCCTGCCGGCAGGCAGGCGGTCGAGATGACAACTTCTTTTGTTTATTCGTAATAGGGCCTAAACCATAAATTAAAAACCAAGCTTAATCCTAATAGATTTAATTATTCGTAGCTTTCAAGGTCAAGTCAAGCTAATCAGCGGCAGCGATTCGTAGCAAACAGATAAACCTAAACCAAGCTTAATCCTAATAGAATTAATTATTCGTAATATGGAATTTAAAGAACAAGTCGAACAAGTCATCAACGAAATAAGACCGCATCTTCAAGCCGATGGAGGCGATATTGAATTGGTCGAGGCCGACGCCTCAAACGGCCAAGTCAAAGTCAGATTGGCCGGACATTGCGCGCATTGTCCCATGGCTACATTGACTTTGCAAAAATTGGTTGAGAAAAATTTGAAAACAAAAATCAAAGAGGTGACTGAGGTTATTAACGTAACCGTTTAATTTATGAATAGAATTTATTTCGATAACGCGGCGACCACCAAGGTCGATCCGCAAGTGCTCGAGGCCATGCTGCCGTTTTTTACCGAAAAATTCGGCAATCCTTCCTCGATTCATTCCTTCGGCCAGGAAGCCGAGGCCGCGTTGACCGAGGCTAGAGAAAAAATCGCCGATATTTTGGGATGTCAGCCAAAGGAAGCCATTTTTACTTCGGGCGCGACCGAAAGCAACAACTTGGCTATTTTGGGCGTTTACGAAAGTTTCAAAGACAAAAAACCTCATTTTATAACCAGCGCCATTGAGCATCCGGCGGTTTTGGAAACATTCAAAGAACTTAAAAACAGAGGTTGCGAAGTTGATATTATCGGCGTTGATCATGAAGGCATGATTAAATTGGATGAGTTGAAAGCCAAAATAAAAAAGGATACGGCGCTCGTGTCAATCATGTACGCCAATAATGAAATCGGCGTTGTGTGGCCGATTGAAGAAATCGCCAAAATCGTGGCCGAAGCCAGAGAAAAAAGAACGGACAAGGATTTGCCGATTTATTTGCACACGGACGCGGCGCAAGCGTTTAATTATTTGCCTTGCAAAGTGAATTACCTCGGGTGCGATTTATTGACGATTTCCGGGCAGAAAATTTTCGGTCCCAAAGGCGTGGGACTTTTATTCATCAGAAACAACACGAAAATTTCACCGATCACTTTTGGCGGCCATCAGGAAGGCGGCCTCAGACCGGGCACCATTAACGTGGCGCTCAACGTCGGTTTGGCCAAAGCCATGGAGATGGCGGAAAAAAACAGGGCGGCCAACGTAAAAAAAGTGAAAAGTTTGCAGGACAAACTGGCTGAAGAAATATTGAAAATAAAGGACACTAAAATAAACGGCAGTTTGGAACATCGTTTGCCGAATAATTTGAATATCAGTTTCAAAGGCGCGGAAGGCGAGAGCATTTTGATGCTTCTCGACATGGAAGGCATTGCCGTCTCCACGGGCTCGGCTTGTTCTTCCGGGTCATTGTCCTCCTCGCATGTTCTCACGGCCATGGGCATAAAACCGGAATGGTCTCACGGCAGTTTGAGAATAACGCTCGGTCGGTTCAACACGGAAGTTGAAGTCAGACAATTTTTGAAAGTTTTGCCGGGTATTATTGAAAAACTCAGGCAAATGTCGCCTAAATAATTTGATAAAAAGATCCGCCGAATTGGCGGGCTTTTTTATTTCCGGAAACCGGAAATTGGAAAATAGAAACTGGGAATGGAGAAATCTATTTCGAAAAATTAGGAAAAGATCTCTCCGCTTCGTCGTCCTTCGCTTATGTCCGCGCTAAAACTACTATGGACAAGAAAGCTTCGGACGACTTCGGTCGAGATGACAACAGCGGCGGCCTTGTTTCCATGTTTCTTTGTCTCTCTGCTCTTTTGTTTTATGTTCCATGTTTCATGATATGTGATCTATGCTCCATGATTCAGGCTCTAGTCTGCCTGGAAATATTGATCAAAATGCCAAAAGCCGCCATATTGATGGCCAACGCCGTGCCGCCGTGACTGACGAGCGGCAGGGGAACGCCGGTCATAGGCGCCAGGCCGACCATGGCCGCGACATTGACGAACGCCTGTACGATGAACCAACTGCCGATGCCGATGGCCAAGAGACGGCCGAAGGGATCCGAACATTTGTCAGCCATTTTTAAAATTCTTATAAACAACGCGATGAATAGTCCGATCAGCAAAAGAGCGAAAAAATAGCCGAGTTCTTCGCAAACGATCGCGAAAATGGAATCGCCGGTCACTTCGGGCAGGTATTGGAATTTCTGGCGAGAATGGCCGAATCCTCGGCCGAAAAGTCCTCCCGAACCGATGGCCAAAAACGCTTGATTGATATGATAACCGATGCCCTGCGGATCCAGTTCCGGGTGAAGGAAGGTCATTAGTCGGGCGCTGCGATACGGCGAGATTTTGATCAGTAATAAAATTAAGCCCGCGCCGGCGGCCGCGATGGTGGTCAAATGAGATATCTTGGCGCCGGAGGCGAAATAGACAATGATCGCCGACGCCAGGATCACAAACAATGTGCCGATATCCGGCTGCAAAGCCATTAAAATGGAGATAATGCCGATGATGAAGATGAATGGTAAAAATCCGGATTTAAAGTTTTTGATATCATCTTTATTCCTTCTGGATAACCAGATCGACAAATACATCAAAAAGGTCAGTTTGACCAATTCCGAAGGTTGAAATGAAAATCCTCCCAGATCGATCCAACTTTTGGCGCCGCCGTATTCCACTCCCACTCCGGGCAGAAAAACGCTGAGCAGCAGTATTAAAGAAACGATAAATAACGGACCGATGGATTTTTTCCAGCGCTGATAATTTATCAATGAGAGCAAAATCAATAAAACAATGCCGGGCAAAAATCCGTGAAACAGCTGTTGTTTGATGAAATGATAGCTGTCATTGAATTTTTCAAAACCGGCCGCTGAGCTGGCGGATGTTAAAATAATCAGGCCGAACAATAAAATCGCCCCGAACAAACCGATCAGAATATAATCCGGTCGATGATAAGATGTTTTTTGTTTTTTTATCATTTTATCTTATTTGGTCCAAGTTTTTTTCCTCAGCGTCTTCCAGTTTAGGCGATACTTCGCCGAATTGAGTTTCTATTTGTTGTTCGCCTCTGCCGGCTTCCAAACTTTTTAGTTTATTCACGGCTTGGCGGAATTTATCGCCGCGATCGAATTCGTTTTTAAACAGGCCGAAGCTGGCCAGACTCGGAGAAAGCAAGATAACGTCGCCGACCTCGCTTGATTCAAACGCGTCGGCCACCGCTTTATCCATGTTGTCGTAAATTCCGGCGACATCGTCTCCGCCAAATGCCTCAATTTGTTTTTTAAGTTCGGCCGTGGCCGTTCCTTCCAAAAGAAAGCAAGCTTTGACGTTTTCCGCGATGTCTTTGGCCAGATCCGATAAATCCAGTTTTTTATCCGCGCCGCCCGCAATCAGAATGATCGGAAAATCTTGGTAGGCCTTCAAAGCCGCTTGGCCGGCCACGGGCGTGGTGCTGGTGGTGTCATTGACGAAGGTGACTCCGTCTATTTTGGCGATTTTTTCCAATCTGTTTTCCACTCCTTTGAAATTTTCGCAAACTTCGCGGACTTTTTTTATGTCGAGTTCGAAAATTTCCGCGACTTTCAAAGCCGCGCCCACGTTTTCTTTGTTGTGAACTCCGAGCAGTTTCAAATCCCAGTCCGGCCGCACTGATTCATCGTCAAACCAAATGATTTGCGCTTGGGTCTCATCGGCCATTTTTTTCGTCTCTTCGTTTTTGGCGTTCAAAATCAAGCAGTCGGTTTGGCGCTGGTATTTGTAAATATTTTTTTTGTCTTCAATGTATTCTGCCATGTTTGCGTAGCGATTGAGATGATCCGGATAAATATTGGTGACCATGGCGATTTGCGGGCTGATTTTGTCCGCGCCGAAACCTTGCAGCTGCCAGCTCGATAATTCCAAAACGACCAGATCATCTTCCGTCGCCTCATCGATTAGCGGCAAAGTCGCTTTGCCCATGATGTTTCCGGCCAGAAAAACTTTTTTTCCCGTTAATTTTAAAATCTCGGCGATCAAAGTCGCGGTGGTTGTTTTTCCTCGAGTGCCGGTAATGCCGATAATCGGGCAGGGGCAATATTTGGCGAATAGCGATTCATCCATTTCTATTTCGACGCCCGCGTCTATTGCGACTTTCAAAAAAGGCGAGTTTGCCGGCACGTCCGCGTTTCTTAAAATCAAATCCGCGCTCGTAAAATCCTCATCGACGTGTTTGCCCAGCGTGTATTTGATGGGCAGACCGGCTAATTCTTTCAATGACGAGGCCAATTCTTCTTCCGTTTTCAAATCCGTAACCGTGACAATGGCGCCATGTTTTACGAAAAATTTGGTATCAAGCAAGCCGCGCCCCAATAAGCCGAGGCCCATGACCGTGACTTTTTTGCCTTTAAAATTCGGGAATTCCATAAGTTAAGTAATGAGTAAAAAGTAATGCGGAATGGGAAAATAGAAACTGGAAACTAGAAATTGGGGTTGGAGAAAAAATTGCTCCATTGTTTCATTGCTACGTGTTATGTGATCCATGATCAATACCACCCCTGATCCATCAACGATATGATTACTCCGATGACCGCGGCCACTCCGGAGATCAACCAGAAGCGCATGACGATTTTCGGTTCGGACCAGCCCAGCGCTTGAAAGTGATGGTGAATGGGAGCGGAGAGAAAGACTTTTTTCTTGCGGATCTTTTTAGAAGTTAATTGAATGATGACCGATAAGGATTCCAAAACGGGAATCAGACAGATGATTAAAAGCAACAGCGCGGTATTGGTCAGCATGGCCACTACGCCCAAAGTGACGCCTAGCGCCATGGCTCCGGTATCGCCCATGAAAAATCTGGCCGGATTGATATTGAACCATAAAAAAGCCAAAAGCGCGCCCACTATTACTCCGCAAAAAGTGGCCAGCTCGAATTTGCCCTGAGTGAAAGCGATGGCGCCGAAAGCCGCGAAGGCGGTGACCAATGTTCCGCCGGCCAAGCCGTCGAGGCCGTCGGTTTCATTGATGGAAAAAGAAGTGGCCACGATGACGAAGATGAAAACCGGTATATACCACCAGCCGATATTGAAATTGCCGATAAAAGGCACGTGAAAAACATCCCAGTCCAGTTTGAAATAAAACCAAAACGCGCCGATCAAGGCGATAATGAAATAAACACCGAGCCGCATGCCCATGCTCAGGCCGCCGCCGTGCGGCCCGATTTTTCGAACGCCCAAATAATCGTCGACCAATCCGATGAGCGCGCTGATGATCAAGACGCCGAGAGGTAAAAGAGTTTGCGCTCTGGTTAAAAAGTTTAATTTTTGGAAGATTTCAATGTTGGTGAACGCCGCCAATAAGAAAAAGACAACCGCGATGATTAAAACGGACAACCAAATGATAATGCCGCCCATGGTCGGCGTGCCCGCTTTTTCTTTGTGTAGTTTTGAGAAAATTGGCGTTTCTTTGCTGTCCCTGATTTGCTTGCCCAATTTGTATTTATACAAAAAATGAGTCAGCGCCGGCGTCCAGGCAATGGCGAAGACGAAAGCCAAAGTGGCAAGTAAAGCGATTTTAAAAACGAGAGCTGTTTCCATATTAGATATTTATTAAAATTGTTAATAGTGTCGCGATGGCCAGGAATGATTGAGTCAGCAAAGTGGCGAAAGAGAAAAAATAACTGACCATGATTTTTTTGCTGTAAAAATAAATGGCCAAAATGAAATTGACTATTAAAATTCCCAAGCCCAAGGCCGGAACGTACAAACTCTGATACCATTGTCCGTAAAGATCAATGCCCCAATAAATATTGTAATGAAGCGGCAAGGATAATTTTTCCGGATTGGCCAGAGCGATAGGTCGAAATTTAAATAACAAAAGAGCCCAGATGCCCAGATTGATCAAAAGTCCGATAATCGAGCAAATGATTATCAGCTTGTTTTTTCTGGCCGGGCTGGCTTTGAAATTTTCGAAAATTTGGTGAATTGAGGCTAGCATA
This sequence comes from Candidatus Bipolaricaulota bacterium, assembly GCA_035528115.1. Classification (NCBI taxonomy): domain Bacteria; phylum Candidatus Bipolaricaulota; species Candidatus Bipolaricaulota bacterium. Next base: position 117,281 of record DATKZF010000002.1, on the reverse strand, counting down.
TTGTTGGTATTCTAAAATTCAGTTTAGCACTCTTTTTGGATTTTTGAAAGTTGAGAAATTGTCGAATAAGTCGCTTTTTGATATAATTTGAACATTGATTATTAATTGAAAAAATATGACTTTTGAAATGCCGGGCATCAACAAACCTCATTTGCCGATCCCGCAAATGCCAAAGTCGCCGAAAGTCGGCGATTTGGCCGAAGAGGAGATCGCTTTGGGAGACGAAGACATTTATGAAGAAATAGAGCCTGAGATGGTCGAAGCCGTGGAGATGCCGCCTCTGCCGCAAGAAGAAATAGAAAAACAGGTCAGAATGGACGCCAACAGAAAATTGAACGAACAATACGCTTACCCGGCCTTGCCGGAAAATAAATTTGTGGAAAAGTCCGGAATTATTAATGTTGAAGGCAACGGGACATTTGAAGCGTCATGTTTCGGCTTTACCAAAGAAAAAGCCCCCGACGATAAACATATGTTTAATCAAGACACGGCCTTTTTTGATCCGGAGGCCGGATTGCTTGGAGTGTGTGATGGTATGGGAGGCAGACAAAAAGGGGAGCTCGCCAGCAGGATCGCGTCCGAAGCCTTGTATAAGGAATTGCTTTTGGCTGAATTCGACGGCGATCGCAAAAAATATGAAGCTAATTTGAGAAAAATTTTTAGCGGAGACAAAGTTAGTGAAAATAAAAAAGAGGGCATTAATGATTTGGTGCTAAAGAACGCGCCGGGTTCGTCAACTACGGTTTCGTTCGTGAAAGTCGTTGAATCCGCTCCGGGCAAGCTTATGGCCTGCGCCGGCTGGCTGGGCGACAGTCCCATTTACGTGAGAAGAAAAGATGGCCGGCTGGAGCAAGTCAGCCGAGATCATAACGCGTTGAAGGTGGTGGCTGAAACCGATGACCCGAATAAATTGTCCAATTATGCCATTGCTTTGGGCAGAGGAGTGCTGGGCGCCAAATTCGATCAAATCGGAGCTGAGACGATGAGCAAAGCGATTAAAAAATTGTCAGCGTGCGAAACGGTTGAGGACGCATCTCGCGTGGCCGGAGAATTTAAAAATGTAGATTCGGAAGATTTGGTGGATGTTTATAAAAAAATGAGAAGCATGGTTGATAGAGGCGTTGGCAATAAAAATTATAAAAAAGAAGATTTGGATTTGGCCTGGATAACGCTCGAAGACGGAGACATGGTTTTTGCAGCTTCCGATGGTTTGTCTGATAATAGAACGCGAAAAGAATTGGAGCAAAGCATAAAAAATTCGGTTGATTTTAAAGTAATCAATAGCCAGCTTTCAAGAGAATTCAAAGAAGCTGAGGATAGAAAGAAAGAGGATGGAGAAGCTGATACAAAAATTGATGATTTGACCGAAGTGGGCATGACTGTCAGACTGGCCGCATAAAATAAAGTATTTGAAAAAGAGAGTTTATGAGCTCTCTTTTATGTTTCGATCGGCGACGCCGCCATGGCCAGGCCGGAAAATAAGGCTTTCAGCCAGCGGCGTTCGTTTTCGTCTTTAATCTTTTCGCGAACATCCGCCGTGAATCTGACCCCTATGGTAAAGATCAATCCTTGCCTCTCGGCCGGCAATTGTCCGATAAGCTCTTGAAAGTTCGCTTGTTCTGCCGTATACTGTCGAAATGACAGCGAGCATTCAGTGTTGTTAAAAGGCTTTGCTTGGATCAGCGGAACCAAATGTTCGAGCAGGAGCGCTTTGCCGATTTCACTGATGCGCCTTTTTGCTACGTACTCATCGATGAGCTCAGCCATGGCCGGATTGGCCCGGAGCCAAGCTCTAATGATCGCAGGGATCCGGGGTTCGGTCATGGTGACTCCTCCTTGCAATAGGTTTGTTATCTTAACATGTTTTATTTATTTGTCAATGCTTTATGGATAAATCTTATAAAATTGTCGTTTTCGGTTGTCAGATGAATAAATCGGACGCTGAGAGAATTGCCGCGGTTTTGCGAAAATCAGGCTATGTTGAGATTGAAGATGAAAATAAAGCCGACATTTTATTGATTGTCTCCTGCTCGGTCAGGCAAAAAGGCGTGGACAGGGTTTTCGGCAAAGCGCGTCTATGGCAGGAAAACAGAAAAAAAGGAGCCATGACTATTTTAACGGGTTGCGTGGCCGAATCGGACAGAAAAAAATTCGAAAACAAGTTCGATTTTATTTTCAATATTAAAAATTTATGGCAGCTGGAAAAGTTTTTATTTGAAAAGGAAACTTTACCCAAAGATTATTTGAAAGTCGCGCCTAAATATGAATCTTCTTTTCAGGCGTTTATCCCGATTATGACCGGCTGCGATAATTTTTGTTCTTACTGCGTGGTGCCGCTGACTCGAGGCAGGGAAGAAAGCGCGCGGGTTAAAGATTTGATTTCGCAAATAAAAAGTTTCATTGCGAGCGGCGGTCAAGAAATCACTTTGCTCGGCCAAAACGTGAATTCATACAAGCCGGAGGATTTGGATTCCTTTTCCGTTGAAAATCCTTATGAAAATAATTTCGCCAAATTGTTGTGGGAATTAAACAAGCTCGACGGTTTGAAGAGAATCAATTTTACGGCCAGCCATCCCAAAGACATGTCCGATGATTTGATTAACGCTTTGACTTTGCCAAAGCAAATGAATTTTTTGCATCTGGCGGTTCAATCCGGTTCGAATGAAATTTTAAAAAGCATGAATAGAAAATACACCGTTGAAGATTATTTGAAAATTATTGAAAAAGTCAGGCAGGTAAAGCCGGATATCGCGCTGGCCACTGATATCATCGTCGGTTTTTCGGGTGAAACGCAAAAAGATTTTCAGGATACGATTGATTTATATGACAAGGTGAAATTTGATATAGCCTATCTCGCGCGGTTTTCTCCGCGACCGGGCACGGCCGCCGCTAAATTGCCCGATGATGTTTCCCGCGAAGAAAAAAAATCGCGCTGGGAAGAATTGCAAAAATTGAACGTGAAATATTCCTTGGAAAACAATCAGAAATATTTGGGCAAAACCGTTTCGGTTTTGATTGATAAGAAAGTGGCTGAAAATATTTGGGAAGGTAATAGTTTGGAAATGAAAAGAGTCAGAATTGAAAGCGACAAAGATTTGCTGGGAAAAATCATTGATGTTAAAGTCAAAGAGGCGAAGGAGTGGATTTTGATAGGAGGGGTTGTTTAAGAAAGGCTTGGTTTCGGCTTGCCCATTTGGGGCATCGCCGACCCACTTTTTGGCGCCAAAAAGTGGGCAAAAAGCGCTGGGGGAAAATGATTCGCAAAGCGTCGATTAAATGTTAATGATCTCGCCACGGCTCAGCATTTTCCCCCAGACCCCCACGGGCTTGTTTGGTTCGAATCGTCAATATTAGAATTTGGGATTTTGGAAATTGGAATTTGTTTCGGATTTAGGTATTAGAATTTAGAATTTTATGAAGAAAAGAAAGATAATTATCATCTGCGGTCCGACAGGCTCGGGCAAATCTGGTCTTGCTCTGCAAATCGCCAAAGAGCATGACGGTTTTTTGATTGCCGCGGATTCTCGCCAAATTTATAAACACATGAATATCGGCACCAATAAAGACCAAGGAGAATGGAAGGATGGCGTCTTTTATGTCAACGGCATTGCCGAATATTTGGTTGACATAATCGATCCGAAAAACGATTTTACCGTAGCCGATTGGTTGTCCGAAGTTGATCGCATTATCGCCGAGAATCCGGATCAAACGCCGATCATTGTCGGCGGCACCGGACTTTATATTTCAGCGCTGACGCAAGGATTTTCATTGGCGCCCGCGTCCTCGCAAAAATTAAGAGACAAGCTCAATAAAAAATTTGAAAAAAAAGGACTTGAATATTTGGTTGAAAAATTATTGAAGCTCGACCCCGAAGCCGAGGAATTGATTGATTTGAAAAATCCGCGCCGAGTGATCAGAGCGCTTGAAGTGGTCATGAGCTCGGGCAAGAAGTTTTCCGAATTTCAGCAACGCGGTGTTTCTAAAAAATATAAATTTTTGACTTTGGGAGTGAAAGTCGACAAGGAAGAATTGTATGAAAAAATAAATCATCGAGTGGATGAGATGTTTGCGCAGGGTTTGGTCGAAGAAATAAAGGAGCTTAATAAGAGCGGTTATACTTGCGATTTGCCGATTATGAAGAACACCATCGGCTATCAGGAAGTCTGCGAATTCATTCAAGGCAGAACGGATCTGGCCAAAGCCAAAGAGGATCTTAAGATCAACACCAGACACTACGCCAAGCGCCAAAATACTTGGTTTTTGCGCGATAAATCAATTAAATGGGTCAATGGACCAAAGGACGCCAAACCGCTTATTAACGCGTTTTTAAGCTGATAATACATTATCCATTTCTATTTGTTTGCGGAATGTTTGCATTTCGCTTTTTTTATCCAAAATTAGATAAAAAAAGACTACAATCATTGACTTTTTTGATTAAATATGATATAATATAATGATTTACTGGAATTGCAAGAACTTCAAAATCCCGCCAAGGCGGGAAAAGAAAAGGGGAGAGATCATGAAAAGCATGATGTTTGCGGCGTTGTGCGTCCTGTGCGCTTTCTTCAACGGCTGCTTCGGCTCGGTCGGCTACCACGAGCCGATCGACGATCAGTGCTACAGCGACTACGACTGTCCGTACGGGACGGTCTGCACCGGCACCGATGTGGGAAACACCTGCATCGGCGAGCCCGGCTACGTGGACGAGGCGGTCGCGACAGACGGTGGTTGTTGGACGGACGATGATTGTCCGTTCAACATGTACTGTCAGCCGATGGCTGTCCCGGGGGTCAACTACTGTGAGTGGTTGTACCCCTGTGCCAGCGACTGGGACTGCCGGTCCGACATGTTCTGCGACTGGGACGGCTATTGCAGCGTCTCGCAAGTCGCGGTCGTGGTCGAAGACGGTCCGGTCGGAGGCTGCCGCGTGGATGCCGACTGTCATATCGGTTTCTACTGCGGTGCTGACGGTGCCTGCTATGCGATGCAGGCCGGTTGCATCTCGGACTACGACTGCCCGGTCGGCAACTTCTGCGCCGCGGATGGTAGCTGTGTCCCGCTCACGCGGACCGGCTGCCAGTCGGCCAGCGACTGTCCGGTCGGAACCTTCTGCTCCTCGGACGGGCTCTGTTACCAGAGCGCGCCCGAGCCTCGGCCTGCCACCTGCGGATCGGACAACGACTGTCCGACCGGCACGTACTGCGACAACGATGGCGCCTGCTACCCGTACTAGGGGAGTGGGCGCCTCCTGCAGTTCTTGAGCGCCGTTTGGTCAATCCAGACGGCGTTCTTCTATTTTAAAAAATAAAAACGCGCGGCCGGCGGCGATTTCGCCGCCGTGTAGAGACGCGCCGCGGCGCGTCTCTACGACGGACATTCGTCCGTTGCCGCGCGTTTATTTCAATTTGTTTTTTAAAATTTCTTCCGCCTTTTTCGGCTCAACCTTGCCGCCGGATTGTTTCATGACTTGGCCCAATAAATATTTTATTATCGGCTCCTTGCCTGATTTGTATTCGGCCACTTGATCCGGACATTGTTTGATCACCGAATCAACCACGGCTTCAATGGTTTCGTCATCGGACACTTGTTCCAAATTCAATTCCACAACGGCCTGCGACGGGCCAATGCCGGTTTTTACCATGGCTTCCAATATTTTATCGGCGGCCGCGCTGTTTACTTTTCTTTCAAAAATCATGGTAATCAATTCAGCGAAGTTTTCAGGATTGATTTTGCTTTCGGACAAATCAATATTTTCTTTTTCCAATATCGGCAAAAGTCCGTTGATTAGCCGGTCGCTTAAAGTTTTAATCAATTTCTTTTTCGAATTTTCCCAGATTTCTTCTTTTGACCCTTCGACCTCTTCGAGAGTGGACACCCATTCGCTCAGCTCTGAAATCGCTCGCTCGGTAAAGTCATCGATTTGTTTGTTTGAAGTTAAAATTTTAGCGGCTTCGCCGGGAAAGCCGTATTCTTCCATGAATCGTCGGCGCTTGGCTTGCGGCAATTCGGGCAAGAGCGCTTTTATTTCCGCCACGTATTCTTTGCCAATGGTCAGCGGAGGAATATCCGGCTCCGGAAAATAGCGGTAATCTTTCGCGCCTTCTTTGGAGCGTTGCTCCACCGTCTCTTGAATTTTATCGTTCCAGCCGCGAGTCGCTTGCTCTTTGGGCGCTTCGCCTTTTTCCCAAAGCAAGGTCTGTCTGTTGATTTCAAATTCCAGCGCCTTTTCCAGCGATTTGAACGAATTGATGTTTTTGATTTCGGTTTTGGGATTTAATTCCGTGTCGTTTTCAGGCAATAGCGAAATATTGGCGTCGCAGCGAAGATGCCCTTTTTCCATGTCAGCGTCTGAAATTCCCAGTTCCCGCACCAGCAGTTGCAATTCTTGGCCAAAGGTCTTGGCTTCGCTCGGATTTCGAAAATCCGGATAGGTGACTATTTCCAGCAAAGGCGAACCGCTGCGATTGAAATCCAAAAGCGATTTTGACTCTTCCTTCGAATGAATCATTTTTGCCGTGTCTTCTTCCATGTGCGCGCGCACGATTCTGATTCTTTTCAATTCTTCTTCTTTGTCCAGTCTGCCGGCCAGGCCGTCTTTGGCGCCCGCATTGATTATAAAATTTCCTTCCGAGCAAATCGGCAAATCAAATTGCGAGATTTGATAACCTTTGGGCAGATCAGGGTAAAAATAATTTTTGCGATCGAATTTGGTGAATGAAGCTATTTCGCAATTCAGCGCCAAACCGAGTTTGACCGCGGATTCAATCGCTTTTTTGTTCAAAGTCGGCAAGGCTCCCGGCTGGCCCAGACAGATCGGGCAGATGGCCGTGTTCGGCAAATCATCTTCGTTCAAATTATCGCAATCGCAAAACATTTTGCTGCGAGTATTCAGCTGAATGTGAAATTCGAGGCCGATTATTGGAGTATATTTCATATTACGAATAATTACATATTACAAATAATTACGAATGAGGATCCGCCGCGACGATTGTCATTCCCGCGAAAGCGGGAATCCACAAAATAGCAGTGGAAGCATAAGCGGCGGCTTTAATAAGATTTCTCCATTCCGTTCACTTCGCTCTCTCCAGCCTGCCCCGAGCATGGCCGAGGGGTCGAAATGACAAAATATTGTTGTTTATACCATTAGAATTTTCTTAATCTCTTGCCAAATCTTATTCTGAATATTTTCAATCGTATCATCCGCGTCAATGACTACCCAATTGACTTCGGTTTTCGCCAAAGACAAATAACCTTGCCTGACTTTTTCGTGAAATTCGATTTTCTCCGCGTCAAAGCGGTCGTCTTTTAAATTATTTCTATCTTGGCCGTTTTCCACTCTGGCCAAACCGATTTTCGGGTCAATGTCCAAAAGTATGGTCAGATCGGGATTCAGGCCGCCCGTGGCAAAGCCGTTTATTTCTTTGACTTTATTCAAATCGAACAGGCCTCTGCCGAAATGCTGATAGGCGAAAGAGGAGCCTTGAAATCTGTCGCAAATAACGATCGTTCCTTGATCCATTTTCGGTCTGATGATTTGTTTGACATGCTGAGCGCGCGACGCGCAAAACAAAAATAATTCGGTCTCAGGCATCATTTCTTTATTGGCCGGGTCTTTAAGCAGTGTTCTGATTTTTTCCGCGATCGGACAATCCGTTCCGCCGGGTTCTCTGGTTAAAAGAGTTTGATAGCCCGCGTTTTTCAATTGTTCTTCCAAAAGTTTGATTTGCGTGGTTTTTCCCGTGCCTTCTCCGCCTTCAAAGACAATGAATTTTCCTGACATATTTTTATGTTAGATATGCGTTTAGCTTATTTTATCATAAATTACAAATAATTGCATTCAAAAAGATAAGTTATATTTAGGTTTTATTGATTTATTACCAATAATTACAAATACGTTACAAATTACAGCAGCTGATAAGTTTGGCTTGGTGTTATGTTTATTATAAATTGAATTGGTATAAATAATCATTAATCGTTTAAACTACTCTAACTACTTTAATTAGTTAACCGTTCATGTTATTGACAAAATCATCTTTTCGTAGTAAACATATAATATTGCCCGAGAAAACGGGTGAACACCGCAACTATTGATGACTGAGGGGGGTGGACAATGCCGAATGTGTTGGTGATTGGATACAATCGGGCCGCGGCCGGAAGCGCGCAAGCATGGTGTCGAGAGTGTCTGAAGGAAGATTTCGACTACATTGACGAGCGGGAGCTGCGAGCTCAGCTCGACAATGGAGGCATCAATTTGCCTCCGGGAGTCGATCTCGTCATCCTCGCGGAATGGGGGCGGGAGCATCGAATGCTCACGCCGCTCGTCTTGGAGATTCACCAGGCGGCGATCAGGCAGGAGATCCCGCTGTTGGTGGTTTCTGTCAATCACAATCTGGATGAGCCGCAGCCGATTCGCGATCGCCAGGGTTTCCGGCACCTTATCCTGCCTGCCTATGCCGCGTTGTGGGCGTGGGCAATCTCCCGCGCGGTCGAGGCCATCTGCGACGACCGCGAGCCGATTTCGGCGATCGGCTAGAGATCCGTCGCGATAACGACGTTAGGCCCAAAAGAGCCAGGTCAGACTTGGCTCTTTTTTAATTTTAAATATTAAATTAGGGGGTGTTACGAATTACAAGATTCCATTTAGCTTCTATGTTATTTGTTACGAATTACAATATTCTATTTAGCTTTTAGGTTATCTGTTACGAATTACAATATTTTTAGGAATAAAGCTATAAGTGAATGTACTTTTTAACAACCGTTTAAAAGCCAAATAGAATATTGTAATTCGTAACAATGTTTCATGAATCGCCTGTAGATCCGAAGCCGCCTCGCGATTTGTCGGAAATTTTTTCGACTTCTTCGAAGTCGACTTTTTCAACGGGCGCCAAGAGCGCTTGGCAGAGCCGTTCGCCGCGTTTGATTTTTACCGGCTCGTCTGTAATGTTATAAAGACTTAAATTTATTTCATCTTCAGATCCGCAAAAATCTTGATCGATGATGCCGATGTTGTTTGACATGGTCAGGCCTTTTTTAGCGGTCAGACTTGATCGATTGGCAATGATTAAGGCAAATCCAGCCGGCACTTCGATAATCAGATTGCTCGGCACTTTGTCGATTGATCGCGCGGGAATTTCCTTGTCGATTCGAGAATACAAATCAAAAGCGACCGAACCGGCCGTTTGATATTTCGGCAATGGCAGGGTTTTATCAATTCTGCTTATTTTTATCTTCATATTTTTCCACCAAGCTGTCGATTTGCTCGAACAGTTTGTCATGAGAGCCGTTGTTGTCTATTTTTTCTTTGGCGTCTTGCGCGACAACGCGAATGCTTTTCTCATTTTCGTTCTCATGGTCTTTTTTGAATTCTTCAAATGTTTTGATTTGGTCATCCGTGTTTTCCGCGCGTTCCACGATTCTTTTATGGCGCGTTTTCATGTCCGCAACGATACTGACCAGAATAAACCCGGGCAATTGTTTCAAATGAATAATGTCATCGGGCCGCCTGATGCCGTCCACGCAGATTATTTCCGCCGGATCGTCCTCGACTTCTTTGGCCATGACCTGAGCGAACAAATCCTGTCCGAAGCGGTTTCTTAAAATGGTTGACAGGTCCTGCAGGTTTTCGCGGCTTTGTTCCAAATACAAACGATCCGTTATGTCTCTTAAAATAGTGGAGTAGCGATGATAACCGGCCGCGTATTTATTGATCAAATAATCGCAAGCCGTGCCTTTGCCGCTGGCGATTTCGCCGACAAAACCGAAAATTATTTTGTTCATAAGATGATATTGATTATTATTTTCTGGCGAAAATCGCGTGAGCGTTTTCCAAAAGATATACGTCTTTAATGCCGTGCTCAATCATTTTATTCCAGCAAGACTCGCAACACCACCAATGCCCATACAAATATAGATCCGCGTCGAGAACGTCCAGCCCTTCTTTAATCGCTTGCGATACAGCGCGGAATTCCGCGTGCTGTTTGTGGTCGGCGCAGCCAGGGCAGAGAAAATAGCCTTTGCCGCTGGGAATTCTTAAAATTCTTCTCACGCAGTATTTTGAATGAAGTTTAAGCAAAGTCGGGTTTTCAAGCTTGGCTTTATTCGCCGAGCGATAAATTACGGTTTCATTTTTGACAATGACGGCGCCGGTGGGATTCATCAAGTCAGTGGAATCATTGTCTCGAATTTCTTGAGCCGCGCGAATAAAAATATTGTTCTCGGGAACATAAAGGATTTTCTTGCCTTCGGGCAGATAAGGATAAACTATTGAATCGCTCATAGATTTTGATATTTGCTTTTCAGCTCGTCGATTTTGCCCGCCTTGATCAAGTCGATTTCTTCCTGGCTGTCGGACTTGGCTTCCAGACCGTAAGGAGTGGCTTCATTGTATTTGGCGTCTTGCAGACCGTGCTTTTTGGCTTCTTCGACGCTGAGCGGCGACTTTAATTCGAAAAACTGCAATTGGCAAATGCGCTCGCCCGGATAAAGCCTTAAAATGTGGTTGGTGTTATTGACCATGGGAATGATCAAATGTCCGCTGTAATGAACATCGACCGCGCCGCCCGTGATTTGCAAACCGCGTCTTAGGGCCGTGCTTCGAGGCTGCAGGTTGCCCACGATATTGTCGTTATTCAAACTGATTTTTTCCAAAGTGGAAATCATGATGAATTCATGCGGTAAAATTTCGAAATATTGTCCGGGTTTTAATTTGATCAATTGCAGTTTATCCTGCGGCGCGTGGTAATCAAGGTAATCGGCTGACATGGCCACCCGGCCTTGTTCATTTAATTTCCAAGAAACCGGAATGTAAAACGAATGGCCGAGCCGAAGATCGATTGAATTGGGTTGAATCTGAAAACCATCGAGGTTCGGTTCGAAGGTAATTTTGTTTTCTTTGAGCAAATCGAGCAATGTTTTTTTGTCGAGCAGCATATTGTTATTATTTTATGACTTGATAATGCAAATTCACCGCGTTTTCGTTTATTTTTTTTATTTCCAAAAGCCGCAAATTCAAATCGGTTTTTACGTTGTTGAATAGATTCAGTCCGCTACCGAAAATTTTCGGCTCGACCGTCAACATTATTTCATCAATCAGGTTTTGTTCAAGGAAAAGGGAATTGATCGCCGCGCCGCCGCCGAGAATCGCATTTTTAAATCCTTTGTTTTTCAATTCTTCGATTATTTCTTTGGGCGATAGATCCGTGAATTCCAGTGAGCCGGGAATGGCTTGGCCTTGTTTTTCCTTGGCTTGAGAAGTAATGACCAAATTCAATCTGCCCGGCAGAGGTTTGCCAATGGTTTCAAAAGTTTTTCGGCCCATGATAATTACGCCGGCCTCTTTGGTTTTTTCAACGAAAAGTTTTTTGTCTTCGACGGACGTCCAGTCAGCCAAATGCGATTCGTCTTTGGCGATTTTTCCATCAGCCGTGATGGCCATCATTAGTGTTATGTTCATATATTCAATGAGGATTTGTTACGAATTACATTCACTAAATAGCTCTTAGTTTGTATTGTTACGAAGTACATGAACCTATAGCTTTATGCCTAAGAATATTGTAATTCGTAACAAATCACCTAAAAGCTAAACAGAATCTTGTAATTCGTAACAGATAACCTGTAAGCTTATTAGTTTCTTGTAATTCGTAACACAACTTTATGCCATGCCGACTATTTTCTTTATAAAACAATTTTCATTCCTTTAATCGGTCCCAGCGGATTATATTGCGCTTCCAATTTGCCCGCGATTTCAGCCACCAAGGATTCGTCTCCTTTTTCCGCGCGATCGAAATAATCGGGTTGAGCCTCTAGATAGATATTGGGATGGTTGTTTTCTCTCTCGACCAATTCCCAGGCTTGCCGATAATGCGTGTCGTAAATGTGCGCGTTGCTGATGGTGTGGGTGAGTTTGCCGGGTTTGACGCCCAGCTTGGCCGCCAAAATGGCTTGCAAAACTCCAAAGCCGGCCACGTCATGCGGACAGCCCAGCATCATGTCGTTTGATCTGACCACGCTGTGGATATGCAATTTATTGCCGATGATGTTGACCGTGAAAGTGTAGGGACAGGGCACGTTTTTTTTACTTTCCGGATTGCCCAGGCCGTCTTCTCGCGGATCCCAAGTGATGATCACGCCGTGCCGAGAGCCCGGCTGGCCGGCCAAATGTTCAATCAACAATTTCAATTGATCCCTGCCGAAAGCTTTTCGCCAGCGATAGCCGTAAGCGGCCGGAATAGTGCCGTCTTCTTCGGTGAAGTCTTTCCAGATTTGAGTGAATTTATTGACGTAGTCGTCCGGGTTTTTCGAGCCCATGATAAACCAGATTTGTTCGGCCACGAAAATTTTGATGGGAATTTTTCTTAAAGTCAAAAGAGGGAAGCCGTTGTCGAGTTCAAAAGTCAGGCCCGGAATGATTTTGCAGCTGTGTCCGGTGCGCTCGTTGTACTCTTCAAAGCCTTCGTTCATTATTTTTAAAATCCCGTCGCGATAGAGTCGGTCGAATTGAGTCATATGTTTTTATGGTGAATAGATAGAGAAACAGAAAGGGCGGCTTTCTGTTTTATCGGCAGTATAATTTTAGCAAATTAATCGCTGAAGGCAAAGTGGAAAAGTGGCGTTTGACAAAATCGCTAATTGTCGTTAAATTATATTGGTAGTACATTAAAATTATAACTGGAGATTTATCCATGTCTGAAAAGATGAAGACCTGTGATCTTGCTGGTGTCGTAAGCGAATTCATGGTGAAAAGAGGGTGGCAAGTCCGTGCTTGCGAAGGTTGTGGGAGGACTTTTTTCTTTAAGCGTTTAGCCAAGATAGAGACCTCAAGCTGCGGTTGGCATCAGTGCGATAAGAGGGTATTAGCTTTTCTTAATTTCTCAAAGCGAAAGAAAATGCTGCCCCCTGCAAAAATCAATGCAATGATGAGAGAGTACTTTGTTTCGTCCGGCTTCAAACTGTCTCCTCCTCTAAAGATAGCAAATTTAGAGGGGCAAACCGACCTTGTGGTGGCTGGTGTGCAGATGTTTGACGACGTCATACATAAAGGTCAGCAGACACGGGAATGTAAGCTATTCGTCTCCCAGCCCTGTGTACGCATGCAATTTCAGCCATATGTCGAGTCACAAAACGGGACTTCCACTTCTTTTGTAAATGTGTGTACCGAGAAGATGGGAGCCACCCTTGACGAGCATTTGCAGATAGTAGATTGCTGGTGCACGATGCTATCAAGGCTTGGCCTTCACATGAATGATTTCATCGTTGTCATGAGAACATCTGCCAATGATTGGGGAACGGGCCAGTTTTCCGCGCTGGAGCTTTTTTTCTCTTATGGAGGACTTGAGCTTGGGGACGCTGCTTACATGCAGATACCTCAAGCAAATCGAGCGTCGATTCCCATTAGCGATGTTGGGTTTGGTCTTGAGAGAATTGCCTGGGCAATAAATAAGACCGATTCTTACTTCGATTTGTTGATTCCTGGGACATCAGATGGGGCAAGGGAAATGTTCGACTTGTACCGAACGTTGTCACTCATCGTATTGTGTGGGGTACAAGCGACAAACAAGGGGCCTGGTCTTCAGTTCAGACGTATCGCCAAAATGCTCAGTGAGAAGTATTTTGACAAGAATCTATTCCGTATCCTGTTGTACTATTTCGATTACTGGGGTCAGTTCCTTACCCCGTTCGTTTCTAGAGAATCCGCCGTTCAGTTGGCACGGCTGGAAATTGAAAGGTTCATTAACCTGAGGGTTTGCAAGAAGCTAAATCTGCCGCAACCTCGCGACGAAACGACGGAAGACTATTTTAATCGCTTGGTGTATGCTCATAAAATCAACATTTGCGAGCTACGTAGAGCGATACAAACATGCAAAAAATAAAGGAGAAAAACCGAATATATTTGTCGGGGGGTGGCAATGAGAAACAATCATTCCTCCTTGACAAATTTTTTTTTAGCACATTGCCTGTAAATGGGCGTTTTTTATATGTGCCAATTGCTCTTCGTGATTCTAAGATTTATCTCACAGTGCGCTTGTGGATGAATAGCGTTATTAAACTTCATGAGAGAGATGATATTCAGTTTGAGGTAATTGATGATCCTTCTAAATATAAATTTAATTATTTAATAAATTTTAACGGCATTTATATAGGCGGAGGTAATACGTGGGATTTAATGGATGAACTCAAAAACTCAGGTTTTGCTGACGCATTGATTAAATACTATAAATCAGGAGGGCAAGTATATGGAGGAAGTGCAGGAGCAATTATTTTGGGGAAAAGAATTGATACTCAAGATGACAAAAATAAGATAGGATTACAAGATAATGCAGGATTAAACCTTTTACATGATTTTTCTGTCGCATGTCATTTTAAGAATAATCAGAACAATCGTTTTAAATCATGGGCAATGAATAACAATTTGCCTATTGTATGTTTGTCTGAAGGAGCAGGTATGATTATAGAAAATAATGTCGCATCATGTATTGGAGAGCGATTCTGTACGATATATTCTGCCACTGGGGTAAAGACAGATATTAGTTCAGGAGGATTATTTAATCTATAAAAAGAGCCCGTATCTGTGACACAGGCGCGAAAGTTGCAATTTTCAGTATAAATTGAGTTCTCCGTTAACGATCTTTTTAGTAACTTCGTTGGCACTGGCGAGGTTGCTCTCGATGATTGCTTCAATCATTTGGCGTTGAACAGAAGTTACGTTTCCACCGCAGACCTCAACACAGGCCAACCATGGATCTGATAGACTTCTACCCATTTGTGAAGTGAGGTAGACGTACACCTCAATCCCTATGAGCTTGAAGATTTCCTCGGAGATAAGGGAGCAGATTGCCGTGTACACCTTGCCTACGTGGTAGACAGGGTTTTTGCCACAGCAAGCCTCCATGCTCATGTGCCTGGTAAAGGGAATGACCCCATTGTACCGGTTTCCTCGCCCAACCACTCCTTCGTCACCGCTTTCGATTGCGCTCCCTGTTAGGGTGAGGTAATAATCTGATTTGCTCGGATTATCCCTCGTGTTGAGCGAGACAGTAACATCTAACTGCCCGAAACTTGAGATTACCAGTTGTCTGATCACATCTTGCAGTAATCTGAGTTTTTCGGTATAGAATTCTTTGGTTGGCGTGTAGATAGCAACAAAAGGAATGCAAACCGTAATGGCTATGCGTTTTTTTATGCGTCTAGCCATGACTTTAATGTCTGTACCCACATAGGGATGTCGTTTTTTGAATTCCGATCCATTTAATGTTGTTTCGATTAATATTACTATCTTTTCCGTAGTGCTAAGAGGGCTATATGCGACAGCCGTGGATGTGTCGTTGGCACGAAGGCTGTTGTCGTGAAATATGGCAAATTCTTTCTGCGGGATCTCGAAGAAAAACTGACGTTCGTTTTGCGTTGATCCGTCAGCTTCGTAGACAACGCCAGGACCTGGAGAAAAGTGAGTATTGTCAACAATCATGAGCCACCGATCAAGATCCAGTAATGGAAGCACAGCTTTGAGATGGTTGTATACTGTGCTTTTGACAATCTCCAGATACGGGATTGTTTCTTCTTGGTATCTCCTGGTGAAGCGACAATTTAGATAAAGCCTGATTGGCTCATTCATTTCACCGCCGCCGAATTTGACCTTCGCAGCCCCTCCTGACAGTGCGATTTTATCAACCATGTGCCGCAAGATGATGCCATAGCGTTCCAGAGAATACTGAGCATACGCTTGAGATACCTTTTCAGCGATTGTGTCGCAGAGCGTGTCTGGATGGCCGATTCCTTTACGTTCTACTACTTCAAATTCCGCATCATCGATACAGGGTGTTCCTGCCGAGAAAATATGTACGTTTTCCTTATCCATTTGGTCTATCTCCCAATGGTGGATTTTTGTTAATGTACTAACTATGATGGTGTAATGCAACGTATAATATTTATAAATTATCGTCAACCGCAGCTCTGTTTTATATTATGATTACAATTATGAAATAGAAATTTGTTGACAAAACAGTTAATTACTATTAATATATATTTTCGTCAGATGTCCGTTCCGGGCACCAACGATACCAAGGAGATAGATGATGTTGGACATTAGATTCATTCTCAGAAACATCGATTTGGTGAGGCAGAATACGCAGGAGCGTTATGCCAAGGCTGACGTCGACCAGGTTGTTGCTCTCTACGAGCAAACAAAACAGAAGAGGCGGAGTCTCGAAGAGGCTTTGCACCGATCTAATCAGATCTCCGGGCAGTTCAAGAGTGCCGATGGTGCAACTCAAGAAAGGCTCAAGTTGGAGGTTGCTAATCTCAAGAAAACCATAGCTTCCCTCAAGCAGGAAATCGCGGTTGTCGAGAAGGAGTATCTTGGGGAGGCAAGGAAAATCCCGAACCTTGCTGCTTCGGATGTGCCGCAAGGTAAGGACGAGAAAGGCAACGTCGCTATCAGATTCGTCGGAGAGACTACTAAATTCGGCTTCAGGCCGCTCGATCATATCGAACTCGGCAGGAGTCTGGATATCCTGGACTTTGAGGCTGCGGGGAAAGTCGCTGGCTCCAAGTTCTACTTTTTTAAGAACGAGGCAGTGCTCTTGGAGTTGGGGCTCATCCGTTACGCGCTTGAGCTTGCGCTCAAGTATGACTTCGTTCCAATGACGACGCCAGAACTTGTTCGAGACGAGATTATCACCGCTTCAGGGTTCTCTCCTCGGGGACCAGAGAGTCAGATCTATTCATTGACTGAAGGGGGAATGAGTCTCATCGGGACTTCCGAAATCACCATTGGTGGTTACATGGCGGATGCCGTGATTTCGGAAGAAGATCTGCCAATCAAGGTCGCGGGTGTTAGCCATTGCTTCAGGACCGAAGCTGGCAGCGGAGGACGCGAGAGCAGGGGGCTTTACCGCGTGCATCAGTTCAGCAAGGTGGAGCTCTATCAATTTGTGCATCCCTCGAAGAGTGCAGCCGCTCATGAAGAGATACTTTCGATAGAGGAAGAGTTTTGCCAGGATCTGAAGATTCCCTACCGCGTGTTGCTTATGTGTATGGGGGAGCTGGGAACCCCTGCTTACCGGAAGTATGATATCGAAGCGTGGATGCCCTGCATCGGCGAGGGAGGCGGGTATGGCGAAATAACCTCCGCATCAAACTGTACGGATTTCCAGGCGCGTCGACTGAACATCAAGTTCAGGAATAGCGCAACTGGCAAAAATGAATTCGTACACACACTCAACGGAACGGCGGTCGCAATTACTCGCGTGGTTCTTGCCATTCTTGAGAATAACCAGCAGGCTGACGGGTCAGTGCTCATTCCCGATGTCCTGCATGCATACACTGGCGTGCAGTCGATTAAACCAAAGAGTAAGAGATTTTGATCTCTTAAGAGTTCAAACTCTCGCATAGCTATGTTGTGTGAGAGTTTTTAAATACTTATTGAGAGATTCAGAGCTATAAACAAATCGAGATTATAGTCTTTGTCGATATATAAAAAAACCGGCTTGCGCCGGTTTTCGAAATTATTTCAATTCCACTTTCACGCTCGGTCCCATGGTCGAAGTCAGATAAGCCGTTTTGATGAAGATTCCTTTGATTCCATCCGGTTTCGAGTCTGCCACCGCTTTCATAAAGCTTCGGTAATTTTCAATAAGTTTGGTTTCGTCAAAAGAAGCTTTGCCGATGAGCTGATGCAGATTGCCCGTGTCGTCATTTTTAAAGGCGATTTTGCCGCCTTTCAATTCTTTGACCGCCTTGGCGACATTCGGCGTGACCGTTTCGTTCTTGGGGCTCGGCATCAAACCTTTTTGACCCAGCATTTTCGCGATGACCGCCAGCTTTTTCATCATTGAAGGCGGGGCTACCGCGATATCGAATTCTATTTTACCCGTTTTTTTCAATTCATTGATATCTTCTTCGCTGTAGACGAAATCCGCGTCCGCGCCCTTGGCTTCTTTGGCGTCATCTCCTTCGGCGAAGACCGCCACTTTGATCTTTTTGCCGATGCCGTGAGGCAGCACCACAGTGCCGCGAACTTGCTGTTCTCCCTTTTTCGGATCGATTCCCAATCTTAAGTGGATTTCAATGCTCGAGTCGAAGTTGCTTTGCGCCGTTTCTTTAACCAATTTCATGCCTTCTTCGACGGAATAGGTTTTGTCGATGTCGATTTTCTCCTTTAACGCGAGATATTTTTTTGATCTGGACATATTTGTTGTTGTGGTGCGATCGTTTCGCGCAACGGCGAAACTCCCACTTAATTAATTATATTATTCGACTTTAACGCCCATTTGTCTGGCCGTGCCCGCGATGGTTTTCATGGCGTTGTCCACATTGTCTGTGTTTAGATCGGGCAGTTTCGTTTCGGCGATTTGTCGCACTTGTTCTTTGGTGATTTTTCCTGCTTTATCAGTCAACGGATTTTTGGCGCCTTTTTTAATGCCCGCCGCTTTCATGATTAAAGTGGAGGCCGGAGGCGTTTTCAGGATAAAGTCAAAAGTTCTATCTTTATACACGGAAATTTCCACGGGGATGATGTCGCCGCCTTTTTCTTTGGTGGCTTCATTGAATCTGTTGCAGAAATCTTGGATATTCAAACCGTGTTGTCCGAGAGCCGGACCGACAGGGGGAGCGGGGTTGGCTTTGCCCGCCGGTATTTGCAGTTTGATTTTAGTGATTAATTCCTTCGCCATATGTTACAAATTATTACGGCTAGTTAGCTAGCCTTGGTTTATTTTTAATCGTTTATTACGAATAATTACAAATACGTTTACGTTTACGTTACAAATTATTACGGCTAGTTAGCTAGCCTTGGTTTATTGTTAATCTTTTATTACGAATAATTACAAATACGTTTACGTTGCGTTACAAATTATTGCGGCTAGTTAGCT
The DNA here is from genome assembly GCA_035528115.1 of Candidatus Bipolaricaulota bacterium. Classification (NCBI taxonomy): domain Bacteria; phylum Candidatus Bipolaricaulota; species Candidatus Bipolaricaulota bacterium. The sequence goes on along the minus strand of DATKZF010000002.1, from coordinate 98,415 downwards.
AGCCTTGGTTTATTGTTTAATAATTTTGTTACGAATTACAATATTCTATTTAGCTTTCAGGTTATTTGTTACGAATTACAATATTCTTAGGTATAAAGCTATAGGTGAATGTAATTTGTAAAAATGCTCCATGTTACGTGATATGTGATACGTGTTACGTGCTCCATGATAAAATACTATACCTCCTTTATTTGCAGAGAGTCAAGTTCCACGGGAGTTTCGCGGCCGAACATGGATACCAGAACTTTAACCTTGCCTTTTTCTTCATTAATTTCATCGACTTTGCCGTCAAATCCTTTGAACGGACCATCAACGATTTTAACCGGATCGCCGGCGGAAAAAGGAATTTTATATTTTGGATCGGACACGCCCATTCGTTTTTTCAAACCTTTGATTTCCGCTTCAGAAACCGGAGTCGGCGTATTGCCAGTGCCGATAAAACCGGTGACGTTCGGCGTATTGCGGACGACATACCAAGAGTCATCGGTAACGATCATTTCCACCATCACATAGCCCGGGAATATTTTTTCCGTCACGATTTTTCGTTTGCCGTTTTTGATTTTTATTTTTTTCTCCGTGGGAATGAGGATGTTGAAAATCTTGTCTTCTATATCCATGGATTCGATTCTTTGCTGAAGATTTTCCGCCACATTTTCTTCATACCCGGAGTAAGTATGAATCACGTACCAATTACGTCCTCGGTCTATTTGTTTTGGCATATGTTTAATGATTTATTATTCGCGATGATTAAAGGAATAAACCGATTGCCCAGGAAAATAAAAAATCCAGGGCTCCCAAAAACAAGGCCACGCCCAAGCTGACGCCGATGACGATCATGGTGTGTTTCATGGTTTCCTTTTTGGTGGGCCATGATACTTTTTTCATTTCCGTTTTTGACTCTTTCAAATATTGTACGAGTCGATTGGTTTTTTCCATATGGGTTGATTATCAGCTTGGAAAAGACACTTCTTTTCGCGGCTGGGTTGTTTGATTATTTTTTGGTCTTAAAAATAGCCTTTTGACCGGCTATTTTTGATGCTTTTACTATACACTAATTTATCAATTAGCGCAAGTGGTCAAATAAAACGTTTTTTATAAGCATGAGCCCGTCATTTTACGACGGGCTTATTATCTTAAATATCAAGATTTTCCACGGATTTGGCGTGGGTTTGAATGAATTTTTTTCTCGGGCCGACCTCCGAACCCATTAAAATGTCGAAAATCTCATCGGCTTTTTCCGCGTCTTCGATCATCACTTGCTTCATGAATCTGGTCTCCGGGTCCATGGTTGTCTGCCACAGCTGATCCGGATTCATTTCTCCCAAACCTTTGTATCGCTGAATAGTCAGGCCTTGTTCGTTGATTGAGGAGTCTTCCGCGACCGGCGTTTCTTTTATTTTACTCGTGACTTTGGTTTTGGCCATGCGGCTTATGGCCGCATCTTTTTCTTGTTCGGTGTAAACATAGACCATCTCCTTGCCGCGTTTGATGCTGAAAAGCGGCGGCTGGGCGATGAAAATATGTCCTTTGGTGATTAATTCCGGGAAGTATCGATAAAATAACGTGAGCAGCAGCGTTCTGATATGAGCGCCGTCCACGTCCGCATCGGTCATGATGACGATTTTATTGTATCTTAGTTTCTCAATATCAAATTGTTCGCCGACATTGGTGCCCATGGCGATAATCATGGCTTTGATTTCCGTGTTCGCCAATATTTTATCCAGCCGCGCTTTTTCAACGTTGATGATTTTTCCGCGCAAGGGGAGTATGGCTTGAAATTCCCTGTTTCTGCCTTGTTTGGCGCTGCCGCCGGCCGAGTCTCCCTCAACAATGAAGATTTCGCAATTTTCAGCTTTTCTGCTGGAGCAATCCGCCAGTTTGCCGGGCAAGGCAAAACCGTCGAGCACGCCTTTTCTCAAAACGGTTTCTCTGGCCGCTCTGGATGCGCGACGCGCTTGCGCTGCCAGCAAGGCTTTGCCGATAATAGCTTCGGCGTCTCTTGGGTGTTCTTCAAGGAATGTTTCCAAGGCTTCGGATAAAACGGTGTCAACCGCGGGCCGCACTTCGGCATTGCCCAATTTGGCTTTGGTTTGTCCTTCAAACTGCGGATCTTTTATTTTGACATTGATAATGGCGGTCAATCCTTCTCGCGTGTCTTCGCCGGTCAAATTCTCGTCTTTTTCTTTCAAAATATTATGTTTTCTGGCGTATGAATTCAATGTCCTCGTCAAACCTGTTTTGAAGCCGATTAAATGAGTGCCGCCTTCCGGATTTTGAATATTATTCGTGAAGGCCAGCACGGTTTCTTGGTATTCGGCCGTATAGCGCAAAGCGATTTCTACATCTATTTCATCCATGGTTTTATTGACGTAAAAAATATTTTCGTGTTTGGATTCGTCGTTTCTGTTCAGCATTTTGACATAGGTCGCGATGCCACCTTCAAAATAGAAATTATAAAGCCCGGGATTTTTTTTATCCTTGATGTCGATGATCGTAAGTTTAACCCCTTTGGTTAAGAAGGCTTGTTGTCTTAAATGGCTCAGTATTTTTTCCCACTTAAATTCGGTTTCCGTGAAAATGGTGTCGTCAGGTTGGAAAGTGATTCGCGTGCCGTGGTCGAAAGATTCTCCCGGATCCAGGGGATCCATTTTGGATGGTTTGTTTATGGCTCCGACTTTCTTTACGTTTTTTTGCGGTTTGCCGATTTTATATTCTTGCTCGTACAAATAACCGTCTCGTTTTACTTCGGCTTTGGTCCATTTGGAAAGAGCGTTAACCACGCTGACGCCCACGCCGTGCAAGCCGCCCGATACTTTATACCCGCCTTGGCCGAATTTACCGCCGGCGTGCAAAACGGTCATGACGGTTTCCAGCGCTGATTTTTTCGTTTGTTTGTGAATATCAACCGGAATGCCGCGGCCGTTGTCCGTCACCTCGATCATATTGTCGGGCAAAATCCTGACGATGATATGATCGCAATAGCCGGCCATGGCTTCATCGATGGAATTGTCCACCACTTCCCAAATTAAATGGTGCAGACCTTCGCTGGACGTATTGCCGATGTACATGCCCGGTCTTTTTCTGACCGGATCCAGGCCTTCAAGCACAGTGATTTGTTCGGCCGTATAGGATATTTTCTGGTTGTCGTTTTTGGTTTTTACCGGAGGTTTTTTTAGGGGCATAAATATGCTGATTTATGAAAATTACTACAAGAACATTATAGCAGAGATTGAGAGGATTGTTAAGAGCTTTGTGATGGAGAATGAATTAGAGCTTGTAGCTTTTTAGCTTATTAGGTTGTAACCAGCTAAGAAGCTACAAGCTACCGCCTTATAAATTACCCATTACCAATTACCATTCACATAAAATTATGTTATAATAAATTTGATATGCCATTTTTCGTGAATAACGGAAAGCAAAAACAACCGCCAATGGCGGTCTCCGGAAAAAAAGAGGTTATCGCCGATTCCAAAAGTCCCCGGCAACAGGTTGATTCGAGATTGCAATTCGGCTATTGGTGGGTCGGCAACAAATCAACGGTAAAAAATATCGCTCTGATTTTCTTTTTAACCGTGGCCGGAGCGTTTTTATTGTACGGAATGTGGGGCGTCCTGGATTATTATGTGTTAAGTCATTCTGCCAATAAAAGATTGTATCAGCCCAGAGCCGTCAGTTTGAATTGGAATTATATTGATCAGATAAGCACTCCTTCCGGCATTGAGATAGATGATGTTAAGGTGCTTAAAGCGAAAGATAATTATGACTTGCTGTCGAAAGTATCGAACTTAAACGACAATTGGTATGTCAGAGAGTTAAGATATCATTTTGTCTTCGGCAATGAGAATACGGAAACGAAAACAGCTTTTGTTTTACCGGGTTCGGTCACTTATATCGCCGAACTCAATCAAAGCCGGCCGGCGTCCGGGCTGGCGGCTGAATTGGTGATTGATAGTCTCAAATGGAAAAAAGAACCGAATTTCCAGTTGTTGCAAGACGAGTTGCTCAGATTTGATGTCACCGATGTCGAGTACGTGCCGTCCGGTCAATCGGGAATCGAAGGCAGCCAGCCGATCAATCAGGTCAAATTCAAAATAAAAAATTCTTCTCCTCAAAATTATTGGGACGTGGATTTGATCATTTTATTGTATGGCGGCACGCAGCTTCGCGCGATCAACACTTTTCATCTGGACAGTTTGGACTCGCTCGAGCAGCGGGACATTACCATAAATTGGCCGGGCATTTTGCCGGCCGTAAACAAAGTGTCCGTGATTCCCCAGCTCGATATTTTGAATCCGGATTCCTTCAAAGGGTTTAAGGAAATTATCGGCGAGCAAAAATAAGGCCGAATTGACTTTGAGTCGACGCTTTCTTTGAGGCGTTTTTTTTAATATTGATAAAATGCCGCCGATGCCATAAGATGTTATTATGTACGGAATCATTCAAAAATTGAAAAAATTCGACTGGATTTTGTTCACGGCGATTTTTTTATTGCTCGTGCTCGGGCTTAGCGCCATTTACAGCGTTAGTTTGAATCAGGAAGGCGAGGGAGCGGCCGCATTCAATCGCCAGCTTATTTTCGTGGGCATCGGTTTGGCGGTTTTTTTCTTTTTCAGTTTTTTTAATTATATTTTTTTTCGTTCATACAGCCGCGTGATTTACATTTTAACCTTGATTTTGTTGTTTTTGGTTTTGATTTTCGGAGAGAATATCAGAGGCACGACCGGTTGGTTCGCCATTGGCAATTTCGGTTTTCAGCCGGTCGAGCTGGCGAAAATCGCTTTGATTTTTTTCTTGGCTAAATTTTTCAGCAATCGATACCAGCATTTCAATCAATTAAAACATGTGATCGTCAGTTTGGCCGGCGTTTTGATTTTTGTGATGTTGATATTGCTTCAGCCGGATTTGGGCTCGGCGATGGTGCTTGTCGCCATTTGGTTCGTGTTGCTTTTGACGACCGGAGTGAAGAAAAGATATATTGCCGTGTTGCTTTTGGCTGTTTGCGTTATCTCTATGTCGAGCTGGCTTTTCGTTTTAAAGGATTATCAAAAAGACAGGATTTTCACTTTCATGCATCCGGAGAACGACCCGCTCGGCAGCGGTTATAATGTGGCTCAGTCAATGATCGCCGTCGGTTCCGGGCAATTCTTGGGTAGGGGGCTGGGTTTCGGCTCGCAAAGCCAATTGCGTTTTATACCCGAGAGCCAGACGGATTTCATTTTTGCGGTTATTGCCGAAGAGCTTGGCTTTTTTGGAGTTTTTCTGGTGTTGGGGCTGTGGGGCGTGATTTTTTACCGTTTGGTTATCGCGGCCAAAAAAGCGCCGAATGACTTTGCCATGTTCGCGTTGCTCGGAATCACCGTATTATTCTTTTTTCATATTTTCGTTAATATAGGCATGAATATGGGCATGGTGCCGGTGACCGGAATTTCTTTGCCTTTGCTGAGCTCCGGAGGCAGCTTTTTATTGATAAGTTTGGCAATTTTGGGCGTTGGCGAGAGCATTATCGTGCGCAGCGATAAGTAATTATTCGCTTGACTGATTTATTTTTTTAAGTTATGCTTGTTCAATAAGGAGAGTATGTTATCACAAAATTCTTCATTAAAAATAATCAGCAATTGCCCGGTTTGCAAAGCGGTTTATTACCCTTCGGAGATAAATGTTGTCGATGAAAAGGAAAACGCGCATTTGCTTCATTTGCAATGCAGGAAATGTAAAAATTGTTTGCTGGTGTTGATTATCGCCGGAGCCAAGGGTATAAGCAGTGTCGGTCTGGTCACTGAATTGGATAGTGAAGAGGCGCTGAAATATTTGCGGGGCAATCCGGTGAGCGCCGATGAGGTTTTGGATATCAGAGAGAAGATTAATAATTCGAACAAATTTTTAGAAATAATAAAGAAATAATTATGCCATACGCGCTGGCCGTCGAAAATCGAGAATTGACGGGTAAAAAAGTCAAATCATTAAGGAAGAATAATCTCGTTCCGGGCGTTATTTATGGACCGGAATTAAAAGAGAACAAACTGGTTTCAATCGATCGAAGGGAATTGGATAAAGTGTACGACAAGATCGGAGAAAGCGGTTTGATCGAACTCAATATCGCCGGTTCAGCGAAGCCTATTGAAGTTTTGATCAAACACATCAGTTATGATTCGGTGAGCGACGCGCCGATGAGCGTTGATTTTTATCAAACCAAACGCGGACAAAAAATTGAAGCGGAGGTTGAAATTGAATTTATCAATGAAGCGCCGGTCGTTAAAGCTTATGGCGGCATTGTGATTAAAAATATCGATCGTCTTTCGATCCGTTGTTTGCCCGCGGATCTTGAAAAGGTGGCTGAGTTGAAGGTGGATCTTGGCGGGTTGAAAAATTTTGACGATTTGATTTACGTTAAAGATTTGAATCTGCCGGCGGAAATAGAGGTTTTGGACAAAATGGATGATGTCGTTGTGTTTGTCACCGAGCCTGAAGAAGAAAAAGTTGAAACTGCCGCTGTTTTGGAAGATGAAATGAAGAAGGTTGAAGTGGCCGGTGAAAAGGAAAAGGAAGAGGAAGGGGAGAAAGAAAATGAGAAAGGAAAAGAAAAAGGATCGTCCGGTAAATAATTGAAACGTTTGACCCAATGCGTTATTTAAAAAAATATGATAGAATAAAAGTGTCTTTAATGGACGCTTTTATTTTTTGCATATGAAAAAATCGGAAGAAAAATGGTATCGAAATAAAGATATTGTTTGGTTGTTGGTATACGGCGGAGCGCTGTTGATCGCCATCGGCGTTTTTTATTTGATTCCGCCGGCGTTGTCTTCGACGGAATCCGTTGAGCCGTCTGAAAAAAAAGAAAAGGCTGATTTGACGGCGGATTGCGAGTACCAAAGTCCGCTCGATGGAGTTTGTTTGGAAAATAAAGATTCGATGACACTTCGTCCGTTCGGCGTCATGGTGGAAAATAATATCGATGCCCGTCCCGTGTCCGGAATCGATCAAGCCAGCATTGTTTTCGAAGCGGTGGCCGAGGGCGCGATTACCAGGTTTTTGGCGATATTTCCGGGCATGGCCGAAGTTTCCCAAATCGGTCCGGTCAGGTCGGCGCGGCCTTATTACATAAATTGGGCGGAAGAGTTCGACGCGGTCTATGCCCACGTCGGCGGCAGTCCGCAAGCGCTCGATCAGCTCGGCTCGGCTGAGGTGAAAAATTTGGATCAATTTTATAATGGCAGATACTTTTGGCGCTCAGCGGATAGATACGCGCCGCATAACGTCTATACTTCGACGGAGCTTTTAAGGGACGCGCGCAGAAACAACGAATGGGATGACGGAGAAGAATTCGACGCTTGGCCGTTCAAAGACGATGCGGATAAAAACGATCGTCCGATTTCGCAATCGGTGACAGTGCATTACAACGCTTACAATTATGACGTGATTTGGGAATATGATCCTTTGGATAACGGTTATTTGAGATTTCAATCCGGAAAAATATATCGGACGCTTGCCGGTCAAAGCCTTAGCGCCAAAAACGTGGTCGTGGTTTACGCGGAGGTTGCCGTCATTGACGATTACGGCCGGTTGCGCACTCAAACCGTAGGGAGCGGACAAGCGGTGTTGTTCCAAGACGGTTTGGCCAAACCCGGCGTTTGGAAAAAAGAATCAAATCAGGATCGTTTGAGCTTTTTCGATGAGAGTGGAGAAGAATTTCAAATGAATCGCGGCAGAACATGGATTAATATAGTTCCCGATAATTATCAAGAGGCGGAGTATCAATGATTTTTATGTGGTCAAAAAGAGATAAAAAAAACGACGGAAAAAGAGACAATATTTATTTGATCGGTGTGGTGGTGATTTTTATCGCCGGTTTTGTGATTTATTTCGCCAATCTCAATAAACCTGAAAATCCCGATGCCGAGGATCCGGCCGAGCAATTTTATCAATTCGCCACGAATCAGGAAAACAATCCTTTTTATAGATTCAAACTAATGCAATTGGCCGAGGCCATCAAGGTCAAGGTTAAAGCGTCAGAGGCGCCGGCCGAGGAAGCGCTGGCGCCGGGTATTTATTTTTCGGAATACTTTTTAAAAGAAAATCCCGCCGAGACTTATAATAATATCAAAGACTTTTTATCGGATATCGACGCGTCCGCGGATCTTAAAATATCGGATTTGGCCGCAAAAAATTGTTTTGACATAAATATCGGCGTGGAAGACAGAGAAAAAACGCTGATTTTTTTAAAGGCGGAAGATGATGTTAAAGAATTGAATGCCATGGAGCCGCCGATTTGGCGAATTTGTTACAAGACGGCGTATTATCCGGAGCAATTATCGCAATCCTTCGCTTCTTATGATATAAATTTCGCGGAGAGTGAAGAAAAAACGGTCTATATCGCCAAAGCGGAAGGGGATTGGTCGGAGAGTTTTTTAAGCGAATTGGAATCAACATACAGCGACGTCATCAAGATTCAAAGATAAATCAAAATATGGCGGAAAAACGCGGGTGAAATAAAAATGCCGCGTTTTTGTATTATTAAACAGTTGCGAAAATCTCGAGATGTTTAATAATAAAAATTGGCGGCTGATCGCGTCTTTGCGGATAATAATTCTCGAAGCGTTCAGATCGGTTCGTCATGGATTTATGAAAAAACAAAAAATTAAGTTGGTCGTTTCATCTTCCGTGCTTTTCGTCTTGCTTTTTTCAACGAACGCTTTGGCGTTCGATGACGCCATGATGTTCGCGCAGGATTCCAAAGATGGCCTGGGCATGAGATTGAATAAGAATTTGGGTGATCAAACATTGGAAGGTTTTCAAGCAAAACTTGAAGACATGGTGACGGCCGGAAAAATTACTCAGCAAGAGATGATTGATAAATTGGCTAAAATGGAGCAAGCCGCCAAGTGGGACACGGAGCTTAAGGACAAAATTCTAGCCGCTCAGGCTGAATTGCTGGACATTTCCGTTGTTGAATTAAAAGACGCGCTTGACAATGGCTCCAAATTGCCGGATTTGGTCAAACAAGCGGGCTTCACGGCTCAGGAGTTTCATGACAAAATGGCCGAGAGAAGAAAGGCCATTCAAACCGCGCATTTGCAGGATTTGCTTTCATCAGGGTCCATTACGCGGGAGCAATACGATAAAATATCTTCAGCTCCGCAAATAGGCGAAATGAAAGGTCCTCGCGATAATTTCGCGATTGATTTCAGGTCGGATTTGCAGGAATTGGTGGATCAGAACGTAATTTCAAGCGATCAGGCGGATAGGGTTTCGGAGTTGCTTAAAAGCAAATTGGCTGATAATTTTGCCAATAAAACGCATCCCGTTTTTAACGGAACCAAAGCTTTTGGCAAAATCAGATAAATTCAGCTTTCTGAAAATAAAAAGACGGCCCGTCGCTCGAGAGCGGCGAGCCGTCTTTTGTTTATTTGAGTTTCACTATAACCAATCTATCGAGGCCGCATAAATCCTTTTTAATTAAGATTGATTTCGTTTCTAAAAAAGACCGAATAATTTTTTTGATCGCCCTGCTTTGGCCGGAATCAATTTCGAAAAACAGGTATTGAGGTTGATGTTTGGCAATCGCGATTTGCGATAGCAGTTTTTTATAAAAATACAGACCTTTTTCGGCGGCAATCAGCGCCGTTCTCGGCTCTTTTTTTATTTCCGGGAACGACTTGACGCTTTGTTTGTAAATCTCATTTGATAAATAAGGCAGATTGGCGCAAATGATCTCGGGTTTTCCATCGGCGACAGGCTTGGAAAGGTCGCCCGGGAAAAATTTGATCCTTGACGCCGTTTGGTTGCTTTTGGCGTTTTCCTTGGCGGTTTTTAGGGCTTTCTTCGAAGAGTCGGTCGCCAAGACTTGTTTGAATCCGTTTTTGGCCAAAGAGACCGCAATGCAGCCGGAGCCGGTTCCGATGTCCGCGACGACCAGATTTTTATTGAGTTTTAGAACTTCGTCAACCAAAAGTTCCGTTTCCGGCCGAGGAATCAACACTTGGTTATTTACTTTGAAATTCAATTTGTAAAATTCTTTTTGGCCGACAAGATAGGCGAGTGGCCGGTGATTTGATCGTTTCAAAATCAATTGATTGAATTTTTTCAGTTGCCAAGCGGTCAATTTTTTCTCCGGATAAGTATATAAAAATGCTTTATCTTTTTTTAAAACAAAGGCCAGCAAAATTTCAGCGTCAAGTCCTGAGCTGATGACTTTTTTCGTTTTCAGTTTTTGCGCGGCGACTACCAGCGCTTGTTTGATGTCCATACCTCAATTTTCATTTCCCGCTTTCCAATTCCCATGATTTATTTTTGTTTTTCCAGCCTTAATTTAACATCTTCTTCTTTGAGAGTTTTAATTATTTGCCCGATATTTCCATCCAAAATGGTTTGAATGTTCGACCAGTTTTGTTTGACGCGATGATCGGTGATGCGGTCTTGAGAAAAATTGTAGGTCCTGATTTTCTCGGATCTGTCTCCCGAGCCGACTTGCATTTTTCGATTTTGAGAAATTTCCTTGTGGTGTTTTTCTTCTCCCAGTTCAAGCAGTCTTGATCTTAAGACTCTCATGGCTTTTTCTTTGTTTTGAGATTGCGAACGTTCATCTTGGCAGGAGACCACGGTATTGGTGGGCAGGTGAGTGATCCTGACAGCCGAGTAAGTGGTGTTGACGCTCTGGCCGCCATGTCCGCCGGCGCAAAAAGTGTCTATTCTCAGATCTTTTTGATCTATTTTAATATCGACTTCTTCGGCTTGCGGCAGTACGGCCACCGTGGCCGTGGAGGTGTGCACTCGGCCTTGTTTTTCAGTCTCCGGCACTCTTTGGACGCGATGAACGCCCATTTCGTATTTCATGTCGGCGAAAACGCTTTTTCCTTTGATTTCGAAAATCACTTCTTTGAAACCGCCGATGCCGATTCTGTTGGCGCTAAGGAGCGATGTTTTCCAGTTTTTGCTTTCGGCGTATTTCGAATACATTCTGAAAAGATCGGCCGCGAACAGCGCGGACTCGTCGCCGCCCGCGCCGGCTCGGATTTCCACGATAACGTCTTTTTCGTCTCTCGGATCTTTGGGCAGAAGATGAATCTTGATTTGTTCGGCCATGATCGCGATTTTATTTTCCAAGTCTTCAATGTCGGCTCTCGCCAGTTCTTTCAGCTCTTCGTCCGAATTTTTGTCATCCAATGTTTCTTTGGCCTGCGCCAAGTTTTTTTGCGACTTTTCGTAGCCGCTGATAACCTCGATGATTTCGGTCAGCTTGGCGCGCTCACTGGCCGCGTTTTTTATTTTTTGAGGATCATTAATCACGGCCGGATTCTGCAAATCTTGCTCCAGCTTTTGAAATTGTTTTTTGATTTTATCAATTTGGTCTTTCATATATTTATTATATCAAATGCGTCTTTATTTCGCTAAGCGCGGAAAGGCCTGCCGGCAGGCAGGGCAGGCAATCTTTCCGCTGGGAATGGTTGGATGCTGTCGCGGCGGCGCCGGCCGCCACCTCCAAATCCAGCGGAGAGCTCGTCTCTCCGCTCTCCGTTTTATGTAATCTAAACAAAAATCTCCTTTCAATTTTGCGCGAAACAAAAAATCGGAAGGAGATTTTGATATGCTACTTTTTGGTTTTTTTCTTCTGATCTTTGACTTTCCTTTTTACGGTTTTCTTTTTCGAGCCAGTTGTGGTCTTTTTGGCCAGGCGGTCTTTGAATTTTTCCACTCGCCGCGCCGTATCCATGATTTTTTGTTTGCCCGTAAAAAACGGATGGCACATGGAGCAAAGCTCGGTTTTGATTTCTTTTTCGCTTGAGCCCGTCACAAAACTGTTACCGCAAGCGCATGTAACTTTGGCGTCTTTATAATATGTCGGATGAATGTCTTTCTTCATACATTACGAATATTTACGGCCGCATGGCCAGCCTTGGTTATTGGCGTTATTAATTATATTACAAATGGTTACAAATATAATTTTATGGATGACGAATATTTACGGCCGCATGGCCAGCCTTGTTATTGGTTTTATGAATAGTTACGAATTCCATTATATCAACAAACAAAAAAATACGCAAGCCTCGCAATTCATTATTTCGAGGTGGCCGCGATAATCTCTTCTTGAGTGAATTCGCGATTGCAATAAGAACACACGCAGGTTATTTCATTTTCTCCGACCGTGAATCTGGATTGAGCTTCTTTGTCCGCGTTGGTGATGCACACCGAATTGGGGCATTTGAACGCTTTGGGCATGGTGGTGTTCGCGGTTTTTATTTTGACTTTTTTGAATAGGCCGTCTCTGATTATGTTGAAGGTCGTTGTCGGACTGACGAAAGTCGCCGGGCTGAAAAACCAGTCGGGGATGAAATTGCCCTCGATGACGATGACGTCCTTTCTGTTTTCAATGCCTTCGATCAAATGAATGGCGCCCGTGCCGTTGAGACCGGCGTGTTTTTTAATCAGTTCTTTGATAAAGCCGCCTTTGCCCGGTTCAATGTGATCCAAGATCATGCCTCTTTTGTATATCGGTCTGAAATATTTGTCTTGTTTGCCTTGTTCCTCTCTTTTTCTCAATCTTTGTTCGGCCGGTTCTTCGTCGAGTACTTCCAGTCTGCCGCAAGTGTTCTGAAATCCCAGATTCGGCTCGTGGCGCGCCAAAAAGCTGCGGCGCAAAATGGTCATGCGCAAAACCACGCCCATGAACATCTGAAACCACATGACGTTTCTGCGATCAATGGAAATGTCCGGCGCTATTTCCGGCCCTCGCGGTCCGGGATGCATAATCACAACATCCGCGGCCATTTGATCCAAAACCGCTTTGTCCAAAATATATTTGCCGAGAACTCTGGATTTTTCCAATTCATCGGTGTATCGCTCTTCTTGTATCCTGGTGCCGCTGATGATATTGCATTTTTTTAGGGCGTCCAAGTGATCATATTCTTCGATGTTTAATCCGGCTTTTCGGTAGCTTGGTATTCTGTTTTCCGCGGACGAGACGGTGATGATTTTAATGTTTCCGTATCGCTCGTTTAACATCCTGAGCGTGTCCAGATCGGAATTGAGAGTTCGCGAATATTTCAAATCCCCGAAAAATCCGATGGTGAAATCGTGAATTCTTCCTATTTTTTGTTTAATGGTCAGCAGATTGAGCAGCGATTGGGTCGGATGCCGATTGGCGCCGTCGCCGGCATTGTGCACGGCCACTTGAAAATCGGTTTTTTCCAAAATTTCACTGGCGAATCTGGCGCTGCCTTCGTATTTCGTTCTCAAAACCAAAATGTCGGCCAATTGGGTGCCGGCGTGAGTCCTGATGGCGTCGGCCAAACTTTCTTTTTTCATCAGCGAAGTCGCTTCCAGTCCGCTGATTTTGTCTCTGGCAAATCCCCAGAGCCTGGCCGCTTCGTCGTTGGAACCGGCGGTGCGGCTGGACGGTTCGAGCATGAAAATTAAAACTTTGGCTAAATGGTTGCCAAAGTCAAGGTGCAAAGGATGCTCTTTCGGCGGAGTGATTTTCGCTTTGGCGAATGGAATCAATTGTTCCGCTTCGCCGAGAATCTCCTCAATCTCGTCCAGCTTAAAATCTTCGATTGAAATGAAATTTTTGGTCATATGGTCATACAAAGGTTATCAAAACGAAGGGTGGTTGTTAAGTGGATAAATGTCCGTTTTGGCCGCGCTCTTTAATTTTCGGCCATTTGTGTTAAAATATTGCATATGAATCATCTTAAAGAGCAAATTCAATATCAGTTTTTTTCCGTTTCCAAAGACGCTTGGCAAGCGATGCGAGAGGCGATGGACAAGGCGAAGACCAGTATTTATTGGGAAACGTATACTTTCATTGACGATGAAGTCGGGATTGAATTTGTCGATTTGCTGGAAAAAAAGGCGAAAGAAGGAGTGGAGGTGAAATTGTTAATTGATGGCATAGGCAGTTACGGTTTTTCAAACTCATCGATCTCCCGGCTGAAAAATGCCGGCGTTGATTTGGTTATTTACAATCAAGTAACGTTGGGTAAATTTATCCGATTTTGGCGAGCCTTTTGGGAGAGGACGCATAGAAAGATTTTGGTGGTCGATAGCAATGAGGGCTTTCTCGGCGGCGTTAATGTGCAGAATTTCATGGCCGATTGGCTGGATTTGCAATTGATGGTGGTGGGGAAATTGGCCAGGTCTTTGACCAGAGCTTTCGCCAAGTCATATATCAAGGCCGGCGGAGATAAAAAGAACGTTTTAAAATTGCTCCATCCGAAAATAGAGAAAAGCAAAAAAATAAAATTTCTTTTTCAGGTGCCCAATGCCAAACGTTCCCGCATTCGAGCGAATTTTCTGCGTTCGATCAACCACGCCAAAAAATATTTGAAATTGGCCGTGCCTTATTATTTGCCTGACAGAAAATTGATCAAAGCGATCTCTCGAGCCAGAAAGAGGGGAGTGAAAATAGATTTGATTTTGCCGTTTCGAACTGATTTGCGAATCGTTAATTGGACGGCGATTAAATATTATGAATTAATGGACAAGATCGGCGTCAAACTTCATTTCACTTCGAAAATGATGCATGGCAAAGCTTTCGTGGTTGACGGCCGCGAAGCCATGGTAGGCTCGAGCAATATCGACCAGGGCAGTTTTTATCGCAACCGAGAAGCCAATGCGTACATCAGCGATAAGAAGATGGTCGGCGATGTCGAAAAAATATTGAACGGCTGGCAGGAGTTTTCCGAGCCGTTCGCCAAGTATCGTTGGAAGAATAGAGGTTTTTTCGCCAGAATCAAGCGGGCATTTTCCGAATTGTTGAGTCATTGGTTATGATGAATTAAAAAATGTGATATAATTAAGACATAAAGAATAAATAAAAAATTCATTCATCGGCGAGGCCGTTTACGGCCGTTGCCGGGGAGTGATTTAAAGAGCAAACAAATATGAAAAAGAAAACATTTTTGGCCGGAGCCGCCATCGGCGCGGTGATCGGCGCGGCCGCGGCTATTTTGCTGGCTCCCAAGTCAGGCAAGCAAACGAGAGCCGACATTAAAAATTTGGCCAAAGAAATGAGCGGTAAAATCATCGGCGAAGTGGAAAAAGCGAAAAGCATGACCAAAGACAAGTATGAGAAAATCGTTGATGGCGTGGTCGCGGAATACAAAAAGAAAAAGAAAACCGCCAACAAGACTTTGGATGAAATCAACAAAGAATTGAAGGCTCGCTGGCGAGATGTTCAAAAAGAGCTGAAAATGAAGTAGTTATCCACATTGATAATTGAAGATCTTGACGGCAAAAACAATTTTTAGTAAATTATAATAAACAAGGGAAGTGATTCCTTTGTTATTACAATAAATGTTGCGTATTGCAACGGCAAAAGCCTAAAGAGAGAAGACCCCGCGATTAAGCGGGGTTTTCTTTTTGTCTCTTGACAGGCCTCTTCCCATTTGATATTTTATTGTTATTGTTTCCCGCAACCCGGCAACCCAAGGAGGGAATCCATGCCGAGAGACTATCGAGAGGATCTGACGAACAAGCGGCTCCGGACGATCCCTGAGGATTTCGAGTTCGGTCGCGGGCCTCGCTACGATGAGGTCCCTGATCCGGACTGGCAACCGGCTCGAACAAGCGCCGCGCGCCCGCGCTCGCAGGCGGATCCACCGCCGCTGATGCAATCGCCGTTCGCGATCCTGCAGGCGAGCCTTCGCGACTGCCGCCCATAGACCTTTGGCCACGCCAAAGGCTTTTTAAATTAAAAAAAATATTTTGTTGTGCTATAATGCAATCAATTGAATTAATCCATTTTTTATGAATATTTTTTTGCACACATTTTCTCCCAAGCCGATCGCTTTTTCCATTGGACCGCTGGACGTCCATTGGTACGGCTTGCTCATGGTTCTCGGAGGCTTGGCCGGATTGTTTTTGGCCAGAGCATTGGCGAAATATTTTAAAATAAAAAAAGATTGGCTGTTTGATCTTGTTTTCTGGTGGGCCATCGCCGGTCTTGTCGGAGGCAGAATTTATTACGTGCTTTACGCTTTTGAATTTTATAAAGACAGACCTCTTGATGTTTTGAAAATATGGCAAGGAGGACTCGCGGTGCATGGCGTCATGATCGGAGCTTTTTTAGCGACTTATTTTTTTGCCAGAATGAAAAAAGTTAATTGGAAAGACCTTTTCGATTTATCAGCCATCGGCTTGGTGTGCGCGCAGATTATCGGACGCTGGGGCAATTATTTCAATCAGGAGCTTTTCGGCCAGCCAACCGATTTGCCTTGGGGCATTCCGATTTTGTCCGCCTTTCGGCCGGTCGAATATTTGGCCGATAAATATTTCCATCCCGCGTTTTTGTATGAGTCATTGCTTAACATCGTTTTGCTCGGAGCGTTGTTGCTTTTGGTATGGCTGAGATTTAAAAAAAATATCTCGATAAAAAATGGCGTAATTTTCTTTTCATATCTTCTGGGCTATTCGATCATCAGATTCAATATGGAGTTTTTGAGAGTCGACTATAGCCCGATTGTTTTCGGCGTTCGTTGGGCTCAGCTTTTCAGCGTTTTGGTCGCGTTGATCTCAGTGTTTTTCATTATTTTTATGTCCCTTCGAAAAGGGCAAAGAACGGAAATTAAGAAAAAAATTGATAAACAAATAGAGCGGATCAAAAAAGAATTTTAAAATCGGAAATTGATTAATTTCCGATCATCGCGGTTTGTGAAAGCCATAGTCCTTGAACAACCGGATGGTTTTGCTTTTAGCCCATTCGGGGAAATCCGGCGCTTTTTTCTCGAGTAGCTGGCGAGTCGAAGACCAGCGAGCTTCCGCGGCGGATCGTTTTCCCACGTTTATCAAATACACATCGCGTGCCCTTGGGTCAACAATGGCCCAAGCATTGCGTTTTCCGAAAATGCGCTGTGAAAAACAGGCTTGTGGATCGCGCGGCGAGCCATTTCCATTGTTGGAGTTTGGTTTCACGGTCGTCCTCCTGTTTGGCGGTTCTCGAAAAGCTTATTTGTTTTCAGGGTGATTGTCAAATTATGCAAAATCCTCACGAAGGGGATTTTTTTGTTTGTGGTATTGACTTTTTTGATAAAACATGATATAATACAGAATCGTGGACAAAACCCTGGAGGAGTCATGAAAGGCGCGGTTCGTGGGTGGCTTGTCGGCTTGACGGTCATGTTTCTCTTGATCTGGGGCATCTTGATCAAGGGAATCGCTGACGCGTCAGCGTTGCCTAGTCAGCGGTTTGCCGCCATTTGTCTCGGCATTTGGGCGGTTTCCGCGATGGCCGGCGGCTTGACCTTTTATTACTGTCAAAGGAAAGGAAGAAGGCAGTAGGCGGCGATGCTTCCATGAAGTTTCGTTGCCGCAAATTTGGGTTCAATCGATTGAACCCAAATTTGCGGACATAAAAAAATCATCGCTTGGGCGATGGTTTTTCATTTGCTTAAAACGCAAGATTCAGGCTGGCGGATCGGACGGGACTCGAACCCGCGATCTCCGCCGTGACAGGGCGGCGTGTTAACCAGCTACACCACCGATCCAACAGCCTGAATTTTGCGTCAAAGACGTTATCATTATAGCCAAACTTCTTTAATCGGTCAAGTCCGTTTTAGTGAAAAAAAACACATTCGGCTTTATGCTTTTGCCAAAATCGGCTATAATGTTTTAAGGAAGCATCGGTTTTCCCAATCAATATTTATGCGGAACAAAAACAAAAAACAACTTAATGACGATGAGAGTTTGGTCAATGAGATTTTGGAAAAAATCAGGACCGGCAAAGCCGGTGAAAAAGAAGAGACCGTAGAGATGGAAAAAGGGGAGTCGCGTTTATTCTCACAATCAGCCGCTCGCTTGAAATGTTTAAGAATGGAGAAGGAAAGGGGTGAAAAAGAAAAAGCTTTGGGCAAAATAAAAGAAATGGATGTTTACGCTCAAGATTTTTTGAAAAATATGACGCCCGAGGAAGAAGCGGCATTAAATGAGATGATGGACGCCATTGGAGCTGAAACAGAAAAAGAGAGAATAAATAATTTGGCGGAATGCATAAGAGGAATCAAAAAACATGTTTTGAGCCGTTTGGTCGTCCAACTCGGACATTTCCCTTATTTGGAAAAATATTTCGCCTTGGCGCAATCTTTGACCAAAGACAAGCGGCCGTCCAATCCTTTTTTTGTAAAAAAATTGCTGCCGGGTTATTTTAAACTTTTGCCCGCGTCATGCCAAATAAAAAACAGGCATCGGCCGTCGGGAGATGAGCGTACTGCTCCGCTCATTGACAAAGCGGCGCGGCCGGAAAAGCGCAAGAAGATTTTGGAAAAGAAGATTGCCAAAGATTTTTACATTGATCTTTCGAAGCCTTCGGCCGAAGAAAGGGAAGCGATAAAAAATTTGTTGGAGATTTCAGAGGAATTCAAGAAATTATACGAAGAATATCAAACGATAATAAAAAAATCAGCTTAGCAGCTGATTTTTTTATGGTTTTATGAAATTTCTTTGATGATCTTTTCGAATATTTTCGGATGATTCTCAGCCAGGTCGGCCAAGACTTTTCTGTCGAGCTCAACTTTTTTGTCCTTTAATTTTTTGATGAATTGGCTGTAGCTGAGCCCGTGTTCTCTGGCGGCCGCGTTTAATTTGATTTGCCAGAGCGCTCTGGCCGTTCTTTTTTTTGCTCGTCTGTCCTTGAACGCTGATTTGCCGGCCTTGAGTACGACAGTCTTTGCTTGCTTGATTAATTTCTTTTTCCCATGTCTAAAACCCTTGGTCTTGGAAAGCAGACTTTTTCTTTTCTTTAAATGCGATTTCCCGCGTTTTACTCTAGGCATATGATCTTAAATGATGATTAGTGATTAAGTTTATTTATTGTACGGAATAAAATTCTTGACATTTTTTTTGTTGACGCCGGACATCTGGATGTCTCGTTTCTTGTTTCTGCCGGTCTTGCCGCTTTCTCTGGAATTAAAATGATCTTGTCCTCCTTTGCGGATGATCAACTTGTCATTTTTAGTCACTTTGATTCTTTTACTGACCGCTTTAATTGTTTTCATTTTTGCCATATAATTTTAAGATTTTGGAGCCACAACGGCTGATAATTTGCTGCCCTGTTTCGCCAAATCTTGTTCGATTATGTGTTCAACGGATAAATTATTGATAAATTTATAAATCATTTCTTTGATCATTGGCAGATGATTGTGTTCTCTGCCTCGAACAATCACTTCTATTTTCACTTTGTGGCCTTTTTCCAGAAATTTGTTGGCCTGATTTCTTTTCAATTCCGCGTCATGGTCGCTGATTTTGGCCGATAGCCGTATGCCCTTGAGGTCAGCTTTTTTTTGTAGAGTCTTTTGTTTTTTTAACAATTTTTCTTGTTGGTATTGCAGTTTGCCGTAATCCGCGAATTTGACCACCGGCGGAACGGCTTTGGGCGACACCGCGATCAGATCAAATCCCCGTTCCGCGGCATCGGAAATGGCCTTTGCGGTCGGCATGATGCCGAGCGGTTTGCCCGTTTCGTCAATGACATTCACCTCGAGAGCCTTGATGGCCTCGTTGATCGGGTATTTGACTCTTTGCTTTTGCGGCTTTCTGCCGAATTTATAGTACCTTCTCATTTTTTTAGAAAATAATGTAATTAATTTGATTTGCAGGTGGTGGAACACCATGAGCGAGCGGAGCGAGTCGAATGGTGGAGATGGCGGGAATCGAACCCGCGTCTGGAAGTTGAAATAAAAAGCATCTACGAAAATAGTTTATCTTATCATTTAAGACCGCCGGATTAAAGATAAACGAAACTCCGAGCGGGCCGAGCCGTTTTATTTCAGTCGGCGCTTTTGGCATGGCGACGGCCTAACTCGATATTGACGTCCGGTTTGCTCATCGAGTATCGGCAAGCGGACGGTTCTCACTTTTAGGCAAGAACGGGAGCAAAAGCCGGAGCTTGAAATAAGCTTTTGACTTTCGCCAGTACATTTGTTGCACTTATTGGATTTGCCAGCAGTTTAATGAGCGGCTGACAGCTCATTTCGCGCTTTTGATTTCAGGACTCCCGTCGAAGCCGATCATCCCCGTTATCCACGTATCATGCATCACGTAACACGTATCATTAATATTGCTTCATCGCTCGTTCAATTTTTCGATCATTCTCTCTTTTTTTGATGCTGTCTTTTTTCTCGAATCGTTTCTTGCCTCGGCCGACGCCGAATTCCAATTTAACGAGGTTGTGCTTAGTATACACCCGAAGAGGGACGAATGTCAAGCCTTTTTGCCGTAAAATACCCGTTAATTTATTGATTTCTTCTTTGCGCAAAAGCAGTTTGCGAGACCCTGTCGGGTCGTATTCCGGTTGCTCGCCGGCCGGTTTATATTTTGAAATGTGAGCGTTGATTAAAAAAACCTCGGTTTTGGGTTGTTGTTTGAGCGTGACATAGGAACCTTTTAAGTTAATGCCCCCGGCTTTGACCGCTTTTACTTCCGCGCCCGTCAATTTCAAACCCGCCTCGAATTTCTCCAGGATTTCATAATCGAAATGCGCTTGTTTATTATAGACGGGTTTCATATTCAATATTATAAATAATACGTTTAAAAAGAAAAAAGGACAATAGGTGCATTGTCAGGAGTGAGAAAGGTTGAGAGAAGCGGGTACAAGGTGGGTTGGGGCGGGACGGGAGTAATGTTGAAAAGGTTTGGGGTAAGCATGGGTGGGTGGGGTTGCATGGGTTTTTTCAACATCGGGTTGGACCGTCTGGGGTTTCTTTCTTCTTTTGTACTGCTTTCTTCTCTTTCTCTTTTCTTATTTTTTTCCTGTTTGTCTTGTTGTCCTTTTTATAGTGCGCTCATGAGGGAAGGCTAAATCCAACGTCAACCTTGTGGGTTGATGTTAGTAATTAATAGCATTCGTCCCCCACGAGGGGGGCCTTTTGCCCCTCTAGGGCACACGTTTGGATTTTATTTGAAATAACGCCCAAATGTGCGTCCTAGCGGAGCGATATTAATGAACAATTCCGCGAATTTATCGCAGAGTTGATTATAGTAGCAAAAAAGACGAAATTTGTCAAGCTCGGTTGCCGCCGCGGCGTTATTAGCTGTTTTTTAAAAATTATTGTATAATGATAACATCATTTCATTTATCAAAAATATGAAAAATCACAGGACGATAAATATCTCCTTTGTTTCGATTGTTAAGTTTTTTTTGGTTGTTTTGAGTTTGTATTTTCTGTATTTGATCAAAGACGTGCTGGCTCTGATTTTCGTGGCTTTGATTTTCGCCTCGGCGATAGATTCTTGGGTTGATTATTTGGAAAACAAAAAAATTCCTCGAGGCGTCAGCGTTTTGTTGGTTTATTTGGTGGCCATCGCCATCGTCGGATCCGCCGTTGTTTTGATCATTCCGCCGATCGCCCATCAGGTAAGCGAGTTGGCGGACAATTTTCCTCGATATTATGAAAAAGTCACGCAAGCTTTTTCTTTTGTCAAAGAATATTCCGACAAATTCGGATTTGAGCAATCCGCTGACAACGCGTCATCAATCAGTTCTTCCCTGACCAAAGCGGCCGGCAGTATTTTTTCAACGGTGGCCAGCATCTTTGGCGGGCTGTTTTCGTTCTTGGTGATTTTGGTGATCACGTTTTACATGACCGTGGAAGAAGACGCCATCAAACGAACTTTGCGAGCCGTTTTGCCATCTCGATACCAAGATTTTGTCGTGATGCTAATCAATAAGATCCAGAAGAAAATTGGCGCTTGGCTTAAAGGCCAGTTGATTTTGAGTTTGATAATCGGAATTTTTTCATACATAGGGTTGTTGATTTTGGGCGTGAAGTACGCATTGATTTTGGCTTTGATAGCGGCCATCGGAGAATTTATTCCCTACATCGGGCCGATCATCAGCTCGATTCCCGCCATTTTTCTGGCGTTCGCTCAATCGCCGCTCAAGGCTTTGCTCGTACTGATTTTGTTCGTAATTATTCAACAGCTGGAAAATCATTTGCTGGTGCCCAAAATAATGCAAAAGGCGGTGGGCTTAAATCCGATCATCAGCGTGATCGCTTTGCTTATCGGCGCGAAAGTGGGAGGGGTGATCGGCGCTGTGCTCGCCATCCCCGTGGCCACGGCCATCAGTATTTTGATTAAGGAATTATTTGAAGAAAGAGACGCCTTGGATAGGATGAAGCAAAGGGCGACTGAATAATTTATGTTTTTAATCAACAAGTTAGCGCAATTTTTGACGTCCATAATGCTTGTCTTGACCATTGAGATTATCATGTTGAATGAAAATCTGCTCTGGATTTTCGGCTCGCTCAGCGCGGTTCTCGTTTTCTTCGCCTTATTGATGTTCAATCGCTGGAAGTTGCGTCCCGGGTTTTGGGGGCTGGTAATCAGTCCGTTGATTTACGTGATTTCATCAATCAGTTTTTCGTTATTTTTAAATAAAGGTTGGACTCTGCATCTTTTTGCTGTTTTTTCAGGGATTGTTTTGTTCCTGTATTTGGGCAGAATATTGGATTTTAAATTTTATCCGGCCAGATACCAGCCGTATTCATTGGAAAATTTTTCTTGGTACTTGAATATTTTGACGGTTTTTCTGTTTTGTTCGTTCGTCTACGCCATGGTGGTTTTTTTGAAAATCAATTCGTTGTTCTTGGCGCTGACGGTCTTGTTGGTTTCTTGTCTGTTGACGTATCAACTTTTCTGGGTTAACAAAATAAAGTTTTCCGATGGCAGGATTTTTGTTTTTTCGATTTCGTTTATTTTGGTGGAGCTTTTCGGCGCCTTGTATTATTTGCCGACCAGCTATTTCGTCAACGGTTTGGTGATGACCATCGCTTTTTATTTGATGACCGGTTTGGCGAGATTTTTTCTGCTCGGCAGTTTGGATAAAAAAAGAATCATTAATTTTGTAATAATCAGCGCAGTTTGCTTTGCAGTGATTTTGTTGACTGCTCAGTGGATATAATTAAATATGAAAAAATTCTTTTCCAAGTTTTACGCGCAAATTTTGTCCGTGATAATCGTGTCCGTGATTTTCGGTTTCATTTCCGGAGTCTTGGGGGAATTATGGCTGGACTCTTTCCTTTCCGGTGGAGTTCCAGATGAACAAAAAATTCAAACTTTGAGTCAGCGTTTGGACGAGTTGACCGCCAAGCAGGATAAAAAATTAAAAGATATTTTGTCCGAAAAAGATTTGTCCGTGTATTCGACCATTGAAAGCGTCAGGCCGGCCATTGTTGATTTTTACGCGTTTCGCAGAAAATCAAATTCGTACGATGATATTTTATTGGAAAACGACGCGCGGGGCGTCGGCGCGATCATGACCGCGGACGGTTGGATATTGACGGACAAAAGCGTTTTGGGCGGAAGCGGCGAGGAAGTGGCGGTTTCTTTCGATAAAAAAGTTTATTCGATCGAAGAGACCGTTTGCGATTCCGGCACGACGGCGTGTTTTATAAAAATTGACGCCAAGGATTTGCCCGTGGTCAATTTGATAAGTCGGGAATATTTATCCAGCGGCCAGACGGCTTTGGTTATTTCCGGAAATAATATTTTGCCGACGAACATAGAACGTTTATATTTTTCTTCCGCCGAGAAAAAGGGCGACTTAATACATTCTTCGGAAATTCATTATCAAGAAATAAAATTGATTGAGACGCTCGATAAGAAATGGCTTGGCGCGCCTTTGGTTAATTTGGACGGCCAGGTTTTTGGCATTGTCACTTCCGAAAACACGGCTCTGGCCATCGATAATATTCAAATGGTGATCAAGCAAGCCGTTTCGGAGAAAAAAATAGTTCGGCCGGTTTTGGGCGTTCATTTCATTGATTTGAGCGAATCAATCGGCTGGGACAAATATGCTGATGTGAAAAACGGCGCCTTAATTTTCGCTTCCGATTTGTGGCCGGCCGTTATGGCGCAAAGTCCGGCTCAGAAAGCGGGTTTATTGCCGGGAGATATAATAATTTCAATCGAGGGTGAAACCATCACTTCGAGCGATACTTTGACGAAATTGGTTCAATCATACAAGCCCGGGCAGGAGATTGTGATGAAAATTTTGCGAGGAGTTGAGAATATTGAAAAAACCGTCATTTTAGAGTAAAAATAAATCGACCTTGCCAAGAATGCGATATTGTGTTATAATCAGGAGGTATGCAATCAAATGAAATTTTAATTTTATCTCAAGTCTCAAAAAGAAAAGGGGTAATCATTCTCATAACTTCTTTTGTGTTGTTGTTAACGTTGATTTTCAGTTTATTTCAACCTCTTAAATATTCGGCTTCAATCAGTCTTTTGATTATTCAAACGGGGGACGTGAATTACGATATTTACAGCGCTTCGCGTTCCGCGGAAAGAGTGGCCGACAGTTTGTCTCAATTGGTTTATACTTCGACTTTTTTCGATAAAGTCATGAATTCGGGCTATGATGTCTCGAGAAGTTCTTTTGATCCTTTGGAATACAAAAGACGACAAGAATGGGCCAGAACCGTGGAAACTCAGGTAAAAAGAGGCACGGGCATTTTGCAAATTATCGTTTATGACGGCAGTCAATACAAAGCGGGAGAATTGGCCAATGCCGTGGCCGATGTTTTGGCCAAGCAAGGCCAAGAGTATATCGGCTCCTCCAATGTCAGTATTAAAATCGTTGATAATGTTTTGGTTTCGAGATATCCGGTCAAGCCCAATTTCGTGTTGAACGCGTTTTTGGGAATATTGATCGGCGCCATTATCGGCATCTCTTATGTGGCTCTTTCGCCGAACGCGACCGGTCGCGGCAAAAAAAAGAGACGGCCGATTAAAATAATCGAAAATGTTGAGGAGGAAGAGGCTTTGGAATCCGCCGCCAAAAAACGAGCGGAAATCGAAACTTATTCATATTATCCGGAAGAAGAAATCGATATTATGCCCAAAACTCATCAAGAAAACGCGCAATAAACATTAAAAAAAATTATATATTTAAAAACCCGAGAGTTGGATGACTCTCGGTGTTTTTATTGTTGTGCTTGATTAAATTTAGCTTTTGTATTAAGTTAAGATGTCGGAAAATCAGCAAACCCGCAACCGTTTTCTGGAGGTATCATGCAAACGCCATGGAAGTGCCCCATTTGCGAGGCGACTTTGCAAGTCAAACCCGCTGAAGTGGAAAACCTGAATCAGGGGCATGAAGAACCATGCCCCAACTGCGGCATAATGCTACGCTTGGTTGACGGAGAGGGGACGTTCGAGGCATTTGATCAGATGCCGACTTCGACACCGGTTCAGCGTCGCCCTGCTCAAGCGCCGGATCCGACGGATCGGGACTTGGTTCCGGTGTCCGCTGACGCGGCCGCGGCGTCTGAGACCGATGATGAGGAGTCCGTCACGGATGATCTGGCTGCTGCGATAGCTGAATACGGCTTGATCCATCAGGATGCTCAGCCGGCGGATTTCGTAGTGGAGGTTCATGCCGAGGCACCTGCGGCGGCGGCTCTCCAACACGAAGAGACTGTTGAGCCTCCTGGAGAGTCGGCTGAAGATCAGCCGGCCGCGCCGTCGGGGGCTTTGCCGGCAGAGAATGACTGGCATAATATTGTGCCCGGCGGAGTGGAATCCCACCCGGACAAGATCGTTGATGGTGGCGTCAGCTATGACTGGCGACCAGCCCTGGCGATCCTCATCGCCGTCGTGCTTGGCAGCCCGGGTATTGTGGCTTTCTACCTGCAGGAAAGGCACTATTCTGAGCTGGGTTGGAGGATTACCGCGCTTGACGCGAGCGCGATCAAGCGACAAGACCTCGACAAGTCTTTGATCGAGGTCAGAGACATCGGCAAGCAGGCTGAAATCAGCGTCAAGAAAAGTCAGGCCACGCAGAGCGCGCTGGAAAAAAGCTTGCCGCAGGTTATGCGCGTGGTTGAAGGCATGAGCTCTTTCTCGGAGAAGTATGCCAAGAAGGAGCAGGCCGTCGACCAGGCGTTGAAGGAAGCGGCCGCGGCTCGGCTTGAAATCCAGAACGCGACGCAAAAGGCTCTGGCCGTTCTTGCCGCGGCCGGGAAGAAATGGGCTGAACCGTTTCGTAAGCTCGGCAGGAATCTCGGCAGACGCCTCACCGCTGTGGAGGCTCGGCAATACGCGGCAGGCGATATGAGCAAGAAACTGGCTCGAATTTCGAAAGAAATGAAAGCCCAAGGCGAGACCCTGCAAGAGCAAGGCAAACAGCTGAAGCGGGCGCAAAAGGCGCTCGAAAAGGCCGGTGATTCAAATGGGTCGCGAGAAGAATTTGCTCGTCTCGAGGCTCGGATCGCCGCGCTTTCTCGGCAAATCGAGGAGACGCAAAAACGGCTGGAATCGGTCTCCTCGGCCGCGCTTCAGTGCGAATTCTCGCCGCTCCCCGCGGACAAAATCATTGCCCCCCCAAAGGAGGCTGTGGTGGCCGCGAAGGTGGAGCGGCAGACGCCGTCGACTGAGCAAAAGATTGATGGGATTTCGGCTCAGCTCGAAGCGCTCGTCAATCAGGTTAATGCGTTGAACTACTAGCAAAGGCTATTTTCCCAAGGGAAATAGCTTTTTTTAATTGAAATGAGTTCTTTTATCTATTGACAGAATTTACTTAATGTGATAATATATTATGATTTTCCGTGTTGGACTTGGATGATAAAAAAACCCGAATCCATGGGATTTGGGGAAAGGAAACAGAGATGGAGATCAAATGTCCTAACCCCGATTGCGGGGCGGTGGGCGAGATCCCTGACGAGTCGGCTGTCGCCGGCGCGGAGGGGATTTGCGAGACGTGCGGGCAGGTATTTCGCATCAACGAGAAAGGAGAGATCGTGTCCGTACCCGAGCCCTCCGGCCGTAAGTGCGAGTGCGGCGCGGCCGTGCCCGCGGGCGCGTCGCAGTGCAACGTTTGCGGCTTGGACATGCCGGTGGGGGCGGATGCTCCGCCTCCGGACAACGACGACGACGGCGACGCAGCCGACGACGACGACGGCGACGGCGACGACGCCACCGATGACGAGGATGGTGGCGACGGCGACGACGAGGAGGGCGAAGAGTTCGTTCCTCTCGTCTGCGCGGCCTGCGACCGGCAGATCGAGGTCGCGCGGGAGCAGGCCTTGCCCGGGCAGGAGCTCATCTGTCCCGGGTGCCACCGCCTCATCGCGGTCGTGGATCCGGCGGCTCTCACCACCCGTGTGGTGGAGCCGCCGGAAGAACCCGAAGCGCCTCCGCCGATCGTCGAAGACGATTCGGGGAGGCCGGAACCCGTGCCCGGCCCGCAGGGTCTGGAAGGACCCCGAGGCCCGCAGGGACCCGTCGGTCCGGAAGGCCCGCAGGGACCCGTCGGTCCGGAAGGTCCGCAGGGACTCGCCGGTCCGGAAGGTCCGCAGGGTCCCGTCGGTCCGCAAGGTCCGAAAGGCTCCGCCGGACAGGCCGGGGAGGGCGATGATCGCTCCGGCGACAGCGACCTGCTGGTGAAGGTCATCGCCTTTTCCATCATCGCCATGGGTCTCGGGGCTCTCCTGGCGATGATCATCTAGTAGTTTTTTCACCTTAAAAGGCGCGTTCCATGAACGCGCCTGGAGTTTTTTAAAAGGGAGTTTAAAGTATTGACAAAAAATTAAAAGCATGCTATACTGAACGGTTAAATAAAATAGCCAGAATCGTGGCTAAAACAAGGGGTTTCTCGCCTTAAATCGTTTTATTTTTAGAGGTAAGAATAAAGCGATGTGTGGCGAGTTTACGGACGAAACCTACGAACCCATGAAAGGAGGAATTCATCATGGGACGAAAGATTCTGGCGGCTGTGGTGGCGGCGGCTTCGGTCGCCGTCCTGGTCTACTTGTTCTACAACAGCCAGAGGGTGTCTGCCGTTGGCGAGACCGGCGGCGCCGCCTGGGTCAAGGCGGAGGAGGCAAGGTCGCTGGGCGGCCAGAATGCCGCTTCGATTGCGGGATTGATTCCTGTGGTCGGAGACACGGCGGCGCTGGCTGCCCAGAACATGGCCGATGTCGATTCCTTGCGGCAGGACTTCAACCATTCGTTGGAAGTTCTGCCCAGCCAGGTGGGGCGTCTGGCAGACGCTATCGGCGTCGTCCAGCCGGAGATCGAGGAGCACGGACGGCGGCTCGACGCGCTGGAGCAGAAATGCTTCGGCGACGGTTGCGGCGAGCGACCCGTGCAGCTCACCGCGGCCCCGCCGAGCCAGTGCCTTCCAGGGTACCGGCTCCGGTGTCGGCCGACGGCGGATGGCTGTCAGAGTGACTGCGTGAAGGTCACGCAGGTCGCGCGGCGTCCCCGTCAGAAGACGCAGCTCATCGCGCGGCCCATGCCCTTGCCGCGGCCGGAGTACATTCCTTCCGCCGGTAGGCAGACGATCGTGGTCTACAAGACCGTGAACGTCGAGGCCGAGGACGCGAACGTGACGGTCATGGGGGGCGGAGACGCTCCCGAGACCGCCGCGGCCGAGCGCAAGGTCGATTGGAACTTGTACCTGCACAAGGGCAAGTCCCAGTAGCTTCCGCGAAGCTGCATCACATCACATCAACAAGGAGGAGCGGCCGAGAGGTAAATCCTTTCGGCTCTCAAACCGTAAGCGTTTCGCTCTGAAGCGAGTACAGTTTGGGAGATTCCCAGATTCTGAGAATGAGAATCGGAAACATTCCACGCGTCGCAACGAGCGGCGGGGGAGAATTCGAAATGAAGAGGTTCGCGAGAATGGCGTCAATGTTCACGTGCGTCACGTTTCTGATGGCGTCCTGCGCGACGACCTCGACGAGAACGACGACGCGCCGTTCCTCGAACGAGGCGACGGCCGCGTCGCCCCAGCCGGACAGCGGGCAGATGGTCTGCCCGATCGTCAAGGAGCCGACGCCGACCTCCGATGGAGGCCTGGTGTTCTCCTGCAAAGACGGGAGCACTCTTGTGTGCCCGGCGGCGAAGGTCGTCGCCGCAGAAAACCAGAGTCTGAGCGTAACCTGCTCGGACGGCAAGAACATCTTGGTCCCGCCCGATCCGCAGAAGCTTCTGCGACGGCAGAGCGGAGCGGTCAAGGGGCAGAGCGACCAGAACCAGACGCTCGAGTACCACGACGACACAACGTTTATCGTGGAGGGGCGCAAGCTCACGGGCTGGGAGATCTTCGGTATCACCGCTGGGAGCGCTGCCGGCCTTGGGCTACTGATTACCGCAATCGTCTGCGGCACTGGCCACTGCCATCACGTCGCTGGGACAAAAAAGTCCTACTACGGCTACGGCGACTAGGCGACTAGCCGTAATCGTGGCCTTCAACTGAAGGCGGAAAGGAGTGGAGTGGAGCCAGCGAATCACTTATTCGTTGGTCTCCTGAACCGCGTTTGTTTCTGAAAAGAAGCAGGCGCAGTTCAGGATTTACACTCTTGTCATTTCGACCGAAGTCGTCCGAAGCTTTGGCGAAGGACGACGGAGTGGAGAAATCTTTTCCTTTCACTTGAATCATTTTCATGCCCCGCATCAATGCGAGTCATTAAAATGCCTCGAGTGAGGCAGCACGAACCTTGACAACACGCGAAATTGCAACCCAACAGGAGAGAGACATGAAGAGCATGTTGTGTCTGGTGGCTCTGGTCGTCGCGGCCGCGCTGAGCGGTTGCGGCACGGACGAAAACTACACCGTAGTCCCCAGCTGTGAGGCTGTGAACTACCCCGATTGCGGGACCAACGTCAGCGGAGCCGATCAGGGGCAATGCTCCTGCGGCACTGTCTGTCGAGAGGTCAAGGAGCTGGCGTGTCCGGAGAACGCGTTCAAGTGCGTTCCCGGGTGCATCACGAACGACGAGTGCCTGCCCGGCACGCGCTGCGTCTTCGACGACGCGCGCGCCGAGGTCGGTCACTGCGACGAGGACGGCGTGTCCGCGAACAACAACGGCGTTTGCGCGGACAAGCCTGAGGGCGGAAGTACCGTCATCGTCAACAACATCATCCCGCCGCTGTCGGCCACAGAGATCTGTGGCAACGGAACCTGCGGCAATGGCGAGAACAATGCCAACTGTCCGCAGGACTGCCCGCCGTCGGGCGGACCGATCTGCGGCAACGGGCAGTGCGAGCTCGGCGAGAGCTTCGACAACTGTCCGGCCGACTGCGACCCGGACCGCGACCACGACGGGTCGCCGGCGTCGCAGGACTGCAACGACCTCAACGCCAGCGTCCACCCGGGCGCGGTTGAGGTCTGCGGCAACGGCATCGACGAGGACTGCGACGGTGTGCCCGACGACGGGTGCGCGCAGCCGCCGGTCAGCCACTGCGGGGACGGGTTCCTCGACAGCGGCGAGCAATGCGACGGCCTGGCGTTCGGCGGGGCGACCTGCCTGACGCTCGGCTACAACGGTGGTGGCGCCCTCGGGTGCCTGGAGTCGTGTCACTTCGACGTGAGCGGCTGTTCCAACACGCCGCCCACGCCGACTCAGATCTGCGGCAACAACGTGCTCGAGGGCACGGAGCAGTGCGACAACTACCAGCTCAACGGCAAGACCTGCCAGTCACTGGGGTTTGACACCGGTGAGCTCTGGTGCAACCCGGACTGCACCTTCCACCTGGAAGCGTGCGGTTCCGAGGATCCCGTCATCTGCGGAGACGGGTTCTGCGCGGGCACGGAGACATGCTCCACCTGCGCGGTTGACTGCGGCGCCTGTCCGGGCCCGGTCAACTTCGAGTGCACGGAGATCGTGAAGTCCCTGGGAGGCCGAGTCATCGGTCTGTACAAGGGATTCCCGACGAGCAACTCGCCCGAGATCTACGTCTTGGGCGATGAGATCGACGAAGCCGGACATGTGGTCGAGGGCTCGACCAAGTTCGGTGGCCCTAGCTACGATTGGGACGATCGCCTCGGTCCGTTCACGGATACCGATGGTGACGGGTACTACGAATTCATCGTCCCGGCCGGCGTGGGAACCCTGCGGTTCACCTACGTCCAGCCGGACAACAGCATGGACGGGGATCCGTTCGACTTCGCGCAGTACGGAGACTGCGCGAACTACGCGAATCCTCTGGCGTGCTGCGGCCAGGGGCTATACTGCACCGTCTTCAAGTGCGGGCTCCAGGTGGAGTGCGACGCCACCAGCTGCTGGCTCGACGGCGAGTTGCACTTCTAGCAAGAATCAAAACAACCCCCCTCAACGAGGGGATGCACAACTGACGCTCTTGGTCTTTACCGAGAGCGTCTTCTAATTTTAAAAATTTGTCTAAAATAAGTTAAAATTGGAGTTTTTTTCTATTTACTATTGACTTTTTTGATTAAATATGATATACTTATATGTTAATTTAGCGGAATTTGCCTGTGATTGAAAGGTAGATTTGAGAGGCTTTTTGTTTACTTTTCAGCCATAGGCAAGTTGCCTAAAAGTTCAAGACGGAGCCGCAATCGCGGCAAGGAGAAGGTTTCATGAAACGGTTGATTTTTCTTGGTTTCGTCTGTTTCCTGGTTGCCTCCTGCGGAGACGCGGGGGGGTGTTTCGAAAACAGTTGCCCTTCGGGGCACTTCTGCGCCGAAGACGGCGCTTGTGTGGAAGCTGGCTACGAGTACCAGCCGGCAGTCACCGGCCAGAATGCGTACGCGCCGCCATACGAGAGCGGCGCGGGCAAGACCTGTCCGGTCGGGGCTCACCTGACCGCGACGGGCAAGTGCGCTTTCTGTCCGACCGGCGCGAGCTGGAGCGAGGCGGAGCAGTTCTGCTTCGCTGAGCAGACCAGCGCGCCCGCGAGAGACGGGCAAGCGACCGTCACTTGTCCGGACGGCACGCACGTTGACGTCACGGTCAACGCCTGCGTGTGCGAGGCCGTTGACAACGTCAATGTCGACAACAACAACGACGTGGACGTCAACGTCAACGAGCGGCCGTTGTCGACGGTCGAGTGCCAGACCAATCAAGTCGATTGGTGCTACACCCCGACCGGTTGCAAGATCGGCATCACCCATTGCCAGAACAGGCAGTGGGGGGCGTGCCAGTACTACAACGAGGAGTGCGGGGACGGAGTGGACAACGACTGCGACGGCTTGACCGACGAGTCGTGTTCGCCAAATCCCATGCCCGACCCCGATCCTGACCCTTCCGGGGTTTGCGGAAACGATATCCTGGATGCGGGCGAGGAATGTGACTACACCAAGCTGAACGGCGAGTCGTGCGCGAAGCACGGCTGGTCGGGAGAGCTATGGTGCAACACTGACTGCACCTTCCACTGGGAGGCGTGCAGCGGTGGAGACGTGTCGCAGACCTGCGGCAACGGCGTACTCGACGCAGGCGAGGAATGTGACTATACCCAGCTGGACGGCGAGTCGTGCGTCAAGCACGGCTGGATCGGGACGCTGTGGTGCAACGCCGACTGCACCTTCCATTGGGAGGCATGCAGCGGCGGGGAGGTGTCGCCGACCTGCGGCAACGGCGTACTCGACGCGGGCGAGGAATGTGACTATACCCAGCTGGACGGCGAGTCGTGCGCCAAGCACGGATGGTCCGGGACGCTGTGGTGCAACGCCGATTGCACCTTCCATTGGGAGGCATGCAGCGGGGGAGACTCGTCGCCGACCTGCGGCAACGATGTCATCGACGCCGGCGAGGAGTGCGACTACACCAAGCTGAACGGCGAGTCGTGCGCCAAGCACGGCTGGACCGGGACGCTGTGGTGCAACGCCGACTGCACCTTCCACTGGGAGGCATGCAGCGGGTCGTCTGCTCCCACTGAGACCGGCGACGACGTCGTGGCCGAGCCCTGCCCGTACGAGGCCAACTGTGTCAAGCTCAATCGTAAATACGTGAGCAACGACACGGAGGTCTGGATCCTGGGGGATTGTCCCCAGCTGGGCATCACGTATGTCTGGGACGGCAGGATGGGGCCGTTCTACGACGGTGACATGGATGGCTGGATCGAATTTCGATTCCAGCCGAGCGACATCCTTTACTCCGGAGTCTGCGAGTTTACGTACGTCCAGTACGACTCGTCAAACTCCGGCCACCCGATCGACTGGGCGGACTACGGCGCAATTTGCGACGAGTCCGATCCTCAGGCCGTCGCCGGCGGCTACCTCTGGTGCACCGGCACCGGGGCGGCCTTGAAAATGTACCTCCCCGGGGCCACGGCCGCCGGAGGAAATCAGTAATCGTTAACTTATTTACCCGCAATGCGGGTGGAAAGGAAGCGGTTCCAACATGTTTGGAGCCGCTTTTCTGATTGTAAGTTAATCCGTTTAAAATCGACTTCATAAGTGGAAGTTTTGGCTAAATTTATTAAAAAATAAACTTGACAAATTGGCAAAAAATTGTGTATTTAAAAAATAGCCCAAAAAACTTGACAAAACTATGTTTTTTTGTTAAGTTTAGCTGTCCTAATAAGGTGCAAAAATTGCGTCTTTGGGAATGAAATTTGGCTGGAAATAGTGAAAAATTTTTTGCTTTTTCATTGCTTCCAGCCAAATTGGCTGACCTTTGACAACCGAAAACTCAAGAGTTGAGTTTCGCGTTTCTTTACAGTGCCGAACACGGGAGGAAAACCATGAAGGCACGTTTCTGGTTCCTGGTGGCCTTGGTCGCGCTGCTTCTCGCCGGTTGTGGCGATGACAACAAGCAGTGCAATGGCGGAGTGGATTGCCCGGAAGGGCACTACTGCACCGATGATCATCGGTGCGTGCCGAACGATTGGGAGTACGACAACTCCCAAGGTTCGAATCCGGCGGTCTGCGGTGATGGCGTTTGTAGCGCCATCGAGACCCCCGTCAACTGTCCCGCCGACTGCAACCAGTCTCCCACCATGTGGTGTGGCGACGGCAGCTGCAACAACGGCGAGACCCAGCAGAGCTGTCCGACCGATTGCGGCGGCCAGCCCACCGTGTGGTGTGGCGACGGCAGCTGCAATGGCACGGAAACGGCAATGAGCTGTCCGGCCGATTGCGGCGGCCAGCCCACCGTGTGGTGTGGCGATGGCAGCTGTAACAACGGCGAGACGGCAATGAGCTGTCCGGCCGACTGCGGCGGCCAGCCCACCATGTGGTGTGGCGACGGCACGTGCAACAACGGCGAGACGACCGTGACCTGTCCGGCCGACTGCGGTCAGCCGCCTCCGCCCGATCAGGACGGCGACGGCTCTCCCGACAACGTCGACTGCGCGCCCCTGAACGCGTCGGTTTACCCCGGCGCGCCCGAGGTCTGCAGCGACGGACTGGACAACGACTGCGACGGCTTCGTGGACGAGGGCTGCGCGCCCCCGATCCAGAGCTACTGCGGCGACGGGTTCTGTGACCCGGCGCACGAGACATCGCAGAACTGTCCGCACGACTGCGGCACGGCCTGCGGCGACGGCTCCTGCAACGGAGTCGAGAACACGGCCAGCTGTCCGTACGATTGCGGCACGGCCTGCGGCGATGGGACGTGCAACAATGCCGAGACGACCATGAGTTGTCCGGCAGACTGCGCCAGTCTCTGCGGCGACGGAGTTTGCAACGGCACGGAGTCCTCTCTGGACTGTGTTGCCGATTGCGGCACGTACTGCGGTGACGGCGATTGTGGCCCGGGCGAGGGGACGACGAATTGTCCTCTCGACTGCGGCGATGACTGCGGTGACGGCCTCTGCGGCCTCACCGAGCGTACCTGGAACTGCCAGCAGGACTGCGGAGTGGTATGTGGCGATGACTTCTGCTCTCCCGACGAGGGCACGGTCAGTTGTCCGGCCGACTGCGGCGAGCCTTGCGGCAACACCGTGTGCGGAGATGGCGAAACCACCGTGTCCTGTCCCCAGGACTGCGGCATGCAGTGTGGCGACCGCGCCTGCAACGGCACGGAAACCAACGCGGCCTGCCCTGAGGACTGTGGGGACGAATGCGGCGACGTTTTCTGCGGCCCGGACGAAGACACGATCTCGTGTCCGGCCGACTGCGGCAACGTCTGCGGCGACGCTTCGTGCGGCGCCTTGGAGAGCTCGGCCATCTGCGAGGCTGACTGCGGTCAGTCCTGCGGAGACGGCCATTGCTCCGCGGACGAGGATTCGGTCAAGTGCGCCGCCGATTGCGGCGAGTACTGCGGCAACACGGTGTGCGCCCTGACTGAGACCACCGCTTCGTGCGTTGCCGATTGCGGCAACAGCTGCGGCGACGGCTCGTGCAACGGGCTCGAGACGACGGCCAGCTGCCCGGCCGACTGCGGGGAGAACTGCGGCGACGGCACGTGCGGACCCGGTGAGAATTCCGGTGTCTGTCCGGCCGACTGTGGGGACGACTGCGGTGACGGAGTTTGCGGCGCGTCGGAAACCACGACCAGCTGCGAAATCGACTGCGGGGCGACCTGCGGTGACGCATTCTGTTCGCCGAGTCTCGAGGACACGGTCAAGTGTCCGAGCGATTGCGGCGAGGTTTGCGGTAACGGCGTCTGCGGTCCGGACGAAAGCACGGTGACGTGCCTTTCGGACTGCGGAGAGCTGTGTCCCGACGGCGCGTGCAATGGCGGTGAAACGCCGGCGACGTGTCCGGAGGATTGTGGGGATACCTGCGGCGACGGTTACTGTGGTTTCGACGAAACCGCGGCCAGCTGTCCCGCGGATTGCGGCGACGACTGCGGCGACAACGCTTGCAGCGGCGCCGAGACCACTGCGAATTGCCCGGAGGACTGCGGCTCCGCTTGCGGAGACGGGTACTGCGGGCCTGAGGAAAGCTCTTCGTCGTGTTTCGCGGACTGCGGGGAATTCTGCCCCGACGGCACGTGCAACGGCGCGGAGACCTACTCCAGTTGTCCCGAAGACTGCGGGGACTCCTGCGGCGACGGTTACTGCGGTTTCGATGAAACCGCGGCGAAATGTCCCGCGGATTGCGGCGACGACTGCGGCGACAACGCGTGCAGCGGCGCTGAGAATCCCGCCAGCTGTCCAGAGGACTGCGGCGACGCCTGTGGCGACGGGTACTGCGGGCCGGATGAGAATTCGGTCACTTGCCCTGCCGACTGCGGCGCTGCCTGCGGCGATACCGCCTGCAATGGCACCGAGACCTCGGCCACTTGCCCGGAGGACTGCGGGGATTCCTGCGGCGACGGGTACTGCGGGTCGGACGAGAACACTATTAGGTGTCCCATCGACTGCGGTGAGCCGTGTGGAAACACGGTTTGCGGCGTCGGCGAGACCAGCATCAACTGTCCGGCCGACTGCGGCATGCAGTGCGGCGACGGGACCTGTAACGGCACCGAGAGCTCCGTGACCTGCCCGGCAGATTGCGGCGAGCTCTGCGGTGATGGCTTCTGCGCGACCAACGAGGACAGCACGGACTGCCCGCTCGACTGCGGCGATGACTGCGGCGACGGCATCTGCGGCCTGTCCGAAGACACGGTCAGCTGCGAGGCTGACTGCGGCACGGCCTGCGGAGACACCTTCTGCTCGACCATGGAAACAACGTCGGGCTGTCCGGCCGACTGCGGGACTTCCTGCGGTGATGGCCGGTGCGATGGCGCCGAGACCACGGTTTCCTGTCCCGCTGACTGCGGACAGAGCTGTGGCGACGGCGCGTGCAACGGCGGCGAGAGTTTCTCGAACTGCCCCGAGGATTGCGGCGACTCCTGTGGCGATGGCTATTGCGGTCCGGACGAGGACACGGTTTCGTGCTTTGTGGACTGTGGCCATTTCTGCGGCGACGGCGCCTGTAACGATACCGAGACTCCCGCGACGTGTCCGGCCGATTGCGGCGACACGTGCGGCGATGGTACTTGTGGCGCGTCGGAAACGACGGTCACCTGTCCCGCGGACTGCGGCGATGTGTGCGCTGACGGCGCCTGCGGCGCTTCCGAAACCAGCGTGAGCTGCGAGGCGGACTGCGGCGAAGTCTGTGGCGACAACTACTGTAGCCCGAGCGAAAACTCGGTGAGGTGTCCGACCGATTGCGGCGAGCCGTGTGGAAACACGGTGTGCGGCGTCGGCGAAGACACCATCAACTGCCCGGCTGACTGCGGTCAGCAATGCGGTGACGGGACCTGCAACGGTCTCGAAACGTTCGCCAGCTGCCCCGGCGATTGCGGGGACGGTTGTGGCGACGGTTACTGCGGCGCATCCGAGACCACGATCAGCTGCCCGGCCGACTGCGGGGATGCCTGCGGTGACGGCCTGTGCGGCGAGTCTGAGAATTCGGCGAGTTGCGAGGCGGATTGCGGCGTTGAGTGCGGGGACAACTACTGTTCCCCGACGGAGAGCGACGTGAGCTGCCCTGCTGACTGTGGGGAGCCGTGCGGCAATGGGGTCTGCGGAGTGGGCGAGGACACGGTGACGTGTCCGAGCGACTGCGGATTCGTCTGCGGGGACACGTACTGTGACCCGACGGCGGAAACCCCGGCGACGTGTGCGGCCGACTGCGGAGACGCCTGCGGCGACGGGACATGCGGATCGAGCGAGAGTTCGACCACGTGCCCGGTGGACTGCGGCGACGTCTGCGGAGACAACACCTGCGGTTCGACCGAGGACAGCGCAAGCTGCGAGGCGGACTGCGGAGTGGAGTGCGGCGATGCGTATTGCTCGTCGAGCTCCGAAACGACGTTGACTTGCCCCGCCGATTGCGGCGAGGCATGCGGTGATACCTATTGCTCGGCGAACGAGAGTACGGCGAGCTGCCCGGCTGACTGCGGCACCAGCTGCGGCGACGACCGGTGCGACGGAGCGGAGACCACCATCAGCTGCGCGGCCGATTGCGGCACGCAGTGCGGCGATGGTTTCTGCGACAACGGCGAGAGCTCGGCGACGTGTCCCGATGACTGTGGCGACAGCTGCGGCGACGGGACATGCGGATCGTCGGAGACCTCGGCGAGTTGCGAGGCGGACTGCGGCGTTGAGTGCGGGGACAACTACTGCTCCCCGAACGAAACGACGCTGACTTGCCCGGCAGATTGCGGCGAGCCGTGCGGCAACCTGGTCTGCGGTCCTGAGGAGGACACGATTACGTGCCCGATGGACTGTGGATTTGTTTGCGGCGACAGCGCCTGCAACGGTTCGGAAACGTCCGTGACGTGTCCGGCGGACTGCGGCGACGCCTGCGGCGACGGGACATGCGGATCGAGCGAGAGTTCGACCACGTGCCCGGCGGACTGCGGCGACGTCTGCGGAGACAGCACCTGCGGTTCGACCGAGGACAGCGCAAGCTGCGAGGCGGACTGCGGAGTGGAGTGCGGCGATGCGTATTGCTCGCCGGACTCGGAGACGAGCGCGACCTGTCCGGCGGACTGCGGGGACTACTGCGGCGACGGCTACTGCTCGACGAGCGAAAGCACGTGGAGCTGCCCGTTTGACTGTGGGGTCACCTGCGGAGACGGCAGGTGCAACGGAAGCGAGACCAGCGTGACCTGCGCGACCGATTGCGGCACGCAGTGTGGCGATGGTCAGTGCGATACGGCTACGGAGGACGAGGGAAGTTGCCCGGCGGACTGCGGTGACTTCTGCGGAGATTCGGCGTGCGGATCGAGTGAAAGCTCGGTGACGTGCCCGGATGACTGCGGGACGAACTGCGGGGACGCCGCATGCAACGGAGCCGAGACTCCGGCGAGCTGCCCGAGCGACTGTGGCGACGCCTGTGGCGACGGGACGTGCGGAGCGTCGGAGACGACGTCGAGCTGTCCCGCGGACTGCGGGCCGTACTGCGGAGACGGGGCATGCGATACCAGCGAGGACACGGTGACGTGCGCGCTGGATTGCGGCACTGAGTGTGGTGACGGAACCTGCAACGGGACCGAAACCACGGTTACGTGCATGACGGACTGCGGGGAATCCTGCGGCGACGGGTGGTGTTCTTCGAGCGAAGGCTCGATGAACTGCCCGGCCGACTGTGGGCCGAGCTGCGGAGACGGCGTGTGCAACTGGGGCGAGACCACCTGGAGTTGCCTCACGGACTGTGGGGCGCAGTGTGGCGACGCCTATTGCGCGGCCGGCGAGACTTCGACGAACTGCGCCGTGGATTGCGGGGATGCCTGCGGTGATACGGTGTGCGGATCGTCGGAGACTCCGGCGAGCTGCGAAAGCGATTGCGGCGTGAACTGCGGTGACGGCTTCTGCGGTAGCGGAGAGAACACGGTCAGGTGTCCGGACGATTGCGGTGAGCGTTGTGGAAACGGCGTTTGCGGCAACGGAGAGGATACGTCCTCTTGTCCGGCGGACTGTGGCTCGACCTGCGGCGATACGTCGTGCAACGGCGCCGAGAATTCCGCGACGTGTCCGGCGGACTGCGGAGACAGCTGTGGCGACGGGACATGCGGATCGAGCGAGAGCTCGACGAGCTGCCCCGATGACTGCGGCGATATCTGCGGGGACGGCGCGTGCGGCAGGAACGAGGATTCGTCCTCGTGCGAACCGGATTGCGGACAGGAGTGCGGCGACGCCTACTGTTCGCAGAACGAAAGCAGCGCCACCTGCCTGCCGGACTGCGGGGAATCCTGTGGTGACGGCTACTGCTCGATGAGCGAAGGCACGTGGATTTGTCCACTTGACTGCGGCTCGTCCTGCGGGGATGGTGCCTGCAACTGGACCGAGACCACGCTGAATTGCCCGGCCGACTGCGGCCTGGAATGCGGCGATGGTTTCTGCGCGGCCGGCGAGACTTCGGCAAGCTGCGCCGTGGACTGCGGGGATTCCTGCGGTGACATGGTATGTGGCGAGTCGGAAAACTCGGTGAGCTGCGAAAGCGATTGCGGCGCGGTATGCGGAGACGCATACTGCTCGCCGAACGAAGACACCCGGACGTGCCCGGCCGATTGCGGCGAGAATTGCGGCAACAAGATCTGCGGTGTCGGCGAAGACACGGTGACGTGTCCGAGCGATTGCGGATATGTTTGCGGTGATGATGC
The DNA here is from genome assembly GCA_035528115.1 of Candidatus Bipolaricaulota bacterium. Classification (NCBI taxonomy): domain Bacteria; phylum Candidatus Bipolaricaulota; species Candidatus Bipolaricaulota bacterium. Next base: position 58,696 of record DATKZF010000002.1, on the reverse strand, counting down.
CTGCAACGGCGCGGAAACGCAGGTGACATGCCCGGCTGACTGCGGCAATGCTTGCGGCGACGGTACATGCGGGGAGTCGGAAACGACGACCAGCTGTCCCGCCGACTGCGGCGACGCTTGCGGCGATACGACCTGCGGGGCGAGCGAGGATTCGTCCATCTGCGAGGAGGACTGCGGACAGGAATGCGGCGACGCCTACTGCTCGCAGAACGAAAACAGCGCCACTTGTCCGGCAGATTGCGGAAGCGTCTGCGGCAACGGCGACTGCACTCCCGGCGAAACCACGCTGAATTGCCCAGCAGACTGCGGTACCCGATGTGGCGACCATGTCTGCAATGGAGGCGAGACGTCGGCGAACTGCGCCGGCGATTGCGGCCAAAATTGCGGCGACGCTTTCTGTGACGCGGCGGTCGAAACCTCGATCAACTGCGCCGCGGATTGCGGGTCGCTCTGCGGAGACGGCATTTGCAACGGCTTCGAGAGTTCCGTGAACTGCGAAGCCGATTGCGGCTGGGAGTGTGGCGACACACTCTGCAGCGCGAACGAAAACACCAGAACGTGTCCGGCTGATTGCGGAGAACCGTGTGGCAACGGCTTCTGCGGAGTCGGCGAGGACACCATCAACTGCCCGGCCGATTGCGGGGTGATTTGCGGAGACGGCGCGTGCGTGGCGCCTGAAACGCCGGTCACTTGCGCGAGCGACTGTGGCTCGTCCTGCGGCGACGGCTTCTGCGGCCTCGGTGAAGATACTGTTTCTTGCCGAGCCGACTGCGGCGTCGTTTGCGGAGATTCCGTCTGTCGGGCGAGCGAGACCACGAACTCGTGCCCGGCCGACTGCGGGGAAGTGTGCGGGGATCTGTTCTGCTCCCAGAACGAGACCCCGGACTCGTGTCCTCTTGACTGCGGCGTGGCGCCATAGCGCCACCTAACCGGCTGACAAAGTCAGCCTAAAGGGATAGATTTATCTATCCCTTTTATAATTTTAAAATGATATTTATCGGATTGTCATATTTATGTTATAATATTTGTAAATATGTCTTTGTTAAAAAAAATGGAGTCGTTTTCGGACGACGAATTTTCAGGACTTAATTTAAAAAAGATTGTTTTTTTATCAATCGTGATTGTATTCGCCAGCGCGATGATAGTTTTTTATTCGCCGCTGCTCGCCATAAGTTTTTTCGTCGGCGCGATTTTCGTTGTGTTGACGTTTCTTCGACCTAAATTAATCTTGCTTTTTTTGATCGCCTATATAGCTTTTGAACCGTTTGTTTTAAAATATGTCCCGGACTCGATATATATCTTTGCCAGATATTTCAGCGAAGGCTTGTTGTATTTATTGACGCTGGTCGCTTTTTTGAAAATTTTGTACACCAGAAAATATAAGAAAACGCCGATTGACATTCCCATGCTGATTTTTTTTATTGTCATGATAATTTCAGCTGTGGTTAATTTCGTGCCACTGAAGATTTCAGTTTTGGGCATCAGGCAAATAATCCGATTTATTTTGCTTTTTTACACCATAGTATATTTGAATCTCGACAAAAATTTTATTAAACAAATTATCAAAGTGTTGTTGATAATTTTGGTTTTTCAAAGTGGAGTGGGCGTATTGCAGGCGGCTATCGGAGCGCCGGCGGACAGTATTTTGATTCCCGAAGACAGGAAGTTTTACGGCGACATTCAGCTGACTTCAGGCACTGATCAATTTTGGGAGCCGGGTCAGAGAGTCAGCGCCTTTATGGGCAGATATGATCAGCTGGGAACATTTTTATGTTTGGTTTTGCTGATCGCGGTCGGTCTGATGTATTACAACCCGGAATTTATCAGAAAGAAATATGTTAAATGGCTGATTTTTATCTTGGGTTTTCCCGCTTTGATTTTGACCTATTCGCGCGCGTCTTGGTTCGGTTTTTTGGGAGCTTTTTTATTCATTGCGATTTTTTTACGAAAAGACAGAAGAGTGCTTATCGTTTTCGTGATTTTGGTCGCGTTGCTGTCTTCGTATTTATTGTACTCCGGCATTGCCGTGAAATATTTGACGGACGTGCCCGGTCAAACCATCTCGGAGAGATTTTTCGAAGCGTTTTCATTGGCCAGATGGCGGGGAGAATATTATTATTTCGGCCGGTTGTATTTTTTCGTAAATACGTTAACCACGGTTTTGCCCGCGTATCCGGTTTTCGGGGCCGGACCCGGTCAATACGGCGGGGGAGCGGTGGCGGCTCTGCATAATACGACCGTTTACGACAAATTGAGCTTGCCTTTCGGCGTTTACGGCACTGAAGGTTATATCGATAACAATTGGTTCTCATTACTCGGAGAGACCGGCATTGTGGGATTTTGCGCTTATGTGGTGGCTTTTGTGCTGTTGTTGGTTTATAATTTAAAAGTATATAAATCGACCAAGGATAAGTTTTTGCGGGCATTGTCGTTCGCTTGCGTGGGCATTGTTTTGGCCGTCGGTTTTCAAGCCTTGCTCGGCACTTACCTTGAAGTGCGCACGTTGGCGTTTTATTTCTGGTTGACGCTGGCTTGCGTGGTTTCCTTGGCGCAAAAAGAAAAATTAAAAGTTTGAAAAATATGAAAATATTGCTGGTCAATAAGTTTTTTTACCCGAAAGGCGGCGCTGAAATTTCCATGTTCGAGCAGGCCAGGTTATTATCGGAAGAGGGGCATCAGGTCGCGTTTTTTTCCATGCATCACCCGCAAAATCAGCAGAGCGATTTTGATAAATATTTCGTCAGCTATGTGGATATGTCAAAGCCTATTTACAGTTTGACCGGTTTAAAGATGATCGGTCGAATGATTTATTCATTGGACGCCAAAAGAAAATTCGCAAAAATGCTGGATGAATTCAAGCCGGATGTCATTCATTATCATAATATTTATCATCAAATATCGCCGTCGATTTTATCCGCGGCCAAAGAAAGAAATATTCCATCGGTGATGACCGTCCATGATTATAAATTGATTTGTCCCAATTACACGCTGTTCAATAAAACGGATGTGTGCGAAAAATGCAAACGCTATAAATACTATCAACCGGTGTTTCAGAAATGTTTCAAGAATTCCCGGTTGGCCGGACTGGCCATTGCCGTTGAATCGACCATTCATCGATTAATGAATGTTTATCAAAAAAACATTGATTTGTTTTTGACGCCGAGTAATTTCACCAAAAACAAGTTTGTGGAATGGGGTTGGCCCGAGGGGAAAATCAGGGTCTTGCCTCATTTTATTGATTTGGACAGATTTCACGCGACCAGCGAATTAAAAGATTACATCATTTCATACAGCAGATTGGAAATGGCCAAGGGATATGACACTTTGATCAAGGTCATGAGAGGGTTGCCGAATATTCATTTGAAAATAATCGGCTCGGGTCCGGATGAAGCGAAAATAAAAGATTTGGCGAAAGATTTGAAAAATATCGAGTTTATTCCTCACCTCGGCTGGTCGGCTTTGATTAAAGAGGTCAGCGGCGCTCGTTTGGTGCTCAATTTGTCCAAATATTATGAAACTTTCGGCTTGACCATTCTCGAAGGCATGGCTTTGGGCAAAGTCATTGTGGCCAATCAACGCGGAGCCATGCAGGAATTGATTGATGAAGAAAAGACCGGTTATCAGGTTAAAGTCGGCGATATTGAGTCGCTGAAAAAAATTATTGAGTCTTCGTATAATGATAAGGAGAAGTTGATAAAAATGGGAAATGAGGCTAGGGAAAAGGCGGAAAAAGAGTATAATTCAGGTGAATATTATTTGAAATTGATGGATGCATACAATTCTTTGGTGGCAAGGGGAGGCGAAATGGGGTAAAAAGTTATTGTGAGAACAATTTTTTTGTTCGGGGCGATTAAGGCGTCTTGTTTTTGAAAAGACGCTTTTTTGAATTTAAAAAATTGACATTATTTTCTAAATTTAATAAAATTTCGACAGTAATCAACCGTGACGCAGCGAAAGAGGAGGTATGCCGTGGAGGGAGAGCTACGGGGGATTTGGGAATCGAGAAGAAAGCCGTGCCTCGCGAGTCTAGGGTTTTGGTTCGGCAAGGAAAGGGTTGCCGGACCGAGCGATCCGATGAAAGGCGAGCGATGCGAGCACTATGAGGACTGCCCGCTCAGAGAACGTCCCAAGCTGTTTGCCGAACAGCCGAACGGCAACGTAAAAGGCAAGGGGGCGAATCCCAAAAAGAGGGATTTGCAAAGTGAACGAAGCAATTTGTTGGCTTCACTCAAGGTAGGCAAGGGCAGCGCCACTTACTGCGCGCGTGAGGTAGCGCATTTGGCGGCGCAGGATCTGCGCATGCGCATCGTTGAACTCCACGAGCCGGCGGAATATGCGCTGACCGAGGTCAAGCGGTTGCTCGCGAATCAGCATAAGTCCACGGCCTTTGAGGTCCCGTTGCCCGGCGATCTGGGAGAGTGGAAACGATATCCCGGGGTGTTGGCGACGCACGACGAGTTGTTCGAGAAAGCGTCGAACTCATACATTCTCCGGCCCGGAGCCAGGACCATCCTCGACGATATCATCGTCTTGGCAGCGGCCATGGTGGGAATTCGGAACGGTTTCGTCAAGGAGGGAATCAAGATTTAGGAGGAACGCTACCACACTGGGTAGCGTTTTTAAAATTACGAATAGTAGAATCTAATAGGACAAGCTAGGTTTAGGTTTACCTGTTTTATTACGAATTACTGAAGCTATTAAGCTTGCCTTTGCCTAGAAATTACGAATAATTACAAATCAGCTTATTGGCTGGTTGGGAGCTACCTGAAAAGCTAATAAGCTACTACCTAAAAGCTCGCGCATTGTTTGACAATGACCGCCTTTTTCGATAACGTGTTCTCGACTGCCAACCACTATCACGCAAGGAGGAGACTATGAAGGAGGTTCAGGTGCAACAAGATCAAGAGGTGGCGCTGGTGCCGTATTCAATAGTTGGGAGGAGGCTTTTCGTGGCCTTGTTCTCGCAACAGGGAGGGTTGATTCAGACGCGCATCGGAAACCCGGGCGCGGCCAGGATGTTTTCCTTGAAGCCCGATGGTCTTCCCTTTCCGGATGTTCACTTGCTTGAAGGAGTGTCGATCGACGGCCGGGCGTTTCTGGCCATGCGGTTCTACGAAGATCAGTTGAGTTTCGTTGGCGAGATCAAGATCAAGCCGATGACAAAGAAGGCCGAGCTCTTCATGAACGCGGTTTTCATCCACTGGATGAAAGCGGCTGAGTGCGGCGACATTTTGGTCGTGGTGGCCGTGGCTAGGCTGATGAGCTGGGCGGCGCAGAACCTGCCGCACAGTCTGCGGCCGGACAGGGACTTCTATTTCAGTGAAGACAGCCGCTGATTGCATGAAATCGGCGGTTTTAAATTTATTACAAATGACTGCCGCTATTAAGATAGCCTTAGTTTTTGTTTTTGAAGTTTTATTACAAATAGTTACAAATTGAATTGGCAATTGAGTGGTTACAAATTATTAAAAATAAAAATTATTTGGGTTTTATTACGAATAATTACAAATGGGACAGGTATTTGGGTGGATTACAAATTACTACATCTAATAAGCTAGACTTGGCTGTAGTTTTTTTTGTTTTGTTACGAATGGTTACAAATGTTACGAATATTTATTTAAGTGGTTACCAATGGTTACGAATTTACAAATAAAAGGTTTTGAATTTAATACAAATAATTACGAATATTATTAATATGGCTTTGTTTTCGTAGTATTTGTAGTATTTTGTAGGTTCGTAGTCATAATCCTTGACACCTTTTTTTATATTGCTATAATGAAATTGGCACTCACATAATAAGACTGCTAATATGAAAGAAAGGCAGAAGGAATTGCTCAAAAATTTAACCAATCACTATATAAAGACGGCCGAGCCCGTGGCTTCCGGGTTTCTGGTCGGAAAATTAAAAGACGAAGTCAGCTCGGCCACGGTCAGAAATGAAATGGCCGAATTGGAAAAAGCGGGCTTTATTTATCAGCCGCATACGTCAGCGGGCAGGATCCCGACCGAGCTAGGTTACAAATTTTATTTGGAAAATTTCATCAAAGGAAAAAAGCTTCAATCGGCCATCGCCGAGAAAATAAAAAAGCAAAAGAAAATCATGGGCAAAGATGTTCGGCAGGGTTTGAAAGAAATCGCCAAAATAGTGGCTGAAGCGTCCGGGGACGCGGTGATCGTGGCGTTCGCGGAAAATGATGTTTATTATACCGGCTTGAGCAATCTTTTTTCCAAGCCGGAATTTGAAGAGAGAAATTTGATTTTTGAATTGAGCTCGGTGTTGGATGAATTGGATAAGGTGATCTTCAATATTTTCAAAGAACGGATTGAATCAAAAGACATAAAAATAGAAATCGGCAAAGAAAATCGATTCAGCGAGGCTTGCGGTTCGGCCATGATTCCGGTTAAAAATCATTTAATAGTCATTTTGGGCGCGACCAGAATGGATTATGAGAATAATTTATCATTGTTAAAATTTTTAACAGAAGAATTGAATTAATATGAGCAAAGAAGAAAGAAAAAAAGACGATAAAAATTGGCCGAAGAAGATTCAGGAATTAACGGACAGAGCCGCGGAAAATTTGGCCGGCTGGCAACGCGCCAAAGCGGATTATGAAAATTTGTTGAAAGAATCGTCAGCCAGGCAAGCGGAGCTGGGCAAATTCATAAAAAAAGATTTGATTGTCGGGATTTTGCCGGTCTTAAATTCGTTTTGCCAGGCTGAAAAAAGCGTGCCCGAAAATAAAAAAGACGATAATTGGGTGAAAGGGTTTATGTGCATTAAGCGGCAATTGGATGAGATTTTGAAAAATTGGGGAGTGGAGCAAATAAAGACCGTCGGCGAAAAATTCGATCCGACTTTGCACGAAGCGGTGGGGGAGGAAACGTCCGATGAAAAAGAAGGAGTGATTGTTAAAGAGGTAATGCCGGGATATGAATTGAATAAAGAGACCGTTGTTTTTGCAAAAGTAATTGTTTCTAAGTAAAAAATTAATAATTTGGGATGCTAGAGGCTGGGCGTGGGTTTAGAGGCTAGAAACAGAAAAAATTCCAGCATCCAAACCCATAATCTATCTTCCAGCATCTAAAAAAATAAATAATGTTAGTCTTCAATGGGCTAACAAAGGGGGAAAATAATATGCCATTAATCAAATGGAGTCCGTTCATGGAGCCGTTCGGGGATTTCGATAAAATCTTCGACGACATGAAACGCGGCGCGATCGCCGGGTTTTTGCCGGCCATCGACATGTATGAAAAAGGAAACAATGTCATTGTGGAAGCTCAACTCCCGGGCATTGATCCTGATAAATTGGATATTTCGGTTGAAAACGATATTCTGACCATTAAAGGAAAGACCGAGAAAAAGTCTGAAGTGGAAGAGAAAAATTATTATCGAAAGGAAATTCACGCCGGCGGTTTCTACCGCTCGCTGGCTCTGCCCGCGCACGTGCAGGGCGATAAGGCCGCGGCCGAATTCGAAGACGGAGTTTTAAAAGTCGTGATTCCGAAAGAAAAAGCGCCGTCCGCGAAAAAAGTCAAAGTGATCGCTAAAAATAAAAACGGGAAGAAGGCTTAAGGGGGCTTGATAAGGCTTGAAAGGTATGGGAGTCAAGATGAAAAGAGGGCTTTTATGAGTTTTTTGGAGATTGTCTTATACCTTATAAATCTCTAATCTTCTTGTCCCATTTACTTCTTTAGCCTTCTTAAGGCTTCTATAGCCCTCTAATTAAATGTTTGCTTTTCGAGGCGAGGAAAGTTTCTTCGCTTCGGGTGAGTAAATATTAAAGAGTTACAAATTACAAATCGATTACAAATGATACAAATAATTACAAATTTTGTAACGCATTCGTAAATTTGTAAAACACATATGAGTAAAATTCTAGGCATTGACTTGGGAACAACCAACAGCTGCATGGCCATTGTCGAGGGCGGCAAGCCCAAGGTTTTGGAAAATTCGGAGGGCAACAGAACCACTCCGTCCATTGTGGCGATTTCAAAAACAGGGGAGAGACTGGTCGGGCAGACAGCCAAACACCAGGCCGTGACCAATCCGAAGAACACTGTTTATTCCGTGAAAAGATTGATTGGCCGCCGAGCCGATGACGCGGAAGTGAAAGAGGATATGGAGAACATGTCATACGAAATAAAACAGTCCGGTTCCGGTATAAAAGTGGCTATGGATGGCAAGGAGTTTTCGCCGCAGGAAATTTCCGCCATGATTTTGCAAAAACTGAAAGCTGACGCGGAGAGCAAATTGGGCGAAAAAATCGAAGAGGTGATCATCACCGTGCCCGCTTATTTCGACGACTCTCAAAGACAAGCGACCAAAGACGCGGGCGAGATCGCGGGCATGAAGGTGAAAAGAATCATCAATGAGCCGACGGCCGCGGCCCTCGCCTACGGTTTTGATAAAAAGAAAAATCAGAAAATCGCGGTTTATGATCTTGGCGGCGGCACTTTTGATATTTCCATTTTGGATATCGGCGACGATACCATTGAGGTTTTGTCCACCAACGGGGACACGCATCTTGGCGGAGATGATTTCGATAAAAAGATTATTGATTGGATAGTCGAAGAGTTTAAAAAGCAAAATGGCATTGATTTGAAAAAGGATCAAATGGCTTTGCAAAGAATTAAAGAATCCGCGGAAAAAGCCAAGCACGAATTGAGCTCCAGCCAAGAAGCTTTGATCAATCAACCTTATATCACTCAGGATAAAGACGGCAGTCCTTTGCATCTTGATTTGAGATTGTCTCGCGCCAAACTTGAAGAGCTGGTCATGGATTTGGTGGAGAAAACGATTGAGCCATGCAAGAAAGCGCTGGACGACGCCAAGCTCGACAAATCGAAAATAGACGAAGTCGTTTTGGTCGGCGGCATGACCAGAATGCCGCTGGTTCAGAAAAAAGTCGAAGAGTTTTTCGGCAAAAAACTCAATATGGAAGTCAATCCGGATGAAGTCGTGGCCATTGGCGCGGCCGTTCAGGCCGGCGTTTTGCAGGGCGATGTCAAAGACGTATTATTGCTTGACGTGACTCCGCTTTCTTTGGGACTGGAAACTTTGGGCGGGGTGATGACCAAATTGATAGAGCGAAACACCACGGTGCCGACTTCCAAATCTCAAATTTTTTCCACGGCCGGGGACAATCAGCCTTCGGTTGAAATTCATGTTTTGCAGGGCGAGCGCGAAATGGCCGGGGACAATAAAGCTTTGGGTCGATTCATTTTGGACGGCATACCGCCGGCTCCGCGAGGCATTCCGCAAGTTGAAGTGACTTTCGATATTGACGCCAACGGCATTTTGAATGTTTCCGCGACCGATAAGGCCACGGGCAAAAAGCAAAATATCACCATCACCGCTTCTTCGGGTTTGTCCAAAGACGAAATCGAGAAAATGAAAAAAGACGCCGAAGCTCACGCCGAGGAAGATAAAAAGAAAAAAGAATCGATTGAAGCTAAAAACATCGCGGAAAGTTTGATTTACACCACGGAAAAATTGATTAAAGAACAAGCTGACAAAATAAAAGACGAGGACAAAAAGTCGCTCGAAGAAAAATTGGAAGCTTTAAAGAAAATAAAAGACGGCGATGATTTCGAGGCGATTAAAAAAGCGACCGATGACTTGGGTCAAGCCGCGCAAAAGATAGGCGCTGAAATGTACGCGGCCTCAAACCAAGCCGCGGCCAATCAACAGGCGGGCGCTGAAACCAAACCGGACGCTGAGCAACCCAAAGACGAAAAAGAAAAGACGCAAGAAGGGGATTTTAAAGAAAAAAAATAGACCGCGGCTCGAGGGCTTTGGTCTATGACTCCTTCTTGATGAATGGATTCTGAGAGCCGTTGGCGTCCCAGATGATCTGGGTGCCGCCTTCGGCTACGGGTCTGACGTCAAGGCAGATCTTGATCATTTCTCTGGGGATCCTCAACTTGCCGCGCAGAGATTTGGCCAATCGTTGGCCTCTCTCTCCGGGCAGGAGATTCAACAGCGCTTGTTCATTTATTTGCACGGTCACCCAGCGTTCGCTGATGAACAGGTGCCGCACCACTTGGCCGCGAAAGAGCACGCCTTTTCGTATGCCGATGACGACCGCCATCAGCAAAACGAGAGGGATGAAGACCTCCTTGTCTTTGCCGGAGCCGCATCGCACGCGAAGTTTTTTCGCGCTTGGCGATGGAGTCGGCATGGCTATGGATGAAACGCTGATTTCTCCCATTTTCACCCGGTTGACGAACTTTCCGTATGTCCCGCGCCAAAACAGATTGGCGCCGGGACGAAAGATGATCGCGTACATCTCGATCCTCCTTGTCAGCGCCTTTTCGGCGGTTCAATATAATCTAACCGATTTTTAATTATTTGTCAATATGAATGATCAAAATTTCCAGAATCAACAGCCACCCAAACAGATTCAAATCAAAGCTCAAGACGCGGATTTGAAGGGCATTTTCGCCAATGCCATGCAGATTACTCACACCAGAGAAGAGTTTGTTTTGGACTTTCTCAACATTTTTCCGCCGCAAGGCACGCTTAATGCCAGAATCATCACCACGCCCGGACATTTGAAAAGAATCGTCTTGGCGCTGCAGGACAATTTGAAAAAGTATGAAAATACTTTTGGCGAAATCGAAATCGCGGATATGCCCAAAAACGAAGTGGGCTTCGGGGAGAGAGCGTAAAAATTATGGCTTCAAAGGATTACTATAAAACATTGGGAGTTGAAAAAAACGCTTCGCAAGACGAAATAAAGCGCGCTTTTAGAAAACTCGCGCATCAATACCACCCGGATAAACCGGATGGCAATGAGCAGAAATTCAAGGAAGTCAATGAGGCTTATCAGGCCTTGGGAGATGAAAAGAAGCGTCAGCAATATGATCAATTCGGCTCGACATTCGACCAGGCCGGAGCCGGAGGATTCGGCGGGTTTTCCGGCCAAAATCCTTTCGGGGGCGGTTTTTCATCCGCTAATTTCGACATGGGCGACTTGGGAGATATCTTTGGCGATGTCTTCGGCTTCGGCTCTAGAAGTCGTCGCCAAGCCAGAGGAGCTGATATTGAAATGGATTTGACAGTCGATTTCATGGAAGCGGTTTTTGGCGCGGAAAAGGTAATTTCCCTGAACAAAAATATTGTTTGCCCTAATTGTTCGGGAAACGGAGCTGAGCCGGGATCGAAAATTTACGAATGTCCGGCTTGCAAAGGTTCCGGTCGGCAAAGCAGGGTTCAACAAACAATTTTGGGAGCGATTCAAACTCAGGTAGCTTGTCCGGACTGCGGAGGCAAAGGGCGAAAAATAGAGAAAAAATGTTCTCGTTGCAAAGGAATGGGTATTGTTAATGAAAATGAGGAAATTAAAGTCAGCGTTCCGGCCGGCATAGACAACGGCGAATCTCTCAAATTGAGCGGCCGCGGCGAAGCGGCTTCCTCGGGCGAGGCCGGTGATTTGTACCTCCATATTCGCGTCAGACCCAGCGATCAGTTCGAACGCCGCGGTTATGATATTTTAAGTAATCAACAGATAAGCTTTGCGCGAGCGGCATTGGGTGATAAAATGGAAATAAATACGATTGACGGCGAAGTAAGTTTGAAAATTCCGGCCGGCACTCAGCCGGGTACGAAGTTTAGGTTAAAAGGCAAAGGTATTCCCAAGCTGCGCGGCTATGGAAGAGGAGATCATTGGGTGATAATTGATGTCAATGTGCCGAAAAATTTGACCAGAGAACAAAAAGATTTATTAAATAAATTGGATTTATAAAAATATGGGTTGGAATCCATTTAAAGGAGTAGAACAGGGAGGCGGCTCGGCCACTGACGCGGTTTTGGAAGATTTGAATTCCGAAGACGAGCGCGAGAGAAATTTTGCGGTTGGCGAAATCGTCCGGCTTTTTAATCAAGACGCCACCATGTTTGACGGTTCGGAGGATAAAGTGATTAACGCTTTGCGGGGGGTTAACGCTCTGGGCGTAAAAGAAGTATTGCAAGGCATGCAGGAGCTGAAAGGAGCGAAGGTCGATGAGGATAATGATAAGGTCAGAGAAATGCCCGCTTTGAAAATAAGCGAAGGTTTGGATGAGCTTTTAAAGGCAAAAAAAGATTTTGAAAAAATGAACGAGGATCCTGATGAATTAATCGGTTTTATGGGAGCTTTAAGACAAATGGTCGGTAAAAATGCTTATATGGACGATCCTGAATTTGTAAACAGGGTAATCAGCTCAATAGAATTAGTCGCGGATGCCGTGTCAGTTTGGCCGAATAAGGCGGAAAAAGCGGATCTTGAAGAGAGTTTAGTTCGCTGGGAAAGGAAATTACCTCTTGAGATTAAATCTCAAATGATGAAAAAGGTAGCCTAAATGAATCGGTTTGTGTTATAATATTCTTATCATGAAACATGGATCATGAATCATGAAACAATTGTTTTAAACTTCATAAAATAAAAACAGAAATTTATGTCCGCAGTCATAGATTGGTTTACAACAATCGATTGGGTGAATCCCAGCTGGGATTTGATCGTTTTGCTTTTTTTTACCGTCGGCGCTTTGCTTTACGGCATTGCCATGGGCAGAAGCAGAATCATCGTGGTTTTATTGTCTTTGTATATCACTTTGGCCATCGCTTACACCATTCCATGGTCAAAGTATTTGAAAGGCTCGATCAGCATCAATAACGCCTTTGTTTTGCAGGCCACGGTGTTTATCATTTTACTGGTGGTTTGTTTTTTCTTGATTTCGCGGTCGGCCGTGGGCCGGGTGATCGGCGACAGCTCCGGGGCGTGGTGGCAGGTGATCGTGTTCAGCTTTTTGCAAATCGGGCTTTTGATCAGCGTGATTTTCACTTTTTTGCCATCAAGTTTTTTGAATAATTTCAGTTTTGTAACCAGGGAAGTTTTTGTTAGCGATATTGGCAGATTGGTTTGGCTGGGGTTGCCGATTTTGGCCATGATGCTGGTGAAGGAAAAAGAAGAGTGATGGGCTACGAAACTACGAATCTTTACGAATACTACGAAAACATGGATTTGGGAGATTACGAATGAAGCATTCCGGGAAAGGGGATGTTTTTTTGATTTTTTGGCCAAATTTGCTAAAATTGAGAAAAGGTTACAAATTACGAATTTTGTACGAATTTTACAAATAGTTACAAATTTATCCCAATGGGATCCCTTTGGGACGAATGAGGCATTCAATTTTTTTTATTTTTAATATTTGTTTTTTATATTTTATATTTGATTTTTTATTTAAAAATTATGGATTTACATTTATTCAACACGTTATCTCGAAAAAAGGAAAAATTCAGGCCGATTCGTTGGTGGCGTAAAACAGTTTCAATGTACACTTGCGGTCCGACCGTTTACGACTACGCGCATATCGGCAATTTCAGAAGTTATGTTTTTGCCGATATTATAAAAAGAGTTTTGCGCTATAATAAATTCCGAGTTTGGCAGGTAATCAATATCACTGATGTCGGCCACCTGACCGGAGATGAAGACTCCGGCGAGGACAAAATCGCCAAAAAGGCGGCGGCTGAGCGAAAAACCGCCTGGCAAATCGCCGAGTATTACACTGAAGCTTTCAAAAGCGATTTTATTAAGCTCAACAATCTTGAGCCCATGGTCTGGGCCAAGGCGACCGACCATATCAAAGCGATGATTGATTTGGTGAAAAAACTTGAAGCCAAAGGCTTTACTTATAAAACTTCGGATGGGGTTTATTTCGACACTTCCAAATTAAAAGATTATGGCAAACTGGCGCGGCTCGATATTGCCGGACTTGAAGCGGGCAAGAGAATTGAAATCGGCGAGAAAAAAAAGCCGACCGATTTCGCTTTGTGGAAATTCTCGCCAAAGGACAAAAAGCGCGACATGGAGTGGGATTCTCCGTGGGGCGTCGGCTTTCCGGGCTGGCATATCGAATGCTCGGCCATGTCCATGAAATATTTGGGCAAGACGATTGATGTTCACACGGGCGGCATTGATCATATTCCCGTGCATCATTCGAATGAAATCGCCCAAAGCGAAGCGGCGACCGGCCGACAGTTCGTTCGATTTTGGCTGCACAACAATTTTATTTTGATGAACAATGAAAAAATGGCCAAGTCAGTGGGCAATATAACCACGCTCAAAGATTTGCATTTGAAAGGATTCGAGCCGCTTGATTACCGCTATTTGCTTTTGAATACTCATTACCGAAAGGAATTGAATTTTTCTCTCGAGGCCATTGCCGCGGCCCAAAGCGCTCTATGCAAATTAAAACGGGATTTTTTAAGCTGGGGTGAAAATCCGGGCGAGGTTTTGCCGGCCTGGGAAGAAAAATTTCATCAAGCGATTAATGACGATCTTAGTACTCCGCAGGCCTTGGCGATCGTTTGGGACTTGATCAAGTCAAAAGAAAAAGAAGCTAACAAGAGAGAGACGCTGCTTCGATTTGATTCGATATTGGGGCTGGGCTTGGAAAATCTAAATCCTGAAGCGATTCCGGCGGCAATCAAAAAATTGGCCGAAGACAGATTGGCGGCCAGAAAGAAAAAAGATTTTGAGCTGGCTGATTCGTTTCGCAAAGAGATTGAGGTTTTGGGCTGGGAGGTGGAGGATACGGCCGGAGGATATGAGGTATTTAAAAAATGATCCGCGGTTGCGGTAGGGGTATCGAGGCTCGAAATAATTGAGATGCAGGAATCCGGGTGATGCGCCGGCCTACAATTTGTTTTTACAAGAAAAAATATGGCTAAAAAACAATTAAAGCATAAGACAATCGCTATCTTTGATGGCCAGCAAATCCGTCGCCATTGGGACGAGGATAAAGAGCTGTGGTATTTTGCCGTATCAGATGTAATTGCGGTTTTGACCAAGAGCGTTGACCCGCAGGCATATTGGCGGAAATTTAAGGAAAGACTGCTTAAAGAGGGCGGAAATGAAACCGTGACAAAATGTCACGCTTTGAAAATGATTGCCGCTGACGGCAAAATGCGCCTTGCTGACGCCGCTGATACGGAAACCATGCTTCGACTTATTCAGTCCATACCTTCTCCCAACGCGGAGCCTTTCAAGTTATGGTTGGCAAGGGTTGGATATGAAAGATTGGAAGAAACCGCTGATCCAGAGCTGGCTATCAATCGCGCGTTAAAAACCTATCTGCAAAAAGGCTATGGCCCGGAATGGATAAATCAAAGATTAAAAAGCATTGAGATACGTAAAGCTTTAACTGATGAATGGGAACATCGAGGGGTTAGCGATGGACGGGAATTCGCTATTTTAACCGATGAAATTACCGAAGCCTGGGCGGGAATGACCACCAAAGAATATAAAAGATTAAAGAAACTTCAAAAAGAAAATTTGCGGGACAATATGACTAATATGGAGTTGGTTTTGAATATGTTGGCTGAAACCGCCACAACTGAAATTTCACGAAAGCATGAGCCTAAAAATCTTGATCAAAATAAAGTCGTGGCGCGACAAGGAGGGAACGTGGCCGGCAACGCCAGAAAAGAGATTGAGAGTAAAACAGGAAAAAGCGTGATTGACAAGCGGAACTCGCGACAGCTTGGACGCGGGGATAATAACCGTTTAAAATAATTGTCCAGTCTTGTGACTTATAGTTTGTGATCATATGCCCAAAGAAAAATTTATCATGCCAATGAAAATAAAAAAGTTCTACGAGCAAGCTTTAAAAGAGCTTGAAGCTTTTTTTGACTTGAAATTAAAACCGCAGGTTCGATTCGTCAATGACCGAAAAGAGATTGACAAGTTTTTGGGTTACAAGACCCCTCGTTGGCTTGTCGGTTGGGCTCATAAAGGCAAGATTTACATATTGCGACCCGAGAATTATAACGCGGAAAGCATTCATAAATATTCGGACAAAGATTATTATCAATTGATCAAACATGAATTGGCGCATTTGTTTTTTTTGAAATTATCAAATGGAAAGGCGGAACCCGATTGGCTGTGGGAAGGGACTTCATTGTTTTTATCGGGTCAATTGGATAAAAAAATGAATGAATACAAAAGTTTTTTAAGATATTATAAAAAAACCGGTCCGGGCGTTTTTAAGGAATCCGGCAATGCGGTTTCGTTTTTGGTAAAAAAATATGGAGCGAAAAAACTGCTTTCATTGATTGAAAGTTTGAAAAAAATAAAAAGCAAAGCTGATTTTAAAAAGAATTTTGAGAAGATTTATGGTTTTGAATTAAAATATAGAAATTTCAGATGAAGAATTTTTGGCAAAAATTGAAAAAGCCGATCATCGCCGTGGCGCCCATGGCCGGATACACTGACTCCGCCTTTCGTTTGATTTGTCGAAAATACGGCGCTGACGTTGTCTACACGGAAATGATTTCCGCTGACGCGCTGCATTATGATGCCAAAAAGACTTTGGAAATGCTTAAATTTAATAAAAAAGAAAAACCGGTTGTCTGCCAGCTTTTTGGTAAACGTCCGGAAATGTTCGCCAAGGCCGTGAAAATCGTTGAAAGTTTCGGCTATGACGGTATCGATATAAATTTCGGCTGTCCGGCCAGAAAAGTGGTGGCGCATGGCGGGGGAGTCACTTTAATGAGAGATTTGGATAATTGTTATGAAATAATTAAAATCGTCTGCGAAGCGGCCAAGGTGCCGGTTTCCATTAAAATTCGCGCTTCCATAAAAAAAGGCGAGCAAATCATTTACGCCACTGATTTGATTGAAAAAATAAAAGATTTGCCCGTGGCCGCGGTCATGATCCATGGTCGAAGTTATGAGGGAGGATTCAGCGGCCCTGTTGATTTTGAAATGATTAAAAAAGTTAAGGAAACTTTTAAGGGAATTGTTTTGGGCAATGGGGGAATAGACTCGCCCGAAGCGACCAAGAAAATGATTGATAAGACCGGAGTTGATGGCGTCGGTCTGGCCAGAGGGCTGTGGAAAAAACCTTATTTGGGTAAATTGATAAAAGAGTATTTGAAAAAAGGGGATTATAAAAATTGGGATTTGAGAAAAATAAAAAAAATGGCTATTGAGCACGCCAAATTGATGTTTGAGACGAAAGGCAACAAAGGAATAATGGAAATGCGAAAATTTTTACTTTTTTATTTCAAAGGTTTCCCCAACGCGAGCGAAGCGAGGCAGAGGCTGGTGAAGGTGGAGACGTTAAAAGACGTGGAGAAAGTCTTGAAGGAAATTTAAGACTACGAAACTACGGAAGGTTACGAATCCTACGAAAACATGGAGACTAGGAAAGGATGATTAATATAAATTGAGGACTCTATATATTTTCACTTCTTCTTTTTTGAATGCAACTAATAATCCTAATTTTAATCCGGATACGTTCAGGTATTCTTTTATTTGATTGAAATCAGATGAAGTTGTTTTTCCAACTTTGATTTCGACAATAATTTTATCATCAATAAAAAAATCCGCATATCTATTGCCGATTTTATGTTCATGATAAATTAAAGGGACTTTGAATTGATAGAGGAACTTTATTTTATTATTGTATAAAGCTTTTATGATCGCTTGGCAATAGGCCTTTTCCCGTTTTCCGTAACCGATTGTGTTATAGACGTCAAAGAAGATGCCATTTAATACATAACTTAAATCTTTATACAGGATCTCCGTCATATTATTGTTTTGGTAGTATAGGTAGAATGTTCGTAGATTCGTAGTCGTTTAGAGCCAGTGCTTCTTTTTAAAAATGGTCAGCATGATAAGTGTTCCTGACGCCATCAAGCCCACAATTTTATAAAAGCCGTAGGGCGTGTCTACCAGGGGCATGGTCGTGTTCATGCCGAAAATCGCGGCCAAAAGGGTCAGCGGGAAGACGATTACCGAGAAAATGGTCAAAGTTTTGATGATTGAATTCAATCTGTCGGAATAAATGGATTCATTGCTTTCGAAAATGGCGGAAATGGTGCCACCGTAATTGTCCAGCGTGTCCCAAATTTCTTTCAGATCGTCAACCACGTTGGTGAAGTACGTCTCCAGCCGTTTGGTCGGAAAAAATTTGGTCGATTTATCCACCATTTTTCTGATGACCGCCTTGTGAGCTTGAATCGATTTTTTGAAACTGACGATATTTCTTCTGGCAATCAAAATATCGTGAATGACGTTTTCTTTGAATTTTTTAGTTAAAAATATTTTGTCCTCAAGCGTTTCAATGTCATTGCTGATATGATTGAGCATGGGGAAAGCGTTGTCGATGGAATCGTTAAGTATTTCATATAAAAGAGATCCTGGGGACGACCCCAAAGCCGAGGGTAATTTTTTGTCTTTTCGATATTGCTCGAACAATCGATCAAGCGGTAAAAAATCGGTTTCCTGGCAGGTGATCAAATAATTTTGACTGATAAAAAAATCCACTTCTAGAGGCACTATCTTTCTTGACTTGGCTTGATAGACGGGGAAAGTCAAAATCATGAACAGATAATCGTCGTGTTCGATCAGTCTCGGCCGTTGCAGCGGAGGCAGGCAATCGTTTAAATGCACCATTGAAAAATGGTAGTTGTTTTGCAAATACTCGATTTCTTTTTTTCTCGGTTTTTTTATTTTGAGCCAGGTCAGTCCCGCGGAATTTTTAAGCGTGGGATATTTGTTCGCCATACGATCTTTGTATTTTTGTTTCAACTGATTTTATTATAACATTTTAAAAAGATTTCAGCCACCCGCGAGGCGAGTGGCTGTGCAAAATCCGTGAAACCATGGCGTCACCTCGACAGGCGGCGCCAGCCCCACCGAATCATTCGAAACGGCAGAGCGATGACTTCTCGGACAAGGTTGACGATTCCCCGGGTGAGCTTGCGGCCGCCTTTTTTGGAGACGGAAACAAACTTTTTCTGGACTCCGAGGATCTTGGCCATGCCGTACGCCATAATGAACAGCGTCAGCAGGGATCCCAGCAAGTACTCCCATTGCATGGTCGTTCCTTTCCGTTTCGGATATTTAATTATATCATATTTTATTAAAAAAGTCAATACTTGGCGAATACAAAAAAACAGCCGTTTTGGCTGTCTTTTAAAATAGATTAAGCAGGCTTGTTTCGACTTGCCCATTTGGGGCAGCGTCGACCTACTTTTTGTAACCAAAAAGTAGGCAACCTGCCTGCCCTGCCTGCCGGCAGGCAGGCGGCAGGCAGGAAAGTTCTGGGGGAAAAAGATTCGCGATGCGACGATTAAATTACCAGGATCGCGCTATGGCTCAGCTTTTCCCCCAGACCCCTGGTGCTGGAAATGTGAAGGATCGATGATATTAAACAAAAAAACAGCCGATTAGGCTGTCTTTTATTATTATGTAATTTTATTCAATACTCATGGTAGCGCTCTGAAAAACGTCAAAGATATAATTTACGGCCGAATAAGCCATTAAAATGATGGCCAGGCCGATCAGGCCATTGACGAAGACTCCTTTGGCTTCTTTCTTTTTGTCTTCGTTGGCGCCTGAAATCATCCACAAGAAGCCGCCATACATGACTATAATCAGGGTAAAAATGCCCAGCAATGACAGCGCTTGTTTAATAATGCTGCCTACCAACTGGTTCAACCCTGCCTGCGGCAAGCCCGCGTGCTGATTAAATACTTCCAGGCCGTTTTGCATATCGGAAAACGCACCCGAAGCGGTCATGGCCGGCAAAGCCACGATAAACAGGGCGATTATGGCGTAAATTGTATAGATTAATCTTGCTTTTTTCATATTTGTTATACCTTACAAAAAAACAAGAGATTTGTCAAGGGGGGCATTTATATGATACAATTTATAATGATATTTGGCAAAATTTGCAAAAAAATCAAAAAAATATTACACTTAATCAAACTCATATGACCCCAATGGACCCATTAAAAAAGGACGCGCAATTGGAAAAGTTAACGCCGGCCGAGCCGGCTTTGGAAAAGGTTTCGGAAGAAAAAGCAGAGCAAGAAGTCAAAGAGCAAGAAAGGTTAACTCACGAAAAGCTGGCCGCGGCAAAAAAAGAATTTGA
The DNA here is from genome assembly GCA_035528115.1 of Candidatus Bipolaricaulota bacterium. NCBI lineage: Bacteria > Candidatus Bipolaricaulota > Candidatus Bipolaricaulota bacterium. Next base: position 38,770 of record DATKZF010000002.1, on the reverse strand, counting down.
AGCTTCAGCCAAGGAAGATGTTCGCGGAGCTTTGGATTTGGAATCGGCGAGTCATTTGGCCTCGCAAACGGCCGCGCCGGCGAATATTCAGCTGAAATCCATTCAAGATGTGATGCAAGAAGACATTTATGAACTGTATGTTCAATTGTCCGCTTCCGAGCAGAAAAAATTCGCTGCCGAAGGAAAAATCACGGCCGGAAAAATTCAAATTTTATTGAACAAGGTTAAAGTCAACGTGAGTAAAATAATAGACTTGCTCAGACGGTGGCTTTCTTTTTTGCCCGGTATAAACAAATATTTTTTGGAACAGGAGACCAAGATAAAATTGGATAAATTGCTGGAGATGAAAAAAAGGGAGGATGGAGCATGAAGCGCGTGTTACGAATTACAATCGGCTATCAATCTTTTATGTTATTTGTTACGCCTGCCTGCTCCTCGAGTCTGAGCTCGCCACTCGGCCGTGAGCTCGTGGCCGAACGGGAGTCGAAGACCGGTAGGCAGGAATTACAAGATACTCAAGAATACGCTTAAATATGTTTATAAAAAAAATCGGCATTGATTTGGGGACAACTTACACGCTGGTGCATTTGCCCAAAAAAGGGATCGTGATCAACGAGCCCTCTGTTGTGGCGATTTCAGTGACCGATAAAAAAATATTGGCTGTCGGCGATGAGGCCAAGGAAATGCTCGGTCGCACGCCCGACACCATTGTCGCCTGCCGGCCGTTAAAAGACGGAGTAATAGCCGATTACAAAATAACCGAAGCCATGCTCAGATACTTCATAAATAAAGCGTTGGGCGGTATTAAAATTTTCAGGCCCGAGGTCATGGTGGCCGTGCCGGCCGGTATCACTTCGACTGAAAGAAGAGCGGTGATCGACGCCACCATCACGGCGGGCGCGCGAGCCGCTTACATTATCAAAGAACCGATCGCGGCCGCCATCGGCGCCAATATCCCGATAGGCAGCGCTTCCGGACACATGATTATCGATATCGGCGGCGGCACTTCCGAAGTCGCCGTTATTTCTTTGGGAGGCATTGTCACTTCAAAATCAGTTAGAATCGGCGGAAATAAATTCGATCAAGCCATTGCCGACTACACTCGGAAAAAATACAATCTGGCCATCGGTGAACGGACTGCGGAGGCGATAAAGATAGAAATCGGTTCGGCCATGTATCAAGAAGGTCCGCCGACCATGGATGTTCGCGGCCGGGACATGATCACGGGGCTGCCGAAGACCATTATAATGAATTCCAATGACGTGACCGAAGCTTTGCAAAAAGAACTGGACGGCATTATCAATTCCACCAAGGAAGTTTTGCACATCACGCCGCCGGAATTATCGGCTGACGTGATCGATAAAGGCATCATCATGTCCGGCGGCAGCAGCTTGCTCCGAAATATAGATCGCTTGATTTCCAAAGCCATCGGCGTGCCGGTCTATATCGCCGACGACGCGCTACTTTGCGTGGCCAAAGGCACGGGCGTGGCTTTGGATAATTTGGATTTGTATAAAAGATCAATACTTGCGACCAGGTAACGAGCTTGTAGGTTATTAGGTTCTTAGATTCACAGGATAGTGGTTTTTGCCTAATAACCTAATTACCTAATAACCTAATATGTTAATTGGCATCGACGCTTCTCGGGCCAATAAGCCCAATAAAACGGGTACCGAGTGGTATTCATATCATTTGATTCAGTGGTTTAAAAAATTGGATAAAGAAAACCGCTATTTTTTATATACCAATGTTCCGCTAAAAGATGGGCTGGAAAACTGTCCTGAAAATTTTGAGGAGAAAATTTTGAATTGGCCGCCGGGCAGATTGTGGACGCAGTTTCGGTTGTCTTATGAAATGTTGGTTACGAGATTACGAGATTTTTGTACAAGATTATACAGATTACAAGATGTACGAGATAAAACAGGAAAGGAGCCTGATAGGCTGTTCGTGTCCGCGCATGTCATTCCTCTTTTTCATCCGAAGAAAACCGTGGTGACCATGCATGATATAGGCTTTGAGCGCTTTCCGAAAATTTATCCTTGGTACGATATTGTCTATCATAAATACGCTCTTCGTTTCGCCAAATTTTCTGCTTGGAAAATAATCACCATTTCCGAATTTTCCAAAAAAGAAATAATGGATGTTTTTAAAATTCCGGCTGAAAAAATAAAAGTGGTTTATAACGGATTTGACGCCGGCAATTATAAAATTTATCCGGCTGAAGAAATCGAATCAATCAAATTAAAATACGGTTTGAATTCACCTTATTTCATTTTTACGGGCAGACTGGAAGAAAAAAAGAACACGCCGTTTTTGGTGGAATGTTTCGCTGAATTCAAAAAATCGCGACCGGAGTGCAAGTTGGTTTTAGTTGGCAATACAAAAACCGGTTCCGGGTTCGTGACGCACGGTTTTGAGCGCGTCAAAGAAAACATTGAAAAGTTCGGCTTGCAAAAAGACGTTATCACGCCGGGCTGGGTGGGCGTCGAGGACTTGTCAAAATTAACGGCCGGCGCGAGAGCCTTGGTTTTTCCGAGTTTGTATGAAGGATTCGGCATTCCGCCGCTGGAAGCCATGGCCTGCGGCTGCCCGGTGATTTGTTCCAATACGACCAGTTTGCCCGAAGTGGCGGGAGACGCGGCTTTATTGATCGATCCGAAAAGCAAAGAAGAAATTGTCCGAGCCATGAACAAAATTGACGCTGATGAAAATTTAAGAAAAGAATTGATCGCCAAAGGTTTTGAAAATATAAAGAGATTTTCATGGGAAAAATGCGCTCGCGAGACGTTGGAAGTGATTTTGGGCGATTAAGCTACGAATCTACTAATCGGCTACAAAAATTACGAAAACAAGGAGCGATTATGAAAATGCTGAAAACAATTTATCAAAGAGCTAGGGAAAGGGAGGCCTTGCCAAGGGACGATTATAAAGTAATAAAAGCTTCCAGAACCGTAATTTTTGATGAAGAATTCAAGGTGGCTTTGCTTTATGTGGGGAAATATGATTATCATAAATTGCCGGGTGGCGGAATTGAGGGAAATGAAACACCTATTGAAACCTTAAAGAGAGAATGCCTGGAAGAAGTCGGATGTGAAATAAAGAATATTAAAGAGTTGGGAATTATTAAGGAGTACCGTGACAATGTTAAAGAAATCTCCACTTCTTATTGTTATGTGGCCGTTGTTGATGGAAATAAAGGAAAAACATCCTTTACAGATAAAGAAATAGCATTCGGTTTTAAATTGCTCTGGGTTAATTTTGAGCAAGCTATTGAATTATTTGAAAATGATACAACAGACGATCAAATCGGAAAGATGATCTTACAGAGAGATTTGACAATATTAAAAGAGTCCAAAAATTTTTTATAAACCTTGCTTTTATAAAATTAGAATGGGTTTCGGCTTGCCCATTTGGGGCGGCGCCGACCCACTTTTTGACGCCAAAAAGTGGACAACCTGCCTGCCCCCCCGTCCTTTGAGGGTTTGATGTTTCATTATTCATGCTTCATGAATATTATGCTATAATAATCTATGAAAGACTTGGAATTCGACTGGCCGATTTTGGGTCAGGAGAAAATCAAAAAGTTTTTGCAAAAGAGCGTGAAAAATGAGTCTTTTACTCACGCGTATTTGTTTTACGGTCCCAATAATGTGGGCAAAACCTTGACCGCCAAGCTTTTCGCCAAAACATTACTTTGCGAAAATTATAAGAAATTCAGAGAAGGAGCTTCGGATTCTAAATTGAAGGTTCCTTGCAATCAATGTTCCCATTGCCGGCAATTCGAGAAAAACATTCATCCGGACGTAAATTTTTTGGAAAGGGAATTGAACAGCGAGGGCGATGATTCGAAAACGCAGATTTCGATCAAGCAAGTGCAAGGTTTGCAGGATAAAATAAGTAAAAGAGCGTTTCTAAATTCATATAAAATCGTGCTGGTTCCGCAGGCGGATTCTTTGAATGAAAAGGCGAGCAACAGCTTGTTAAAGACGCTGGAGGAACCGGCGCAAAAGACGGTGATTATTTTAATCGCCCGATCAAAGAACAATCTTTTGGACACGATCGTGTCCAGATGCCAATCGTTTTCTTTCTCGGCCGTGTCCAAAGCGGACATATACGATTATTTGCTCGGACAAAGCGCGTCGAGAGATCAGGCGAAAATATTTTCGAGGTTGGCGCTCGGCCGGCCGACCAGGGCGATGAGACTTTTGTCGAACGGCGACCAATATTCGGCGCTCCAAGACAATCAGGCCGGTTTTTTGCGCGCGCTTTGCGGTGGCGTCAAGGAAAAGTTTTTTTTCGCGGATGAATTCAGCCAAAAGAAAAAAGATGATTTGCTAAGCGACGCCAATGAATGGTCGATTGTGCTCAGGGATTTGCTCTTGACGGAAATGGGCGCGGCGGAAAAAATTTCCAACATTCATTTGGCCGATGATTTGCTCAAGTTGCGCGGCAGGTTTTCTTGCGATCATTTGACGGCGCTGCTATTCGGAGTGGAATCTTTAAGGCAAGATATTATTAAAAATATAAATATAAAATTAAGTTTAGAAAACTTTTTTCTAAAAGCATGAATTTATGCCAAAAAAAATATCAGTTGTCTGCGCGGCGATTTTATTGATGATTTCGCTGTCGGGATGCATCAAATTGGGCGGCGATAAACAGACGGATCAAAACTTGGGCGGTGTGTTCATTTCCGCGGATAACGGAGAAAATTGGGGAAGAAAAGTGGACTTGATGACTCCGGGCGCGACACCGGGAACGATCGGCGACGTCAATGTGGTGGATTTTACTTTTGATCCGAGCGATTCGAACGTGCTGTATTTGTCCACCGCGGAAAATGGTTTGTTTTATTCGATCAATAACGGCAATGGCTGGATGCCCGTGGATGATTTGAATTCCGGTTTTGTCAGAGGAGTGGATGTGGATTCGAAAAATCCTTGCGCCATTTATGTAGCCATCAATACCAGATTGGTCAAATCTTCGACTTGCGCCAGAGAATGGGAAGACGTATTCAAGGTGGCGGCCGGACAATTGGTGACCGCGGTGACGGTGGATTATTACAATTCCGACATGGTTTATATCGGACTTGATTCCGGGGATTTCTATAAAAGCCAGGACGCCGGAAAAAATTGGGAAAGACTTTATAATTTTCCTTCAAGAGTCAATCAAATCGTTTTGGATAAAGATGATTCTCGCAAGCTTTACGTGGGCACGGAAAAAAATTATCTTTATAAAAGCTCGGACAGCGGTCAAAATTGGCAGAGTTTGCGAGATCAATTGAGAGAATTCAGCAACGCTGGCAGATCGATTGAAATTGCCCAGTCTCGGCAAACGGGCGCACTTTTGTACGCCACCGGTTACGGAATTTTGAAATCGGTCGATAGCGGCGCGACTTGGCAGGAAGTGAAATTATTGACAGAACCCGATGCTACCAAAATATTTTCCATGGCCATCAACCCCAAAAACGGCAATGAGATATACTACGCGACCGATACCAATTATTATCGCAGCGCGGATGGCGGCGAGACCTGGAGCGCGTCCAAATTGCCGACCACGAGAGCGGGCAGAGCCTTGACCGTGCATCCGGAGGACGGTAATGTCATTTATTTGGGGGTAAGATCGTACGAGCAATAATTTAAAAGTTCATAGTTAGAGTGGTTTGAAAAGTTAAATTAGTTATTAATTAAACGTATGAATGAATTTATAAGCAAATTTAAAGAGGCTTTTGAAAATTCCATGGATTTTTTTCGAGAGGAATTATCGAAAATCAGAACCGGTCGAGCCAATCCGGCCATGGTCGAGGGGCTTTTCGCGGACGCCTATGGCGCGCCCACGCCATTGAAGCAATTGGCCAGCATTTCCGTGCCCGAAGCTCGGTCGCTTAGAATCGAGCCCTGGGATAAAACATTGCTCAAAAGCATTGAAAAGGCCATTTCTGAGGCGAATTTGGGCGTTAGCACTTCAATAGACGATACGGTGGTGCGCGTCGTCTTTCCGCAAATGACCGAGGAGTCAAGGAAAAATCTCGTTAAACTTTTGGGCGAGAAATTGGAAACCGCCAAAATCAGCGTCAGGCAATTGAGAGACAAGGTGAAAGAAGAAATTGAAAAAGCGTTTAAAGCTTCTGAACTCACCGAAGACAATCGCTACGCTTATCGCGAGGAACTGGATAAACACGTGGAAGCGTTAAACAAAAACCTGGAAGAAATGGCGGAGAAGAAGAGGAAGGAAATAATGACTATATAGTCATGGAACATGGGGCATTTCGAAATGATATGTGATCCATGATACGTGATCGATGAAAAAATATGGATACAATGGAAAAATTAGTCAGCTTGTGCAAACGTCGAGGCTTCGTCTATCCCGGTTCGGAAATTTATGGAGGTTTGGCCGGAACTTATAGCTACGGGCCTTACGGCGTTGAGCTGAAAAAAAACATTAAAAATTTGTGGTGGAAAACGTTTGTTCACAATAGACCCGACATCGTGGGAATTGACGGTCCCATTTTATTGCATCCCAAATTATGGGAAGCTTCCGGGCATACCAAAGGCTTCAACGACGCTTTGGTGGATTGCAAAAAATGCAAACATAGATTTCGCGCGGATCATTTGGTCGAAGACGCGACCGGGCTTGATTTGGAAGGCGATTTGAAGAAAATGAACGAAGTTTTGAAAAAAGGAAAGATAAAGTGTCCGGTGTGCGGGTCAATTGATTGGACGGAAGCGCGCGGGTTTAACATGATGTTCAAAACGGAAATGAACAATGTCAGCGACGAAGCTGAAAGTGTTGTTTATTTGCGCCCGGAAACAGCCGGCGCTATTTTTATTGATTTTAAAAATGTTTTGGATTCGTCCAGGGTTAAAATTCCTTTCGGCATCGCCCAGATCGGTAAATCTTTTCGCAATGAGATCGTAGCCGGCAATTTTATATTTAGGTTAAGGGAATTTGAAATAATGGAGATCGAATACTTCATTTCTCCCAAAGACAAATGGAAAAAGATGTTTGATACTTGGCTGGACGATCAGGAATCTTTCGCTTTGAGTCTGGGAGCGGATAAAAAAGATTTGCGTCGTCGCGAACATCCGAAGGAAAAATTGTGTCATTATTCCAAAAAGACGGTTGATATTGAATATAATTATCCGTTTGGTTTCAACGAGCTTTTCGGTTTGGCTAATCGAACCGATTTTGATTTGACCAGTCACGCCAAAGCCACCGGTCAAAAATTGGAATATACGGATCCGGGAACCGGAGAAAAATATATTCCGCACGTGATTGAGCCCACTTTCGGTTTGGAAAGAAGTATTTTGCTTGCGTTGCTGTCAGCGTACAATGAAGAAAAACTTGATGATGGCGAACGAGTGGTGATGAAATTTCCAATATCGCTGGCGCCGATCAAAGTGGCCGTGTTTCCGTTGCTTAAAAACAAACCCAAGCTGGTTGAAAAAGCCAGAGAAGTTTATGATTCCTTGAGAAAAAATTGGCTGGTTGAATTTGACGACAACGGCAATATCGGCAAACGTTACCGACGACAAGACGAAATCGGCACGCCGTATTGCGTGACCATTGATTTTGACACCATTGAAAAAGATGATTCGGTGACGGTCAGAGATCGGGATTCGATGAAGCAGGAGAGAGTGAAGGTTGGAGAGTTGAAAGATTATTTAAGCGAAAAGTTAAAATAAATTTATGAAGAAATATCAGGTCGCCGTTTTTGGAAGTTTGATCAAAGACATCGAGTTTTTCAGCGACGAGGTTTTTGTCATTGAAAACAAAAAAGATTTGACGCGCCAGAAAATGTTCGCTTTCGAGTACGGCGCCAAACTGCCGATTGATAAGGTTTATTATAATTTCGGCGGGGGAGCGGGCAATGTTTCCTTTGGTTTGAATAAACTGGGGATCAAAGTCGCGCCGGTGGGCTGCGTGGGAGATGATTCCGATCAGATGCTTGAGAATTTCAAGAAAAACGGAATTGATGTTTCCTTGATTTTAAAAAATAAAAAAGAGCTGACCGGCTTTTCTTTTATTTTGGGTTCGAAAAAATTTAAAGATCACGTCATTTTCACTCACAAAGGCGCGAGCGCAAATTTTAGTTATTCTCAAACCCTGCTCACTGAATTCAAAGCCGATTATTTTTATGTCGCCGCTCAAAGCCAGAAAAATTGGGAAGTTGAATTAAAAAAAGTTTTTAACAAAGCCAGAAAGGACGCTTCGCTTATCGTTTGGAACCCCGGACAAAAGCAAATTAATCGGGTTTCTTTGATGTTGCCGTTTTTAACGCAGACAGAAATTTTGATTGTAAATAAAGACGAAGCAATACAACTGGTCATGACTTTTTTTGGAAAAAGTTCGAAATTAAACAACGTGAAATTTCTAACGAATAAATTAAAGCAACTCGGCCCGATCGCCGTGGTGGTGACCGAAGGCGCCGGCGGCGCCAATCTTTTGGACGCGGCGGGCAAGTTTTATCATCTGCCGGCCATGGGAAAAAACGTCGTGGACACAGTCGGCGCTGGCGATGCTTTCGGCTCGGGTTTTTTGGCCGGATTGATAAAATACGATCATGACGCGAAAAAAGCTTTGGATTTGGGATTGAAAAACAGCGGAGCAGTGGTGGCGAAGATCGGGGCGCAGAACGGACTTTTAAGTAAATAATTAATTTACGAGATTACAAGATATTGCGTTACAAGATTATACGGATTACAAGATGTACAAGATTAGCGTATTTGGTATCTTGTACGTTGATCTCGTGATTTTGTAGATTGTTAATATATGCCAGAGTTTTATTATAAAGATTTGAGTGATAAGATAATTGGAATATTTTTTGAGGTTTATAATGAAAATGATTTTGGCTTCAGGGAAAGATATTATGAGGATATAGCTTATCAAATGATAATGGAGAAGGGCATTCGTGTCCAAAGGCAATATGCGATAAATTTATTGCATAAGGGGAAATACTCTGTCAGAAGGAGAGCGGATTTCTTGATAGAAAATAAAATGCTAGTTGAATTGAAAGTCGGAAAAAAAATAATAAAAAAACATTTTGATCAATTATATGAATATCTTGTGGCAACAGATTTGAGATTAGGCCTGATAATTTTATTTAATAGCGAAGAAGTTCAGGTTCGTCGAGTCGTAAATGATCCTGAGCATCAGAAAAAGTCACAAGATTAGGAATCTTGTATATCTTGTACACTGATCTTGTAATCTTGTAAATTCAAAAAAATATGAAAATAGAAATCTCCGCCCGCCACTTGCATTTATGTCAAAAGGATTTGGAAAAATTATTCGGCAAGGGTTATAAATTGGAGCCGGGAAAAGAATTATCCCAGCACGGCGAATTCGCCAGTTCAGCCAAGGTGACTTTAGTCGGTCCGAAAAGGCAATTGGAAAACGTGACCGTGATCGGTCCGGTCAGAGTGAACACGCAAGTTGAAATTTCCAGAACGGACGCTTTTTTTCTCGGCAGCGAAGCCCCGCTCAGGGTTTCCGGAGATGTGGCCGGTTCCGGAGCCATCAAAATCATAGGTCCGGCGGGAGAAGCGGAGTTAAAGGAAGGTTTGATAGTGGCCAAGCGCCATGTTCATCTTTCCGAGTCGCAAGCTACGGAGCTTGGTTTAAAGAACGGCGATATTGTTAAGGTAAAAGTCGGCGGCGACCGCGCTTTGGTTTTTGACCAAGTTGTTATTCGCGTGAAAGGGAATTTCGACCAATCGTTTCAAATAGACACTGATGAAGGCAATGCGGCCGATTTGGCGCCGGTTGGAGAGGGAGAGCTTATAATTGAGTAATTTTGGTATGGGAAATTTGATATTAATAATCAATGCCGGTTCCTCCAGTGTAAAATTCAAATTGTTTGATCAAAATTTAAAGAAGCTTCATGCAGGGATAGTGGAGCAAATTAGCGGTCAATCGTTTTGCGACTTTGACGGCCATAAGACTATAGTTAAAATAAAAAATCATCATGAGGCGATTACCGCTGTTTTTTTGTTTTTGACATCGAAAAAAATCGATCTTTCATCCATGAAAAAAGTCGGACACCGTTATGTTCATGGCGGAGAAAAGTTTTATAAACCGCTTTTGGTCAATTCAAAAAATATTAAGGAATTGGAAAAATTAAACGACTTGGCTCCGCTTCATAATCCGCATAATTTGGCAGGAATTAAGGCGGTTATAAAGCTGTTGCCACAAGCTAAAAACTACGCCTGCTTTGACACCGCCTTTTTTCATGATTTGCCCGATCGGACAAAGTATTATCCTTTACCGATGAAGCTGACGGAAAAAATGAACATCAGACGTTACGGATTTCATGGATTATCTCATCAGTTTGTGGCTGAAAACAGCTCAAAAAGACTGAATAAAAAATTAAGTCGGCTGAATTTGATAACCTGCCATTTGGGTTCGGGATGCAGTATTTCCGCCATTCAAAATGGCAAACCAATAGATACATCCATGGGTTTTACGCCGCTTGAAGGCTTGATGATGGCCACCAGAAGCGGAGATATCGATCCGGCCATTGTTTTTCATTTGAATAAAAAAGGTTATAAATTGCCCGCGATTGAAAAAATGTTAAATTTCGAATCGGGGTTTTACGGCGTCTCCGGTTTCAAGGACATGCGCGAAATTTTAGCTTCCGAAAAAAAGCCAGCCAAGCTCGCTTTGGACATGTTTGTTTACAGAATCAAAAAATACATAGGCGCGTACGCCGCTGTTTTGGGCAAAGTTGACGCCATTGCGTTCACCGCCGGAATCGGGGAAAGAAGCGGGCAAATCAGAAAATTGATAATATCGGGATTGCCGATCAAAGCAAAAGTGTTGGTAGTGCCGGCCAATGAGGAATTGATGATGGCTAAATTAATATGTTAGTTACGAGATCTACAAGATTTACATACCAGATAGTACAAGATATGGAACTATATAATCTGTAAGATTTTGTACAAAAATCTTGTAAATCTCGTAACAATAAAGTAAATGATAGCTTTAAGCAAAATAAAAAAATTTTTAAACTCAAAAAGCTCGTCGATAATTTCCGGCGCGGCCATTATAAGCATTGCTTCGTTGGCCAGTCGGCTTCTGGGTGTTGTGCGAGACAGAGTCTTGGCCTCACAATTTGGCGCCGGCGCCGAGCTGGACATGTATTATGCCGCTTTTCGCGTGCCGGATTTGATTTATAATTTGGTTATTTTGGGCGCGCTGTCAGCCGGTTTTATTCCCGTATTCACTTCGCTGTTAAAAAAACATGACAAAGAAGGTTATGAATCTAATAAAGACGCATGGGATTTGGTGAATAATGTTTTGAACACGGTTTTGATTTTTCTGACCGTGGCCTGCGGTATATTATTTATCGCCACGCCGTGGTTGATGAAATACATCGCCCCGGGTTTTAACGGCGAACAGCTGCAAGTCACCGTGAATTTGACCAGAATAATGTTTTTGAGTCCGATCTTTTTGGGCATCAGCGGCATCTTCGGAGGCGTGCTCCAGTCATTCAAAAGATTTTTGCTTTTTTCCTTGGCGCCGATCATGTACAATTTGGGCATTATTTTGGGAGCTTTTTTCATAGTCGATTATGTCGGCATTTACGGATTGGCGATCGGCGTGGTTTTGGGAGCTTTTTTGCACATGATTTTGCAGTTGCCCGTGGCCATTGATCTGGGATTTCGCTATCGTCCCGTTTTTCAATTGAGAAATAAAAACATCAGAAAGATCGGCCGGATGATGATTCCTCGCACCATGGGACTCGCCACGGCTCAATTGAATCTGATCGTGGTGACGATTCTGGGTTCGACCCTCACGGCCGGCAGCATTACCATTTACAACTTCGCCACGAACCTGCAAAGCTTCCCGATAGGCCTTTTCGGCATCGCGTTTTCATTGGCGGCCTTTCCGGCCATGTCGATTGCTTTCGCCAAAAAGAACATGGGAGATTTTAAAAATTCTCTGGAAACGACTTTGCGGCAAATTTTGTTGTTTACCGTGCCGTTCACCATTATTTTTATTTTATTGCGAATTCAAATCGTCAGAATAGTTTTGGGCGCCGGACAATTCGGTTGGACCGAGACGATTTTGACCGCGGACGTGCTTGGGGTTTTCGCTCTGAGCCTTTTCGCGCAGTCATTGATCCCGCTTTTGGCCAGAGCGTATTACGCCATGCAAAACACTATGGTTCCATTTATCATCAGTTTGATTTCCATGACCATCAATATAGCGCTAAGCTTGCTGTTGGTTGAAAATTACGGGGTGATGGGATTGTCTTTCGCTTTTACGGTTTCCAATGTGGTTAACTTCGCGTTGCTGTTCGTTTTCTTGCGATCCAGAGTCGGGGATTTCGGAATCAAAAGAATCGCCGCGTCTTTGGGCAAAATGTCCTTGGCGGCCATAGGCATGGCCATTGCCATTCAATTGTCAAAGGAAATTTTAGGTCGCGTCGTGGATATGCAAAAATTTTGGGGCATATTCATTCAGGGCGCGGTGGCCGGTTCAGTGGGCTTGGCTTGTTTTGTTTTGATTTCATATTTATTGAAAAGCGAAGAGATGTTGCGGTTAAAAGACGGTTTGGCTCGTCGGTTGTGGAGAAGGAAAGGAAAACTCGATATTGCGGAAGAATCGATCAGGGAAGCGGGGCAGTAGCAATTGAGGCAATAGGCAAAAGGGAATAGGGAGTAGTATCTTTTTGTCATTTCGACCAAGCCCATAAGGGCGCGTGGAGAAATCTTTTCCTGAAAATTGAAATTCATTCAGCGGCATCGATATCTGTTCGATGTTTTTTGTTTGAAGAAAAGCCATTTTAAATGTTAAATTGTAATTAGGAATAGTGCTTGACTTTATAGCTTTAATATGCTAAAATTTCAAGTTAATAATAAATAGTGAGTTATGAAAAAATCATTGATTATCTCAAGTTGTTTATTTCTGTTAGTTTTTTCGCTAATTTTACCTGTTTCCGGCTCTGCCCAGACCATGTCCGAGCGTTTGTCCGGCAAGATTTTATTGCAGGTGCAAAATCATGGCGAAGCCTGGTATGTCAATCCGGCCGACAATAAAAGAATCTATTTGGCCGATGGCGCGGCCGCTTATAATTTAATGAGAAGCCTGGGGATCGGCATCACCAACGCGGATTTGATGAAAATCCCTTTGGGCACTTGGAATGTCGATGGCATTGACGCTGACGGCGACGGTTTGGCTGATGTGATCGAAAGATCACTCGGTTCCAATCCCAATTCTCGCGACAGCGATGGCGATGGTTATGAAGATAAAACGGAAGTTTTAAACGGCTACAGCCCGATCATTCGATTCGGCAACAAAGTCGTTGATTTAAATTTCGCCAATAATCAAAAAGGCAAAATATTTTTACAGGTTCAGCACGCGGGCGAAGCTTGGTATGTTAATCCTTCGGACGGACGAAGATATTATTTGGGTAGTGCCGACGCGGCTTACACCATGATGCGAAAATTAGGACTTGGCATCACCAATTCCGATTTGTCGCAGATTTCGGTGAATACGGGTTATGTTTATCCGACGGGAGGCACAGTGCCCACTCCTGTAAGCGAAAATTATCAATACTTCACGATCAGCGGTAAGGTGATAAATAGCGCGAATGGTCAGCCGGTACCAAATATTTTGATAACCAATTCAATAAATTCATCTTCAGACAGAACGGATGTTAACGGTAATTATTCATTGCGGATATATGCAATAAACGGGCAATCAATACGTTTAACCGCGTCGCAAGATAATTACAATTCATATCAAAAATCCATTGTATTGGGTAATACTAATCAGGTGAATTTTAGCATTGTTTATTATCCGGTTGAAGAGACGGTAGTAAAAATTCCTACAGCTTCTTATTCCTATAGCCCAACCCCTGATGGATATAAAGTGAAGCAAGGGTTAGTCTCAGGATTTTTGATCGATAAAACAACTAAAAAAGGAATCGGCAATGTTATGGTGGGCGTCGCCGGTGAACCGGTTAGTTTTAAAAATCAGCCGATTACTGATTCTAATGGGTATTTCAGTTTTTATCACGTCCCCGGCGTAATCAATCTTTATTTTAGCGCTAAGGATTTGGATTATTCTCCTGATACATCAATTAGATATCAGGTTTCAGTCATTGCTGATTATAGAGTTGAAATTCGTCCCGAGATAAATAATCCAACGCTTTGCCCGACATGCAATATTCCGAATTTCGAATACTTCTTAATTAGAGGTAAAGTGACGAACAGCGTTACCGGACAGCCGATTCCGGCCGTAGAAGTAGCTGCTTTGCAGGGCAACTCTCGCGTTTATGTCCGCACAGACATTAATGGTGAGTATTCATTTAATTTTTACGGGACTAGAGGCAAGAGCCTTTTAATTAAGGCGTATAGTGGTAACTTGTATCCCGCTGAAAAGTCAATAATTTTGGGTAATTCGTATAGGGCTGATTTCAGCCTTACTCCGGATAACAATAATTATAAATATCCGCAAGTAACTTATTCTTATAGTCCGAATGATAGCAACAATGGGATGATTTCCGGTCGGGTTATTGATAATGTCACAAAACAAGGTATTGCCAATGTAGAAATTACCGCCGCTTCATATATGAGTCCGCTTGTATTGGCTACGACCGACTCAAACGGGTATTTTCAGATTTCTACCGACCCAAAGATATTAAAGTTTAAGATACGCATCCACAATCATTGGGCTTCGCCCAGCGGTGAATATCTGGTGTCTGTCGTCCCAAATTATAATGGCCAGATGACGCTTGAAATAATCAATGATTCTTACGAATCTCCACAAATAACCTATTCATACAGTCCCAATGACAGCAATCAGGGAATGATTTCCGGTTGGGTCGTGGATAAAGTTACAAAAGAAGGAATTGGATATGTTGAAATTCATGATGTCGTATCGCCATATAAATTATTGGCAACAACGGATTCAAACGGGTATTTTCAGTTTTATACCAATCCAAGAAATTTAACGTTTTATTTAAGTCTTCAAAATCAACGGGTTTCATCCTTTGACTATCAGGTGTCGGTCATTCCGAATTATAATGGCCAGATAAAGCTTGAAATCACCAATCCGTAAAATCAACGATAAAAAACGCCCAGCACCTTTTTGAAAAATGAATTATCTTTCAAAAAGGTGCTGGGCGTTTTTGTTTTTAAATTACTGAAAGTTTTTCAAGTTCCCTGGTTAATTGCTCAGGACTGATGAACATAATGGCTTTTATGCCGACGTTTTCCGCGCCGCGGCAATTTTTCTCCAAATCGTCGATGAAAAGGCATTCGTCCGGCGCGGCATTGATTATCTCCAAAGCTTTTTTATAAATTCTTTCATCCGGCTTGACCATTCCCAAATCGCCGGAGATGATATTTCGTTCAAAAAAATGTTTATACCCCATGGCTTCGAATTTATGCTCCGCCCATTCGGCGCCTTCATTGATTAAAGTCGCCAATCTGAAATTTTGTTTTAATTTTTCGATTATTTCCTTCATGCCGAAGATCGGCTCAATGCTTTCCCGATAAATTTTTTTATAGCCTTGAACGGTCAGACAGATTTTGTGTTGTTTTAAAAAAGAATCGATCAGAGCGGTCGAATCCAATTTACCCAGTTCGAAAGCGGAGAATTCGGGGCTGTAATAAATTTTTTCCAAATCTTTGGCCGGAAAGCACTGATTGTCAGCGCAATAAAGCGGTTTGGTGGTAAAAACATGGTGCGTTAAGACATTGGCTTGGTCAAAGAGTATCCATTTGAACATATTTGGAAATTTGACAATAAGGTGAATATTGCTTTAATATGCCAGGTCCGGTAAAATAAAGGTAGGAGAAATAAGATACCTATTTATTTTATGCCGATAATCGAAGGACAAAGCGGAAGCGGGGAGGGCAGAGCCGTGGCGGAGCAGATGTTGGAGCAGGAGCGGATTTATCGGCGCAAACTTCAGGAGTTGACGGATGATCACGATTCCGATCTGGTGCTGGAATTCTACGATACGATGGTTGCGCAGGTCAATAAGATGAGGAGCAAGCACGGACAGCCGAAACTCAATGAATGTTTGATGTATCACGTGGCCATCGGCAGCACTCTTCCTCGAGAAGAAAAAGACAAAATGTTCCTCGATTTGGAAGGAGACGATTCATTCCGTAAGATGATCGATGACTTCATCGCCAGCAATAAGTAGTTTACATATTTTCAGAGGAAAGGAGACCGAGTCATGAGCGCTCACTGCGATGATTTCGATCGCGAGATCGAAGTCCTGAGACGGCGTTTCGGGCCTGCCGGTTTCAAGCGAATTCTCGATATTACGAGAAAAGACGAAGCCAAGGAGGTGACTTTAGGCATGCTCAAGCGGCTCGGGCTCAGAGCTCTCGCTACTGATGAAGGTCTGCGCTACCTCACAACGATGAGGGCGGCATGAACCAAGCAACACTCCAACCTTTTCACCCCGTCTGCTGCACCGGCAGACTTTTTTCATTTTAAAACAGGGATTACCTATTGTTGAATTCGTATTTGACGATTTTTTTCATTCGGTGTCCGAAAATCAGATAATTTATTGACGCGATGTACCATTTCAGATTAACCTTCAAAAATCCTTCTTTTTCAAATCTTCGAGTCGAATAAATTATCGTGTCTGATTTTATCAAGCCGTATTTACCACCGGCCTTTTTTATTTTTTTAGAATAAAAATGATCTTCTCCGATGTAAAGCGACTCGTCGAAGCCGCCCGTCTTTTCGTGGAATGACTTGTCCGCCAAAATAGCCGCGCCGATTGACATGGGGTAAAAAAAGTGAAACATCCAGAAATTGTATTTCCACCAAGAGGAAGCGATTCTATATTTCAATTTGTCCGAATGAAATTTAAAATAAAAACCGGCCACGTCAAGCCGCCGATCTTCGAATTCTTTTAAAACGTTTTCAAGGAAATGATCGGGCAAGAGCGTGTCCGCGTCAAGGAATAAAAGCAAATTTCCGCGGGCTATTTTCGCGCCTTCATTTCTTTGCCTTGCCGGGTTTTTCGGCGGATTGACCACTGTGCGGCAGCCGAATCGGTTGGCTGTTTCCACGGTACGATCTTTCGACTGTCCGTCAGAAACTATGATTTCGCAGTCTTCCGGCTTTTGAGATTTGAGGCAGTCAAGTAATCTGGGCAGGCGTTCTTCTTCGTTTAAGGTGGGGATAATGATGGAAAGCATAGGATTTTAAGGCGAATTTTTCGCGTTCATTGCTTCCAGTATAGTAGAAAATGGGGGAGAGGGCAATATTAAAGCCTTGCTGGTTCAGTTATTTATCGGTTTTTAAAACCTTAATGAATTGCACGGCCAACACCAAACCGATGCTACCCGTGAAAGTTCTAACCACTTCTTCGGCGATCATTTCGCTGTCCAAGACTTGCTGAAAGGTTAAAAAAGGCTGTTGTTTGATCGTAAACAACATTGACGATAATCGCGAATAACAAAGCGAGCCAGTAAATGGCGGCCGTGCGGGAAAACCCGAACACGTAAAAATTTTCTTCGCCTCCCTGTCCGACGCTGTAATTGACCAAGACTTTATCGCCGATCGCGTATTTGGCATTGGATAAAACATCAAATTAGGTGCCGTCAAAAATTATGGTTTTGTTTTTCCATTCGCCTTCAAGTCCGACCAGTTTGATTTTTTGTCGCTCGGAAACCGAGCCGTCGTCTCTGGTGAACGTTTGCTGATCCAAAATTTCGGTCACCTGGGCTTTGAAGATTTGTTCGCTCGCTTGGCCGGAATCGGTTTGAGCCCAAGAAATTGAAGGAATCAAAACAAACACGCAGATTATAATTAAATATAATAATTTTTTCATAAATATTGATGCTTTTCATTTTATCCCCGGTGGCGTTTTTTCGCAAACGATGCCGCTAAAAGCAATTACCAGGATTCCGGCAGTCCGCCGCAAGCATAGTCTACTTTTTGCAAGCAATCCGTGTATTTGACGTTGGCGTCCGATATTTGCGCGGTGTCGGCCCCGCTCCATTGAGGTTGAGAGGTGTCGAACAAAGCGCAACGGTTATTTTTGCCGTTTTGAACGCAGCCATCTTTGGTCATGTTTTTTTTATAATTTTCTTGGCGCGTTTGTCCGGCCTTGTCGCAATCCAGTCCGTTGGTTTTGGCATACAGAGAGCAAGCGTCCGCGGCTTGGTTGTCTATTGTCAGCAGCTCTTTGACGCACTCATCTATGGTATTGTAATACCCATAGCCCATATTATCGGTGATTTTTATGCCATAACTTTCCAAGTCCCTGGCTTGAAATTTATTGACGTAAATGTCGCAATACTCATTGAAAAATTCTCCCATGTCGGTTTTTGTCGTTTCGGATTCATCGGTGTCCGAGGCGTTGCAACCGGTTAACATAATCAAGCATAAAAAAAGCGTGGATAAAAAGATTTTTTTTGTTCGCATAAGTTTTTTGTTATGGATTGTTGGCTTTTATTTTAATTTGTTTTTATCAGTCACGAAGGCTTTGGCCGTTGTTTTATTTCTCATCGAACGGATTAAAGCCGATTTCAAGTAAATTTTTAACGGCCAGAAAAAGCGGCTCGGGCAATTGATCCCATTCGAACCACTCCCATCCCTCGCATTTCTCGGGCTCCATCACCTTAACTTCCCCCGAATCAAAATCGGACACCATGAAAATGGTAATGTAATGCTTGCCTTCCGATTGAAAAATATCATTGGTGGTTGAAGCGAAGCGAATGTTTTTTATGTTAATGCCGGTTTCCTCCATGGTTTCGCGCTTGGCGCATTCCTGCCAAGATTCGCCGTATTCCAAATGCCCGCCCGGGAAACACCAAGTGCATTGGCCGAGCGCGCCTTTTCTTTTGCCGAGAAGAACTTTGTCGTCTTTGATGATGATTACTCCGACTCCGACTTTGGGTCTTTCGGTCATATTGTTTTTAGATAAATTGATTTATTTTTTTGATATCGCCTCCCAAGACAACGGGGGAGGTGAGGCGCACTTCAAGCGCGTATCTTAGTTCGTCTTCCGAAGGGATGTCATGCAGTAAAAAGATTTTTTTGCCCAAGTGCCTGGCCAGGCCGATTTCCATCAAGGTTGCTCCACCGATGTAGCCTTTGATGCCGTTTTTCGGATAATTCAAAACCAAAATCGCGTCGCTGTCAGCCACTTGCTGAAAATCCTTTTTATCGATTTGAGTTCTGACGCAATAATCAAAATCCATGTTCAGCTCGGGATTTTCCAAACACTCAAGCGTGTCTGAAGGAATTTTGGCGTCATGTCCCAGTCCCTGCAAACTTTTTTGAGCCTCAAGCATTTCTTTGGCAAAATGCATGCTCCCGCAGATCATGAAGCGCATATTATTGAAATTTATCTCTAATGAAAATGTTTTTAGACAGCAGGGATTTCGTTGCGAAATCCCTGCTGGAGAATCCTCCTTGTCATCGGCAGTCAGGGCATCTTCCATTGGCGTCCAGGTGACGAACATGAGTTATTCGTTTGCAACCCTCGCATTGCCTTGTTTTGCGGTTGATCACAAGGCAGAATTCGTCAAGGCCAAATTCTTCGTTTGCCCCGAGCCACGGACTCTTGCCCTTAGCTGATGGCGGCGGGTCGTTGCTCGTCGGCAGTCTGGTCCCAAAGCCCATGATCGTCCTCCTTTGGCGCTTTTGCTTGTGCGCTCTCTAAAAGCATTTTTATTGAAATGATTCGCAACCGGCATCAAACTCCAATTGAATTTTATCAATATATGCGGTTTTTGGCAATTAAAAAAAAACGAGCCTGCCTGCCTGCCGGCAGGCGGAGCGAGCGATTTTGTGCAACGTTCCGGCGTCACGCGATGTCCCGAGCGAACGGAGGTGGTACACTCGCGGCCGGAGAGACTGACTAGCGAGTGGCCACCGGAGTGAACGAGGGAATATCGTGTACGCCGTGTTAGACGAAGTTCAAAAAACCTAATAGGATTTACCAATATAATTTTATTTAATAAGAACATAGATCCTATTGTCAAATTTTTGGTCTTTATTGAACACTTTCCAAAGCTTCCATCTATACAAATATTGACCAAATAATTTTTCCAACGTTTTAATATCACCTCTGTCTGAGTAGTATATCAGGAGTTTACTGCTAATATTCATATAGTCCTTGGCACTTCCCAGGAACTTTTTTAATGAAGTAAAACCCGGATCCCATAGAGATTTTCTTAATACGTCGCTTGTAGGTTTACCATTAGTATTAAACGGTGGGTTGAATATTAATACATCAAATGTCTGTTTTGGGATATTATCAAAACAATCACTCTCGTAAATCATTATTTGATCATCACTGAATTTGTGTGACTTTTTATTTATTTCTGCATTTTCAACAGCATACGGGTTAATGTCTGCTAGTATAACTTTTGTCGCACCATGATGTAATGAATAAATACCCACCATACCAAAACCACAACCCATATATAGTACTGTTTTGTTTTTTATTATTTCTTTAATACTTTTTGGGAGACATTTTGCTGCTCTAAATTCATGAGATGGAAATACTTTTGGTAATACTACGAAATTATAATTTTCAATCCTTACTTTCATTGGTTCCGTCCTGCCAGCGATAGCTGAAAATATTTTACTAACTGGTGAAAGGTAATGTGGTTTTTTCATAATAATTTTGGGTTATTTGAATTTTGCGTAACGTCCGGCGCATAAACGAAGTTGGCCTGTGATATACTAGCCGAAGGCTTATCACTGGTCAATTTGGGTGAACGAATGGAACCGTTTATACGCTGTTAGGCGATGAAACACAATAATTTTACATGCAGCAGGTAACCCAATCTTCGTAATACAACATAATTTCTGTTTTTTCGAATATCCAAATGTTAAAAATGAAAACTAATCCTAATATACTGGAAATAATGAAATTTTTTTTAGCTTTTTTATTTGATTTTATTATTAGCGCTACAACAATCGCAATTAATGAAAATCCTAGATAGAATATTTTAACTTTCATTAAATCTAACCCCGTATGGTTCGATTGATTATCTATTAACGAATAATAATTGTAAGAAATTATTGAAATTGCAATGAAAGCTAAAAAAATTATGCTTAGAATAAATTTCAACTTTTTCATAAGAGATGTTTATTGTGTTATTTCGCCTAACGTTACGAGTATCCGAAGTTTTTCTGTAGCGTAGCGGAAGAAAAATTTGGGTGGAGGCTTTTGGATAAAAGCCGTAACCGGATACTCGTTGTTAGCTGATGTATTCCTTTTCTTTTTTCCGACAGCAGTCGGAATTGTTTTAAAAAATTTTCAAATTTCTTTTTCTGTTTTGGGCGAAAGGCAAAGGGGAATTAAAGGGGTGAATGCCCGAAGCCCAAAACACCTTTATGGGGCCATATAAACTTTAAAATTATTTAGGATTAATTCAGCCACTTGCCTTGCAACTGCTTCTGGACTTAAATTTGATGTATCAACGATTGAGCAATTTAATTCTTCAAATATTTTTTTCATTTGCCCTGAAATATAAATATTCCCATCAATAAAAACATCAATTGGCTTGCCAATTACCATTTGGGATTCATCAAAATAACCGTCTTTTGTATATCGACCAGTTAAACGCTGACGAATAACTTCCGGACTTGCATCGAGAAAAATCAAAGTGATGCCAAGTGAATCATCCGATAGCATTTCCTGAAAGTCTGCGGGTTTTACAAATCCACAAACGATAACGTTTTTATCTCTTGATCCCAATCCTACTCCTAAATCTACCCAGTGTTTAGTTTCAGAAATACGCCAATTACCATCAGCCTTTTCCGGTACCCCTCTTTCATCAAAATCATGTATTTCAAATTGATTACTTGGCAACAATGTCTTTAGGAAAGGCATAATTGAGGTTTTTCCCACCCCATTCACTCCGCTGATAAAATAGAGTTTATTCATATTTTTTTTTGCATTAAGACTGCTTTGCTATAAGTCAGCCTAATGTTAAATTATTTTAATCTCCTTAATAAAATTTCCTCAACAACTTCGTTTACACCCTTCTCTGCGTCAATTGATATTGCGCCACGCGTTATCATTGTTTTGACAAATTCATCTTTCCATCTCATGATATCAGCTATTTCATCATCCGATTTACCGAATGCTCCTACCTCTGTTCTTTCAATCAATCTCTTTCTTATTGTATCGGCAGAAATTTGAAGCAAAAAAACTGCATCAAACAAATCCAAAATATCAACTGT
Organism: Candidatus Bipolaricaulota bacterium; assembly: GCA_035528115.1. NCBI lineage: Bacteria > Candidatus Bipolaricaulota > Candidatus Bipolaricaulota bacterium. The sequence goes on along the minus strand of DATKZF010000002.1, from coordinate 16,591 downwards.
ATTGGTAAGTGCGTGTTAGGTGTTGTATTTTTTGAAAATTTTTGTTCCTTAATTTTGATTTTTGATAGGCTTTCTCTCTGGTGTTATAACGTTTTTTATTTTAAGTCCTTAATATTTGAAGCTACAATTTTCTTAAGTTCATCATTTTTATAATTATTCTTTTTAAATATTTCTGAGACTTTCCATTTGCTGCGATATATTTTGCTGGCTTCAAATAAACCATTCGTCAAATTGTCTGTTGTTTTAATAAGAATACTCTTTTTATTCTTGAAAAATTGCCACACTGTTGGATCGATAAGGGAAATGCGCTTGTCGTATTCTACTGCTAAAATGTCATGGCATTTTTTTGTGCCTAGTATATTTTTACCTTTTAAAATATATATTTTAGCCTGAGGTAATTTGTCAAAAATCCAACAACCAACCAACCGTGCAATTTCACTACAATTGTCTGTTGATGACAGATAAAGAGGTTTATTATTGTTTTTACGCAACAATCTAATAACTTTTCTTTGAATTTGGCGAATAGTTTCCTTCTTCATAGTAATATTACTTAAAGCCTATTAAAAATACTAAAAATCTAAAAAATTTTCAAAAAATATTTCACCTAACGTTCGCGCATATCTGATGTTGCGACCGCAGGGAGTAATATGGGCGAAACGAAGTGTAGCCAGATATACGCTGTTAGCTGATGTAGCCTCGAATCTCTTGTCATTTTATTTCACATTTGCTGTCAATTATATCTTGACCTCTGCATCCAGTTTCATCCTCAATAATTTTTTCTCCATAAAAATAGTATGATTTATCGTCTTTTGTGTAGCCGCCACAATTCAGTGTTACAAAGGAGCTTGGATCTGCGTCCTCAATAATTTTATCTCCAAAGTAAACAAAATCATTATTGCATGCATATCTGTTTTCAATGAGAAATGTACTTTCTGGATTGGCACCGTCTAGAATATTTGTTCCGAAAAATACATTTTTATCGTCTGATGAGTAGCCCCAATTATCTACTCCTTCCATGATTTTCCATGAATCAATATTGTTTATTGGTATTATTTCCCCATTGGCATATGCTCTGTATTTATCTTTGGCAATTGACACACGCAGTGAATCGATATTGATCACTTGAAAGGAATTAATGTCGACATCGTCGATTTTTACAGCGTTTACATAGCCTAGGTTGTAATAGATGTCATCATTTAATCTGTGGTAACTATTTCCAAGGTTACTGTAATTGTCACACTGGTAAAAGTTAAGTCCTGCAGCACACTCACCTTTTAGAGATAATCTTTTTACATATGCTTCATTTACTCCCTGAAATATCCCCCATCCAATAGATAAAATGAGGGCTACTGTAAGGATTATTCTAAAAGATTGTTTTTTCTTATTGATTGCAAGATGGGTTGTGTAGGAATAAAGAGCAGCAACCAAAAAAGCGGTAACAAATATTCCAATTATCATTACAAAGGTGAAAACTGTCCAACCGGAATATCCCAAAAGATAAATCAAGGGAATGCCAATTAGTCCTGTAAAGACTAGAGGTATTTCTATATATTTATAAAAAAGCCAAAATTCCCAAGGAATGATATGTTCCCAAGCCATTTGTCCCAAAATTACAGCGGTTACAATAAATAAAGACGTAACAAGGAATGTGATCAGAAATGATTTTTTATCAAGCCACTTAACTTTATTTAGGAGGTAAGAAAAAATTATTGAAAGACTTATTGGGAAAAATATTAGCTCTAAAACTACAATCCCATAAAAAAGTGTTAAATCACTCTTCAGACTTATTGGCTTAATTACAGCATAAGCGGCTATTGATATTTGGAGAAATGTTGCAACAATGCCCATAGTTAACACTGATTTGCTGGTTTTACCGTTGAATATTTTTTTGATAATTTGCATATATTTACTATTTAGTGAGTTTCTACAAACAAGAAAGGATTTGAGGCTATTTCAGCTAACGTTCCTGCATAGCCGAAGTTGCCGACGAGATAAGTGTGGTAGAATTTTACACCATATTTGTTGAGGAGGCAATTTGGGTGAGCTCTTTCGGAAAAGAACGAGCCGGCTATGCAGTGTTAGGCGTAGTTGCTTTTTTAATTTGCGACCAGCGGGAGCAAATGTGAGCGGAGCGAACAAATTGCTTTTTGCTCGGTGAGGGGTTGACTTAGATGTAGTAATATGTTAAAGTCATTGTCCAAACGTGGTTTGGAGTAGTTTTTCTGTCAACCAGAAAGGGCGGCTCCTCATGGTTGGGGATCTGTTTTTTCGCAACTAGCGAGGTACCTCATGAACGCGAAGGACGTAGGTGGCGCCGTGGCTCTGGTCAGTGGCGCAGGACTCATCGGCTATGGGATGTACATCACACAGTCAGCGAGCCCACTCTGGGCCATCATCCTCCTGATCTGGTTCGCTTCGGACTTTCCCTGGTCAAAGAAGGGTTAGCGAGGAGCCGCCCGCACCCCAGATCCACAAGGCCATCGGCGACATCGTCGGTGGCCTTCTTCTTTGTAAAAGCAAAAAGCAATTTCGCCTAACGTTTGGGATATACGAAGTTTTTCTGTAGCGTAAGCGAAAGAAAAATTTGGGTGATGCTCGAGCCGAGGGCTGAACCGTATATCCCTTGTTATACGCCCCGACGACTGAAAGGAGGAGAGCGCAGCGTGGCTTGAGTTCAAAAAATATTTTTCGTTCTTATTCATTATGATATGCTTTCTTCATTTCTTATAAATTTGATTTTTTCCGTTTTGAAAAATGAAAGAGGGGTTGGGGGTGAATTTCATTTTCAAAACTCCTTATTCTATCCAAGTACCTAAAATATATGCTTCTGCTCCAATCGGCTTTCCAGGCGTTCCAAATAAAATTACTCTATCCTTGTCAGCAGAATATTCATTCATTTCGTCTTTAGCAATAACAAAACCTTTTTTAATTATTTCAAAATCCTTAAATGTCTTTATTAGACTAAACTCTTTTGATGTTACTTTTTGAACTTTATCAACATGTAATACTTTTTGTTTGATATTATAGCTTGGGATTATGTGGTCTATAGCATTAAAATGTTGTAAAAATTGAATAATCGAATTGTATGCTATATCTATATTTTCTTCGCTTTTGCCAGAATATCCACACTCTATACAAACTCCTATTTTCCCTTTGTTTTTCATGAATCCATCAGTTGCCCCAGGTTCAAGATTATCAAAACCAGTAGCAATAATTTCAAAATTCATATTTTTGACTACATCAAAACCATTGTCGGTAATTACAAATGGTATGGTCTCTGGACTATTGTTTGCATGAACATCAAGAAGGGCATCGGATAATTCTAAAATTTTAATTAAATCTTTTGCTCTTTTTTCTTCATAAGACTCACCATTTTGATTATCAAAAAAACATCTGTTTAAATTCTTATCAATAAATCTTTTGTTTTCTTCAATAGCCTTAGGATTAGCAAAAACAAAATAAACAATTCCTGTTTTGATTTCAATATTATTTAGAATTTTATTTACCGCATATACTCCAGCTTTCTCATTTCCATGAACTCCACAAAAAACAGCGAGTGTTTCCCTTTAATTTCCGAATCTTTTCTAATTATTGTTTCCATACTTTATGTTTAGAATCTAAAATTTATAAATAAATCGTTTTTGTAGCGGAGAAAACACAATATTATCCCCCTCTATAATAAAGAAAAAATCAAATTTATTCCTTTTAGAAAGCCTATCATCATTTTACCTTAAGAAAAATATTTTTTGAATTGCGTATAACGTCAGGATTATGAGAAGTTTGCGGAACGAAGTGGAGCAAATTTGGGAAAATGGCGAGCCGAGCCATTTTCCTCATAATCCTTGTTATACGAGGGTGAGGAGCGTAGCGACGAAAGCGCAGCGTCCCCAAGCGTAACGAAGTGGAGCGCAGCGTATGACGCAGGGGGCACATTACACTCTTTTAAAATATTCCGATGAAACCCATTTACCAAAATTATTAAGAATTGAGGTCGCACTCTTTTTATCTGGCGATTTGCTTTTTGCTAATTTCAAAACAGCATTTATTTGTTGTTTCTTTTCAGGATAATGTTTAGTGAAAATTTTTGTCATTTCATCAAGATCAGTAGTCCAATAATTCTCATCCTGCATGACAATAGAGAAGGCTGTCCTGATAATCTTTTTCATTATTGATTTTATTTGAAGTTTAGCCTCTTGATCGTTTGAAGATTTGATTTTTTTCTTTGCTTCTTCAATATTTTCATCAACATCTGAATGCAGATTTCTTGCTAATTTATTTGTCGGGCTAAACTTCATTTCTTTTTGAAAAAGATTATCTCCAAAAATTTTCACGCTTAAAATTGTGAGAAAAAATCTCCAACCGAATGCTTCTTTGCCTCTTAAAACTTCATTTTTGTAAGTGATTGCAAAACCAACTTCTCTGAATATTTTTTGATATTTTTGTGATAGTGAATTTTCTAATTCTTTTAATTGAGTTTTAAGTTTTGATGTTGGTTTTGCTTTTAGAACCACAACTAAATCTAAATCAGAGGTTGGAGATTTTGCTTTTCCTGTGGCAACACTTCCATACAAATAAATGCTGTGAATCTTATCAGAAAATTTCAGCAATTCAGATTTAACATCTTTAACAATTGGCTTGTATTTTGCTGAAACTTTTTTGAGTGCGACCTCTTTTTTAATGTAAATGGGTTTCATATTTTAAAAATAAACTTTGTAATATATAAATGTGCCCCCGAAGTCATATGTCGTATAACGTTTCTGTTTGTGGGAAGTGCGAGGCGGTATAATTTGGAGCGGAGCGACTCACCGCCGAAGCATTTGGGAGAATAAATTTTGGTACCGCTATTTAAGCATCAAATTAGCGAAATTTATGAACCCCACAAACTTTGTTAGGTGTTGTGCCCTTATTGTTTCTCAAGCAAAGATTTAAGCACTTTTAGTATTTACTTACAATTACACTCATCTTTGTCCTCTTCAATACATTTAATGCACGCCATTCTGGTTAATTTTTTACCGCCAACAAAAGAAATGTGATCACCGAGCACTAATAAATCGATAATCTTTTTGGGATACTTTTTGATTAATTGAGAATACGTCGCACTTTTGTATTCCTTGAGGATTTTAGCCGCCTCTTTAAAGTCGTTTTTAGAATAAAAAGCTTTAAAAGAATCAACATTCGGATAGTTAGCAACTATTTTTTTCTTAAATTTTATGTCCTTATTATTCCTAAGCCAAATTGCAACTAGGAACGAACCAACGGCAGTCTCTGCATAAACAATCGCAGTATAAAGCAGGCTTTGTAAAATAATATTACTCGGTAAGCTAAATAAATAATTGAGCCAGTAAAATACGTAATTTTGATAATGTTTTAAATGCTCAATGCTTTTATAAGAGTTCAACAACTCTCCATCAAGAAAATAAATCAAAGAATAGTATCCATAGACAAAAAGAATGGAAAATAAATTCACAACATAATAAATAACTCCAAATTCAACCAAAAGAATAGCTATGCCTATCAATTTACCAGTGTAGCCTTTAAATTCAGAGCTATTGATCAATTTTCTAAAAAAATTAGGCCAAAAAATAGACAGCTTTAAATATCTGGGCAGCGCAGATAAATTTGGTTCTTTAAAGTTTTCCTGTAGGTAATGTTCTAATTTCATTTTACTTATAAGTTGTTAATTTTGTAGCTTTCAGTAAGTGAATTCTATCAACAAGCCAAATTCGGCCATAAAATCGAATGAAGCTGAGCCAGTATCACTGGGGTCATATCCTGTAAATGCAACTCTGACATCATCGAAATATTTTGAAAATGAATGAAAATAACCAACATCGTGGCCTACTGGATAGCTATCAAATTCAAAATCTACCTTATTAATATCCTTTTGTGCATCTGCCTTAACCTTCCATAATTTCATTTCATATTCAAACCGATCAGTTTGTATCAGAGGAACTTCGTTACGCATGCAGTCATCTGGCGGGCATTTTTTGTCTAACTCTTCAACATCAGCAAGGGTTCTGAAGTTTATTTTCCAGAGTTCATTCCCTCCTTTTTTTATTAAATAGTTTCTGTCATCAATTTTCTCGAATTGATAATCTTTTGGATATTTTAGTGTAAATGTTTTATTGCTTAATTGAATATTATTAACTGAAACATTACTTTCTTCTGTTGGAGTAACGTCTTCTTTTATAACTAAATCATTATCTGAATCATCGGTAATTGATGGAGGTGTGATTTCATTTAAATTACCTTCTTCTGTTGGAGGAACTTCTTCTTCCGCAAACAAATCATTGGTTTTTGGTGAAAAATACTTGGCGGTATAGCTTGCACTGTAGGCGGAACTATAAACCATTGCATAATTAACGCCTACTAAAATTACAATACCAAGAATAATAGGAAGGAGCGGAGCTTTTGAGTACAATTTCTTGCTTTCCTTAAGTTTATTGAATTCAGGCAATTCTGTTGTTTTAGCTGAGGTGCCAAGAAAATAAGCAAAAATTATCCAGGCAATAAAATTGAAAATTGATCTGTAATCGCTCATGTTTATAGCAGCATTTAAAATAGGTGATTGTTTTGCAGATTCATTTAGCGCTGTTTTAACAGAATGTAAATCAAAACCCCAAGTATTAATTTCGATTAAAAGAAGTGCATTATTTTGATCATACGCCCACTTTGCTAAAGTGTAAGATTCCCAAAAAATGGATGCAAAAATCACAAGAAGTATAAAAATAAAAATCCATAAATACTTATTTGTTTGCTTCCTAATTAGTTTGCCATTAGGTAAAGTTTTGCTGTTTTGATATTTCATAATCAAAACGCACATAGGGCTAAAAAGTAAACTCATCCAAAAAAAACCCGATGGATTATAAGCTTTGATTCTGTGGTCGGTATTAGACATAATTGGTAACTTAAAAATTTATAAATTAAGTGAATTTAGTTTATCATAATAATCCATTTACTAATAAAAGTGCTTAAATCAACCATTGGAAAATCATATTAATAGTAGCCAATAAGGGCATTTCACCTAACATCGCGATTATCCGAAGTTTTGGCGTAGCCAAAATTTGGAGAAATCCCGAGCCGAGGGATTTCTCGGATAATCGCTGTTATGCGTCCCGACGACCAAAGGAGGAGAGCGCAGCGTGGTCGTAGTGACCGAAGGGAACGGAGAAGTCTCTTATTTTCCTGAGCACAGGGCTTTCCGTAGTTTTTGCCAATGAACCTATTATTTCACGAGCAAAGCGAGACTATCTCAAGGGGATTTCTTTGCTTTAAGTTTAAACTCGTCCAAATCTTCATTCTCTAATTTCTTGAATAAGATTTCAGGTTTGTTAATTGTCTTTTCCCTTCCGTTTATTTTCAACTCTTTATATTCAGTATTCAACAAAATTCTTAATTTCTCAGTTGAGTCTGGAATTATTGGAGAAAACAATACTGATAGTATTCTGCAAAGTTCATAGCAGTATGCTAAGCAATCTTTATCACCTGTTTTCCAAGGTTCTTTTTTGTTGAAATACTGGTTTCCCAAATCTGATAATTTTAGAATTTCCTGCAGCACTTCCCGAAGATCACATTTTTCGTAACATTCCTCAATCTTTTTTATTCTTTGATTGATTTCTTTTTCTAGTTCTTCGTCAATATTAGAGATTTTGGGTACTTTACCATCAAACTTATTCCAGATGAAATTTAAGGTTCTGTTTACAAAATTTCCAAAGTTGCCAATAAGTTCTTTATTGATTCTTTCTTGAAAATCTTCAACTGAAAAATCAGTGTCTTTGGTTTCTGGAAGAATGTTTGTTAAATAAAATCTCCAATAATCAAGAGGAACATTACTATTTTTTACTTGATCTGAAAATATCCCTATTTTCTTACTTTTTGAAAATTTTTGTCCCTCAAAATTAAGATATTGGTAGCCAACTACATTATAAGGCAAGACAAATTCTTTTTGTCCGATTATTTGTCCAGGCCAAAAGATAGTATGGAAAGGGATATTGTCTTTTCCAAGAAAATAGTATGTCTTTACATTTTTATCTTTCCAAAGTTCAAGTGCTTCCTCACCTAAAAGTTCATAAGTTGCAGAAATGTATCCAATCACATTATCAAACCAAACGTAGAATACTTTGTCTTTATATTCTTCTAAAGGAACTTGAACACCCCATTTTAAATCTCTAGTAATACATCTTTCTTGGATTCCCTGTTTTAACCATCCCTTTGCAAGATTCCTAACTTGTTGTCGGAGGTTTTTATTATTATCAATCCATTTTTCAATATCTCCAGAAATACTTCTTAAATCCAGAAATAAATGTTTAGTATCTCTAAATTCTACTTCTTTTGATTTGCAGACAGAACAATGAGCATTAATTAATTCTATTGGATCAATTAAAGTAGCACATTTTTCACATTGATCTCCATTTGCCTGCTCATAACTACAGTGAGGGCAAATTCCCGTAATATATCTATCTGCTAATCCTTTTTTACATTTTAGGCAAAATGGAATTTTGATGGTTTTTTCTGTTATAAATCCGTTTTTGTATAATTTAAGGAAAAAGTCTTTGACTAATTCATGATGGATTGTTCTTGAAGTTCTGGAGAAATTGTCGTAACTAATCTTAAACCAATCATAAATTTCTTTATGTTCTTGGTATAGTTCAGTACATAATTGTTCTGGTGTTTTCTTTTGGATTTGTGCAGCAAACTCTATTGCTGTGCCATGCTCATCAGTACCTCCAACAAAAATGGTTCTATAATTCTTCAATCTGCAAAATCTTGCAAATATGTCTGCCGGAAGATGGCTACCAATAATATTACCCAGATGAGGGATATTATTTACAAAGGGAAGTGCTGCAGTTATTATTCTTGTTTCGGTTTTCATTTTTAATGCCTCCTAGTTATTTTTTTATAGGTGGTTTTAATCAGAAATGAACACCACAGGAGAAACCAACTTCAAAAATTTTTAAGAAGAGAAAAGACAATGTGATGCGTTTAAAGCATCATACCCATAACTACTAAGATTAAAGATTTAATTCCATTAATAGTAGTTTTTGAGTTCATAGTTAATGGTAGGTACTCTAGAGTATTTAAATCTTTTTATTGTAACTACTTAGATGTTACATTTAGCAAAGAAATCCCCCGTTCATTGGCAAAAATTTGGGAGAGTGAAACGAACCGTTTAGTATTTGTTATATACAGTTGCAAAGCAATTGTTCAGTTTGTTTTTTCCTCGCTAAACGAAGGAAAGCCCGTTAAGTGCTCAGGTTACTTTGGTGGTACAACAAAGGAAAATAAGAGATTACGCATAACGTTCCGCAGTATGCGATGTTTGGCAGTGGTAAAATTTGCGACGGAGGAGCTTACCACTGCCAAATATGGGTGTAGCGACCAACGGGAGCGAAACCGCATACTGCGTGTTAGCCGATGTTGGGCTGTTTTTTTAATTCAGTTTAAGCGTTGGTTCTACAACATCACGAACTTCTTGGCATCCAATCGGTTTGCCCGAGCCATCATCAAAACCTGTTCCGCAGGAGTTGACAAAGAGGAGCCAATTACTATTTAGCATTTTAGGATAAGCGTCTCCGCCGGCGTAACACTGATCAAAGTCCTTTTTGAAATCATTAAGCGATGAGTAGCCTGCTTCGTTTGGTAAAAGTGTTACGACGAAAGTGTCAGATTCTTGGCTAGCACCAGTATATTTGAAGTTGTAGACGGTTTTGGTTGCACCGCTGAATTGAGAAACCAAATTACTGAAATAACTTGCCGTTTGACTATTACCGCATTCTTCTGCCATTGAAACCAATTGATCAGAGGTGTAACCAAATGGTGCTGTCGTTTTTGAAACAGAGGCGGAGACGCCACTTGTTGAATAAGTTAGAGGTTCTTTTGGCTCCTCTTTGTCCGCAGTTGTTGTGTCTGTTGTATCAGTTGTCACCGTTGAGGGTGTTTCCTGAACGACTTTGTCTTGTTGCCACCAGTATATTCCACCGCCGACAACAACTGCGGTGATGATGATGGCGAGGGCGATTGCCCACACATTGCTTTTTGATTCCATAATGATTTGGGTTAGGTTAATTAGTAAGTGAATTATATCTTAAATGTAGGAATTAAAACAGCCCAATTTCGGCTAACGTTCCCGAGTATGCGAAGTCCCGCCCTACATTTACAGTACAAACTTTCACTTAACAACAAACCTATTTTATCACTTCAAACCTCCAATTTCAAGAGCGGGATTTGGGTGGAGTGAAGAAGAAATTATTGATTTTTTTTCCTTAATTTAGGGCTCTTTTCAATTCTTTCGTCGTGGGTCACCCTACCATTGACAGATTACATAGGGTGGTGTAATGTATCTTTGCCTGAGGGTGAGGACAGCTCGTTTTGGGTAAATCCTTGTACCTTCAGTAAATACTCCGTAACGGAGATAGGAGGCCATCATGGCAAGAAGTGTGCATCTCACGAGTGGGCAGGGTGAGCCCGTCCGCTTCAGCAAGGGACAGGGTGAGTCGGTCCACATCGGCAGCGGTGGCGATCCGGTGTACCCCTCGAGTTCGGGGAAGATCGTATGGGCGACGAATTCCGACGCCCTGCCTTCCAACCTGCAGCCGGGTCAGATCGGTACGCGCGACGAGTTCAAGCCGTAGCACGACGCAGTGCCACATCGGGGCAGGATTGCAACTTCGCAATCCTGCCCCTCTTCATTTCTGAGAGAAAAAATTGAAAAGAGCCCAATTAAAATTGAAAAGAAAAGTCAATAATTTCTTCTTCACGTAACCGCATACTCGGTGTTGTGCGACAGTTCCGACGGGTTCATTGATTTAACGAACGGATTATCACCGTTCTTTTTTGTTTGTACAAACTTTCAATCTACCTCGAATACTAGTCGGAATTTCGTACAACGTTACGAGTATCCGAAGTTTTTCTGAAGTGAAGCGTAAGAAAAATTTGGGTGGAGGCTTTCGGAAAAGCCGTAACCGGATACTCGTTGTTATCGGATGTAATTAAAAGTTTTTGTTTTGCCGAATGGCAAAACGATTATTTGGGGGCTAAATTTTTTTATTTTTTTATAACCCCGATTGACTGTCTTCGATTGGATTTTCTTTTATTTTTTGGAGAATATAGCTTTTTAATTCTTCTGCGTTTTGTTTTTTAAGTCCTGGGATATTTACTTTATTTCCAGAAGAACCAACGCCTTCCCCCTGTCCATAAGCGGTAGATTTTGAACCATAGCTTTTGTTCCACCAACGCTCCTTGGTGCCACCACCCGCCTGTGAAGCGTTTTCGACTCTCAAAGTAGCAAGTCCGAAAATTCTATCAAATAAATCTTGCTTAACAAAAACATTTTGAATAACGCCATAAGGCAAGCTTCTTTGTTTTTTTGATATAACACCTTGTTTTACGCCAAAAAATTTATCATCTAACGAATAATGGAAGTTTGCTCTAATCAAGGGATTAGCGATTAACATGATTGGTAAAGCTAATACGAGATACGGAAAATAATATCCAAAAAATAATGCTACTATATTCATCAATATAATTATGATTGGAGCTTTGAAAATCCATAGCTTGGTTATTGGGTAATTTTTTTCCGTGATTGTTTGCGAAAAATTTTCCATATTTTTATTGATTAGGTTGATTGTTATTATTATTAAAATTTTGATTACGATTTTTGCCAATTTTTTGCTGTACAGTCTGTAATAAAAATCCGCGTAAACCATCAGCAGCCGCTTTTTCAACGCCATCTATGTGAGCTTCCATGCCAGACGAAATTGTCGCGCTGGATAGATGGACATCATAAATTCCGAACAATCTATCTAACAAATCCTGATCAACATAAACATCCTGGACTCTTTCATACGGAATTGTAATTTCGCTTGGCGTGATTGGCCCCTTTTTAATAATAATGAAGTCATCAGTGAGGTCATAAAAATATACCGCATAATACCACTTTTGATAAAAATATGTTCCGAATACAACGAGGAGTATTAATCCAAAAATTCCAAAAGTGGCTATTCCTAATATTCCAGCAGAACTTCCATCACTTGCGCCAATAGCAATGGCGATAACGACCCAGATAATAAATAGTATTATTGATATTGCGAGCGTTCCTGCCACAGTTTTTTTGAGAACTTTTTTCGTACTCAAGGGAAACTGCTCCCTCGTTTTGCTCATTGAGATTTGCATAATTTATTACTTGTTAAGTTGTTAATTAAAGAAATGCCTATATTTATTATATCATAGTTTGTTTTGAGTTATAAAAAAATAAAAAAATTAGCCCCCAAATAATCCCGCCGAAGGCGGAAAAACTTTTAATTATTTCCGATAACGTTTCGGCATATCTGATGTTGCTCGTCTTGAATTCGGGGAATTTTGTAATATTTTGATTATTCTTTAACGAGCAATATGGGCGGAACGCTTTAATTTTTCGATTTAATTAATGTCTTAATTTGGTTAAAGTGTAGCCAGATACGCCGTGTTATACGCTGTTCAGAAAATATTTTTCAATCAATCTTATTTTGATAGGCTTTTTTAAATAATATAAATTTGTTTTTGTTTTGGATTTTTGTCAGAGGGGAATTAAAGGGGTGAATGACCGAAGCCCAAAACACTTTTTATGTAACTTTCTAAATTTTTTTAAATAATCTTAATATCTTCCTTGCAACATTCATCCAAGAATATTGGCTAAAATCATAAGGTCGCATATCCACATTGTCCTTGATTAATAATATTCTTTCCAAGGAATCACTAATTGCTTCAACGGAGCCAGATTGGACAATTGTTAGCTTTTGATAATCTCGCAAAACATCAATTGAACCGGTAGTATTCGTAGTAATTAACGCTTTACCCAAAAAAGCTGCCTGCAAGTTCACCATGCCGAAGGGCTCATATAAAGATGGCGTCACAATGCAGTCGGCGATATTAAAAATAGAAGACATTTCCATCTGTTTAACATGTCCTAAAAAATAAAATGATTTTTTGTGGATATTATTTTTCAAAAGTTTCGTAATTGATTTCAAATAGTGTTTATCTGTACAAGAACCTGCTATAACAACAACAAAATTATAATTTTTTAGCAATTGTAAGGAGGCTTTAATTAAATAAATCAATCCTTTTTGAGGGACAATTCTTCCGGCATAAAGAATAATCTTGGCTGATGACGGTATGAACAATTTCTCTCTGAGGTCCTTGTTGAAAGGACTATTAGTAATTTTGAAATTTACTTCATCTATTCCCCCCATTACTGTGACAATTTTTCGAGAGTTGATATTATAAAGACTTTCAACTTCCTTGGCCATAATTATAGATTTTACGAATATCAATTTAGCATATTGCATGCATCGTTTTTCAAGACAAGCAAGGACAAAATGAATTATTTTATTCAAAAATGATTTTTTAATGTGCTCCATTTGTAACGTTTTTTGTAAGCCAATCATTGTGCTTCTGGCAAAATAATATATCGGGATCTTTATTTTTTTTAGGTCAAGCAGGCCAAACTCTAGGGACTGTAGGTATATTAAATCAAATTCTTGTATCTTGAGATCATTTTTTAAAAAATTTTTAAGTTTAAAGTAATAAACAAAAAAACCGATAAGTGGCAATTTAATGATTGGTAAATAGATGGTATTAATCCTAGAATCAAAAAACATTGAAATTTCAGGGCTATTGAAGCAATGAACTACAGTAACCGAAACCCCTAAGTCAGCTAAGGCCATTGCTTCTTTATAGGCAGAATAACCCATACCGTATCCAAAGCCATACCGAGATGTAAGCATTAATATTTTCATGGTTTTACAAAATGATTATAAACACAAAGTACGAATGATTCTGCTATTTCAGAAAGACTTTTAATGGGTAATTGTTTCTTAGTAAGAAGTCTGGCTTTTTTGAGTTCAGGGAATGATTTGCATAGTTTCCTGCCGCAGATCTTAGAATCAAGCTCTAAATCGCCAGAAAGATATAATATCCCATATTGTAACTCGCGTAACCATCTGCTATATTTTATTTCCCAAAAATCCACATCTTTATCATTCAAGTATACCGCTCTGCAACCTTGCGCTAAATCAACCGCGCGCTTATATATGGAATTTACCGTTATTTTTTCTTGCTTAATATCGCGAATACAGTCTTTGCCCCAGAGCAACGCATTTCGCTGCTTAATCCAGACAAAAAATGTTGGTGGCCTAAAAATATGCCAAAGATTACGAAATTCACTCTCAAATACAATGTTTATATCTAGTTTGAATTTTTTTTCTTTAGTGCGAATGGTTTTAATTTTTTTAAAAAAAGCTTGGCGGTCTTTAATGTCTTTGACTATAAATAAAACATCAATATCGCTTTTTTTATGGAAATTGTCCGTTAAGATGCTACCATAAAGATACGCTGATTGTATACATTTAAATTCTTTAAAATTAGAACGAAGATTTGTTGTCACTTCATTAATTAATATGAGATTGGACATATTTTTAATTATTTATAAGATTTGATTTATGGTTAGTCAGAAAAAAATCAGGGATGTCTCTGGAATCGCCGTACTGGCCTATCTGCGTATCATTTTCCTTCCCATGAGAATCAGACCCGCCAGTGTAATGGAGGGATTTTTCTTTAACCATTTTTTTTAATAAATTTATTTGTTCGTCAGTCGTGCGATTGTGGTAGACTTCAATGCCGGTTAATCCCATTTTAAGTAAATTTTTAATTTCAGATTCATTAAGTGGCAGAGCGACAACGCTTACAGAGACGAAGGGATGAGCGATAATAAGATCTTGAGCGATCCCTTTAAATTTTTGTATTAGCCATTCAACAGTAACACCGCCTCTTTCCACTGCACAAAATTTGCCAGGCGCCTGATATTCATAAAATACATCTTCTGGAGTTAGCTGTTTGCCGAATTTTTTTAAAAAAAAGTTTTGATTGGAACTGTTAGCGCAAATATCAAGAGCAATAGTTAGGGTTGCTGGTTGCTTTTCGTTAAGACTGAGACCTTCAGTTACCTCAAGTCCCGCTTCCCGAGAAAGCTTAATAGCTAATTTCATTTCTTCTATTTTTTGTGAATGCACAATCTCATTGCGCTCTTTTATTATTTTCGCGGCCGAAGCTATATTAAAATCATAGGCCAAAACATGGATTTCGTTATTGTTGTGTTTTGCTGTCAGCTCAGCCGCTGGAATAACGATAATTCCAGAACCTTCAAGAGCGTCTATGAGTTCTTGAATGCCGGATATACTATTATGATCAGCTAAAGCGCAGTATTCAATTTTTTTTTCTTTTATAATCTCGGCTATTTGGGGCACTGATAATTTGCCATCGGAATGAGTAGTGTGTATGTGTAGATCTAGTTTGGACATAAATTAAATTTTTATGATAAATATTTTTTTAGTTTTATTAGTTCTAAGTCTAAATTACTTTTAACACGAGCGTAAAACTCCTTTTCATTTGCAGAGGATGTTTCTTTTGGCGTATTTTTTAATACCCGCAACCTCCATAAAATTGAATTAATAAGAACAAATGGCTCATACACCCCAAGTCTAGCCTGAAAAGAATTATCATTTTTATCAAACCATTTCCCGTATTCTTCAATAAATTGCATTTTTTGTTTCTCTGTAAAATTCAATTTCAAAAACATTTTTGCAATATCCATGGCATTATCTCCTGCAGCCGCCTGTTCCCAATCAATAATTATAATCTTATTATTATCATTTGATTTCAAAATATTATTACGATTCAAGTCAAAATGTATAAGCGTGAACACTCTTTTTTTAAAAGCTTCCGGAGATGACGTTGCGGCATTTTCAAATTTATCTATCGCTTGCTCAATCAATTTAAGTAATTCTGGTTTTCCAGATGAAGTTGAAAGAGATTCTCTTAATTTGCTTATCTCAGCCATAAGATAATCTTTTTGAGTACCCTTTAATCTTGGCTCAATCAATTTACCATATGAGCTAAGCTTTATATTATGTATTTTTGCCAAAGTTTCTGCCAATTGACAAATCGCAAGCTCATCGAAGTCTACTATATGCTTTCCCTTTATTTTTTCTTCAAAAAGAATTATCTCAGAATGTAAATATCCTAAATTACGAGGTACTTGTTTAGATTTATGTTTACGCAACAATCGCAAGGCCGCATTTTCATGTCGCGCTCTAATTGCATCGTTTTGAGGATTTTTCCACACTTTTGCAATATTTTTATGATCAGATTCATTTACTTCAAAAATCAAGGCATAGCTACCTTCTGCATAAGGAGGTTTTCTAAGAAGTTTTTCTAAGTCCTCCGGTGTTAATCCAGCACCATTTATGATTCGTAATTCTTTTTCACTTAACTTAGCCTGTTCTATTGCGCTTCTTGTTCCCGAAAATTTAAAATTTTCATTCATATTCCCCCTCTTTAAATAAAGAAAAAATCAAATTTATTCTCCTTTGAAAGCCTATCTTCATTTTACATTGAGAAAAATATTTTTTGAATTGCGTATAACGTTTCAGTATATGCGATGTTTTTTGCTCACTTCATTATTATTTTATCAGAAAATAAGGGCAAAAAATATGGGAGAGCGACGGCAGGAGCGAACCGCATATACTGTGTTATGTGAGGGTGAGCGGAACGTAGCGAT
>DATKZF010000001.1 GCA_035528115.1 Candidatus Bipolaricaulota bacterium | reverse complement strand
CTCATGATTTTCCTTGGTCATCCACGGACTCCAAATCCGAAGAAGAATAACACTACAAGCAGATCCTCAACCCAGGACCGTTGGTAACCCCGACGGTCTTTTTCTATGGTAGCAAAAAAATTAAAAAATATTTCACATAACGTTTCGGTATATCTGATGTTTGCCGTAGCGTAGCGGAGGCAAATATGGGTGGAGGCTTTTATATAAAAGCCGTAACCAGATATGCCGTGTTATGTGATGTGCATGTTTTACTTTAATCCCGATAGCAATCGGGATTGCTCTAAAAAAGAATTTGAATTTTGTTTTTTTTGTTTTGGATTTTGGGCAGAGGGGTTAGGGGTGAATGCCCAAAATCCAAAACTCCTTATTCTCTTCAAATAAAAGGCAAAAAGGAAGGGGTTTAAGGGGAGGGAATTTTTGCCTTTTATTTGTTTATGAATCTTCATGTTTTTTCCATAATTTATCAAGGTCAATAGTTTCGCTCTGTGGGCGTTCATTCTCATCAAGCAATTTAACCTTTACTGACAACGGGAATTGAGTCATTTGTCCTGCAATAAAACAACAACCCACAGAAAGATTAGAGATTGAATCAAAGGAAAGTTTATCAAGATAGCTAACAGCTTTGTTTATCGCTTTCAAATCATTATCATTCATTAGCCTGTGAATGAAATAATTGTGTAATTGGGAGATAATTGTTGGCGAAATATCAGACGGTCTTTGACTGGCGACTGTTAGAAAAACACCAAATTTTCTTCCTTCTTTTATTATTTCTTCAAATGTTTCTAGTCGATAATCTTTCCAAGATTCCGATTCTCTGTTGGAGTTTTCTGAGAGAATATTGTGAGCTTCGTCAATTATGATATTTAGCGAATTATCCTTATCAGTGTCTCTTTTATTTTTCTGCTCGTCGTAATTTGTTTTGCAGATTAAAAGTGGAATGACTTTTTTAATCTCTAAATTTACATTTTTAAGGTCAACAACCTGAATATTTGAATTAGCTTCTTCTGTTATGGAGTCTTTAATATCAAAAACTTTATCCAACATATCAAATCTCTTTTTCAATCTTCCAATTAGGGGGCTTATGTGCTCTTGATTTGCATACCCATTCAGTATTTCATGATAATACTGATCAAATATTTTAAACTGGATTTTTTGTAGATCTGTAAATGATTCAATTTTTATATCAAAATACTCATTGGCAATATCTATTTGGCGGCTAGTATCAGTAATACTATCATTATGATACTTCCCGCTCACCATAAAACTCTTTTGGGTTATGTTATAGGTTATATCATCAATATTTTTCTCTTGCTCGTATTCTTTTTTCAGCATTTGCACACCAATACTCTTGAAATCAGCAACAAATTTTTTCAAAAATGGTTGATTGAAATTCGGTTCATTTTTATTTAGAATAATTTTTAGATTTCTCAATAAATTATCCCTTTCCTTGCGAAAATTTTCGTTATCAGTATCAAACCAATCCCTACTATCTATCGCTCTGTGTAAAAATGGTTGCTGCGTTTTCTCTGTGGCATCGAGTAAAATAGATAAAAGTTCCAGTTTTTCAATTTCTGTTTTCAATATGGGATATTTTTTTCCCGTATTATCTTTTGTTCTCAATTTATAAACGATTTTATTTTTCGTTAAAATTTCGTCATCGCTATCTTTTGAGTACTCTCCATTGAAGTCTATAAAAACAAACTTGGATTTAGTCTTGAAATTATCATTTAATTCTAACCTAAATAATTCTGTGTACATTTTTGCAAGAGTATTGGATTTTCCAGAACCTGTATTACCAAAGATCCCAATGTGTCCAGCAAACAGTTTTTTAACGGATATAAAAATATTTTGAGTTTCTTCGTCTATCAAAGACCCAAGGTGGATAGAAAGTTCATCTTTTCCAGAAAGCTGATGAAGTTTTTCAAATTCATCTCTTGAAAGCAGTTTACACTCACTTCCGATAAGTGGCATTTCTTTTATACCGTGTTGGAATTTCCTGTCATTATCATAAAAACCAAAAACGGAAACATTGAGGAAGCGATCTATCTTTTGCTTTTCGTTTGTGTACTTTTTGTTCTTTTGGTATTTATCTTCTTCAAGATATTCACCCTCAACCTTACAAATAATCTCGGTAAATCCTTTGAGGATTTTTACATAATTTGACAGTCCGACAGATACATTTTTAATAGTTCTGCCCTTAAAAAACAAATGCGGAAGATTTTTATCTTTATTAACTTTAACGATAATATCTTTTCCTTTTACACTAAAAACGCTTCCGATTGTAAAAACGGAATCATTCATTAATCGTTCTTGTAAATTGAAATTAATTTTCATCTTCATTTTGTTCGGGAATATCAGAATTAACAAAAATCTGAGAAAGATAATCTGTCGTTTTCTCAAAAGAAAAATCTGCTTCTGGGGAAATTATGTATAGATTTGAATTTTGTTTTTCATTTAATTTGTCAGCAGTTTCGTCGTATTGAGAATACGAGAAATAAACGACGACTAAAGTAGGGTTAGACTTCATCACTCCATCCAAGAGATTTTTGATATGTTTATCCGCTAAGGAAAAACCAATCAGCATTAAAACACTATTTTCTTTTTCTAATTCCAAAGTAAACTTCCGCAACATTGAGGCATAGTTTGTATCAAGAACAGTCTCAAAGTGTTTTTCCGCATTTGGATTGATAACAGCAATCTTCTTATATTCGTCATCAAAATCATTTCCTGTTTTGTCATCGAGGTCATCGGCAATATGCTTTCCGTTTGAATAAACAATTTTTTCGTTTTCTGCTTTCCAAGAAATTGATCCGTGTAGCTTGATAATGTTAAAAAGTGGAATGTCTGAAGTATTGTCAAACTGCAAACTCTTATATCTCTGAACTTTGTTAAAGTTTGCAACACTAAAATTCGGATTTATTTGACCGGCAAACCCATCATTGTATGGAATAGCTAACCTTTCACAGGAATCCTCCATAAACATATCGAAATTTGTGGTGAAAATATTCACTTGCTTATTTACGATATGCAAAAATCGACTGGAAATTGTGTTAGCCCAAAATCCTAAAAAAGAATCATAGTTTTGCTTTGTTTTGGTCAATTTTGTTTTCTCGGTAATATTAATTTCAAGCGATTCGTCGAGGATGGCTTTGGATTTTTTTATTAATTTGTAGTAATCCTTTTGCGCCTGCCCTTTGGTCTCTTCATTATTCATCCGATCTTCAATATCTTTGAGAGTTGTAAGATAATCGAGTGAACAGCCAGAACCAATAAGCAGGTTGATATGTCCGCTTTGGATTATTTCTTTCAATTCTTTTTTATCAATTTTTTTCATAGGTAATAATAATTAAAGGGTTGCCTCGCTTAATGTCGTTTTCATTTCAAGGCTATTAACAAATTTATCAATATTTGAGATCCTCACTTCCAAACCATCCTTTTTGATAAAATCAAAGTAGCGTTCGGTATCAATAAAAGATTTTGGCGAGATAAACACGGAATATGATTTTGTGCCTTTTTTTACATATTCTTCAAGGTGTCGATGTATAGAAAACGACTCTCTGATATGCTGTTGCGTTCCAGTCAGTAAAGTTACTTCGATCAAAACCGTGTCTTTTTCTTCTAAACATTCAATGTCAGGGCTTCCGCCAGACGCAAAACTTGTTGGCAGTCCTTCGTCATCGGATATAAAGTTAGGTTTTACAATAACATTCGGTAATTTTTTGAGAATTGCCAATGAAGTTAAAAATTCCAATCGCAAAGGTTGTTCAATGATTTTCAAAATATCATCGCTAGAAGATTTTTTCTGTGCCAAATTAAGAAGTTCGGTTTTAATTGAATCCCAAGCATAATGATCAACCCATTTTTCCAATTCTGCTTTTGTGGTTTTTGCTGGTGCTTCAAATACGGTAAGCGTTGAGATTAAATCGTGATCAACTTGTCCGATATATTCAAAAAATTCTTTTTCCGTTTCAAATTCTTTGTAGGAAATATAATTTTTCAAAATATAATCCACAGTTGCAGATTCTTTTGAGTTTATATCTATGAAACGACCACCGCCACGCAAAGAAAGTAAGCCAGTTAAACGCATTTTTCGTATAAAATCGTCAGGATAATCACCGAGGATTGAATTATCATCTCTCTTTGTTTCGTTTAGTAATTCGTAGCAAATATCTAAAATCACTTCGTTGCTCGGTGTATAACCATGTTTTTTGCGTAATTTTTTAATTTCTCGATATAAACTTTCAGCATTATCGTTTTTCCAACACAACAACAATGGTATTTCCGATCTGGATATACCAGCCCCCTTGTATGCTGGGTCATTATTCAAAAGTTTTATGGTTTGTATAAGTAAAATAAGCGGAACATTTTTATTTAAAACGCGACGAAATGGATTTTGGCGTTGATATTTCGCAAAAGCATTGGCAAAAACCATTAACTCATTTTCTGGCTTTTCTTTGTCTAATAACATATTTCCGCTTTCGGAAAATTTTATTTCTTCATTTTGCCAATACCAAACGAAGCCAAGTTCTTTGGCAATTTTAAACCAAGTATCGAATCTTGATGGCCATCCTTTTTCAAACCCTGCTTCTTTGTGGCTTTGAGGGTTGTCAGAAAATACTTTTTCGGTTTCAGTTTCGCTTAATTCAATCTCATTTTTCCATTTATCTTTTACGGCCGAAGATACTTTCATGGGCTGGTATAATCCTTTTTGTATTAAGGATTTGGCGACTTTATCAATAATTTCGTTTGTTAAAATTTCGCCGTCATATTCCGCAAGTACGGTCAAAAAATCCTTCAACCGTTCAGGATTTCTCATTGTTGTTGTAAATAGCAATGGTTTGTATTCAGATTGTCGTTTAGTCATAATTTTAATAGTTAGTAATCAAAACTTCTTTAATTATCTTTTTGCCGTTGTTATGATAATTAATATAATTGCTTTCAATTTTGTGTACCTTGTATTTTTTCATCCATTCCAATAATAAATCATTTTTACTCCCGTTATAGTGAGTAACATTTGATAAGGCAAATTTAACGCCTTTTTTGTCTAAGACATCGATCATTTTTAATAAATCAGCTTCTAATTCCTTGTTCCATAATTTATTATATTCGCTTGCGGATATTAAGTATGGAGGGTCTAAATATACAAAATCGTTTTTTGAATATTTTTTGTCAGAAAAAAACTTTTTAAAATCTTTTGATGTTATAGATATTTTTTTATTTTGTACAAAATCAAAGTAGCCGTTTAAGGCGTTTATAACATTTTTATTAAAATCAACATTGCCAACAGGTAAATTAAATTTTCCTCCGCCATTGAATCTTAACATTCTATTAAATCCATAAATAAGCAAAATGTATAAAATCAAGGGGTCGTTTTTTTGATAATTATTTACGCTCATTCTTAATTTATCGTAACCTTCCTTATTAAATCTTGCGTAATAGGTTTTTTTAAACTCCTTTTTTAACGAATCGGGGACAATATCATTTTTATATGAATGCGAAAATTTATATTTGTGGATTATTTTTTCGGCATCCTTGAAAAACTTTTCTGGATTTTTTGAACTGGCGATTAAAAGTTTTTGAATATTTATCAGGTGTTTGTCTATGTCATTGAGAAAATACTTTTTTGCTTCAATATTCAAAAATACCGTACCTCCGCCGACAAAAGGTTCGTAAAAATTATTTATTTCTTTAGGAAATAAATTTTCCAGTTGTTTCATCAGTTTGTATTTATCCCCGACATAAAATAATGGGGATCTTCTTATCTTGGTAGTCATATCTTTGATTTTGTTACAAACAGGTATTCCTTGTGATTATTGAAATTTGTATTGCCTGCATTAAAATGTCTATATTTTTTTTCAAAAACTTTGGTTGGTCCTTTTGTCTGCAAAATCTGTTCAATCTCTTGGAGCGTGATTTTGTTTTTTGAGGAATTACTTTTTGAATCGTAAGTGTTATTGTATGAAACAACCAAATATTTAGCGTCAAGGTCTTTCACGAGTTCCGCAAATTTATCTTTGGCATTAGCTCGGCAGTAGTCGCTCATATTCTCTGGCTCTGGTTTTAGTGCTACGCCAAAAAGTATTGGTTTATCCCACTTAGTTAATGTTTCAAGCACATGGTAGAATCTGCTGTATTGTCTTGAGTTGTAGGGTGGGTCGATATAAACGACATCGGCATTTATTTTTTTTGCCAGATTGTTTGTATCTTCTTGAAAAATTGATATTTCTTGCGTATCTATCGGATCAATCGGTTTCATAAAAAAGCTATCATTTACAAATTCCTTCTTGAAATAAGCGTCAAAATGTCCAACTGTGTTGGCGATTTTATCGGCAGTATAAAGCAATGAGGCGATCAACATATAGTATTCTCTTTCGGTTAAGTTTTTCCTGTTTTCCTCTATATTTTCACGAATAAAGCCGATGATTTTCGCTGAATTTTTACTAAAAAATTTACCACCGAAATTTTTAGAAAAATAATTTTCTTCTAAGTCATCGCCATAAATATTGTTATAATTCTTAATAATGTTATCGATTTTGACTTTATCCCATGCCTCGTTTCCAAAAAAAGCCCGATATATTGCGTAATTTGAATGGAGAAAGTCGTTTAATAAAACTTTTTCGAAGTGTTTGGTTGCAACAGCGGATACAACACCCGTTCCTGCAAAAATATCCGCAAAAGAATTTCCACTGCATTCTTTATTTATTATAGAAAAAATCCATTCAATTAACTTGTGTTTGTTGCCAATATATCTGCGATTGTGTAATTGAAGATGGTTTTCTTTTACTTGTGGGATATAAAAATAATTTTCTTGGATTTTTTCGGCGGTTATTTCATAGGTTGGTCGCTCAGTTTCAAGCATCGCAAAAAGAGTTCCTTGTATTCCGTCTGCAACATAATCGATACTTGATTTTTGCTTATTTAACTTCTCGTAGAAACTGCAATGATTGTTTTGAGAAATAATAATAAAATCAATGACTGGTATCCCCATTATTTCGCCAGCCTGCACGATTTTTTCAATAATTTGATTGTCTTTTTCACTTGGTGAAGAATCGCCTGAAGGGTGATTGTGAACCAAAATAACGCTGGCGGCGTTTAGCTCGGTTGCAGGATAAAAAATTTCTCTCGGATGTAATAATGCCTTATCTAAAAGACCGACACTAACAACTTCTTTTCTCAACAAAATATTTCGTGCGTTTAAATAAAGACAAACTAAATGTTCTTTTTTCTTGTCTCTTAAATCGTAAGTAAGGGATAAAATATCTTGAGAATTTTTTATAACAATCTCGTTGGTTTTGTTTTCGTCGTAAAATCTTTTTACCAATGAAATCGCGGAAGTGATTTGCAATGCTTTTGCTTGTCCGATTCCTGAAATTTCCAAAAGATCATCAACGGTTATATTCAAAAAGTTTTTACCAAATTTTTTAATGATATTCTCAGAAAGCTGCCTAACATTTTTCCCCTTAATTCCGCTACCCAAAAGAATTGCCAAAAGATCACTTTTTGAAAGTGCGTCAGCCCCTTTTTTTAGAAACCTTTCTCTTGGGCGATCAATTTTTGGTATATCCTTAATTTTTGGCATAAATTCTTTTCATGTTAAGCAATGTTATTGTATTCGTTTTCCCCTTATAAATAAATCGTTTTCGTAGCGGAGCGGAGAAAAAACCTTATACCCCTTTCTAATAAATAAAAAAACAAAATTCAAATTCTTTTTTAGAGCTGGGCGATAGCCCAAAAGTAAAACATGCATTTCACATAACGTTTCGCAGTATGCGATGTTTGCCCGTGGTAAAATTTGCGACCAGCGGGAGCTTACCACGGGCAAACATGGACGGAGTTTTGCGGAGTGAAACGGAGCAAAACGTAGTCGCATACTGCGTGTTAGGCGATGTGTGGCACAAATTTTACTCCAAAATCAGAACGGCTAAAAGAGCCTCCTTAAAACTGGTTCCCTTTTTTGGTTGGTATTCATATCCTGAACCATATTTACTACTATCTTTAAAGAGTCTGGCCCCATCGTATACAGCCAAACCTGCTTTTTCTTGTCCTAAAGAAAAATCTAGTGCTGATTCTTCCATTGCATATTCATCAACAAGTTGGCCTTCGGTAGAGCAAAAAATAACTGTATCATCAGGAATGTCTGTCCCATGTTGTTTGATAACTTCTATTTTATTACCATCAAAACCTCTAAAAAGCAGGTTTGGCTGATAGATACCAAGCTCTTTTAGCCGTTCGATTAGAATATCGCGCATGGATTCGGTATCCCAGCCTTTGGATAAATCGACAGTTGTTACTATTAGCTCTCTCTGTGGAGGATTCTCTCGATGTTCAATTGACATACTCATGTGAATTAAAGTTAAAAAATTTGTGCCACATTTTGCCTAACTGGTTTCTATGCGAAAACATTTCGCATAATGCGTCCGATTTTGTTTGTTATGTGAATTTATGATAAATTTATTCTATGTTCCGGATATAATTTTATCAAAAAATCTCAATTTATGCAAAAATATTTGGACGCGGTGAAGATTGAATTGCGATTGCGCAATTACAGTCCTAAAACAACCAAAAGCTATCTTTTATGCCTGCGAGATTATTTCAATTACAAGAAGCTTGATTTTGAACAACTTGATATTCAATCCATTAAGGAATTTTTGTTAAAAAAATATGATAAAGGGTTTTCTTCGCAAACCGTGAATCTATATTTGAATTCCATCAAATATTTTTATCATGAGGTAATCAAGTCAGATCAAAAAATAGATATCAAATTCGCCAAAAGATCGAAAAAATTGCCCGTGGTTCTGTCTCGCTCCGAAATTTCCGAGTTAATGAACACCATCAATAATCAAAAACACAAATTATTGGTTTCTATCGCTTACGGCGCCGGCCTTCGAGTGAGCGAGGTGATAAATTTGAAGGTTAAGGATTTGGATCTGAATCAATTATTCATTCACGTTAAAAAAGCTAAAGGCGGAAAAGATCGCCTGACCATTTTTCCGGAAAAATTAAAAAATGACCTACTGAATTTGATCGCCGGCAAAGGCAAAGACGAATTGGTTTTTGAAAGCGAGAGGGGAGGGAAGTTGACTTCTCGAACGGCCCAGCTGATATTTGAAAAAGCGTTAAAGAAAACGAATATAAAAAAAGACGCCACTTTTCATTCGCTCCGCCACAGCTTTGCCACCCATTTACTCGAAAACGGAGTCAGTATTCGCTATGTCCAGGAGCTTTCGGGACATCAGAATATTCGCACCACTCAGATTTACACTCAAGTGACATCCCCGCAGTGGACTGGCCTTGGCAATAGCAATCCCACTTCAGGAGGGGAAAAATGAGTGAACAAGCCAGATCGGATGAGGCCATCTTTGGCAGGCATTGGAATGTCGCCCAGAAGATCGCGCACTGCGATTTTAGGGCAGTGCTTTCTTTCTGCGGGCATAGTCCGCCCATCATCTGCGTGGGCGAAAGATGTTGGAGCAGATGCGTCCAGGTGAAAGATCCGGAAGCATCCGATCCCGTGATCCAGCTTCTCGAAGATGATGGTCGGCCGGTCAGCCATATGTTTTTCGAGGGGGAAATCGGGGGCGAGCGTGAGCTCCTGCTGTCGGAGCTGGTCGCTGACGGCTACTGTTCGGTCAAAGAGGCGTTGGAGCCTGATCGGCACGGCAATTCGCGGCTGTAATCAAGCAGGCCGCGTCATCCCGCTTGGGAGAACTCCCTCGGATGGGTAGGTCGTCCTCAAAGGATAAGGGGGCTCGGGTTTCTGCCTCAATAAAGAAACCGCTGATTCAAGGAGGCGTCGGATGACTCCCAAAAACACGCTGGAGATTGTGAACGGTCCGGGCCGATGGGACATGATACTGGCCATATTCGACGGACAGCCTGTCAGACTTGTCTTCGAAGACAAGGCGAAGAGTTTCAACGGAGAGTTCGAAATCAGTGGAGGTCATTTTTACGGCAAAAAAAGGGAGGTGTTCAACTTCTCTCTGTGCTTCCCGCACAGACCCGGAGATACCGGAGGAACCTTCGTAACCCGCAAGGGTCTTCTGAACATTGACCATCTGATGGAGCGCGAGGATTGTTCAGGAATATTTCTATAGCGACTGAACCATCACCCGGCCCGGCGATCACATCAATGGGCCTTTAATTTTTTTTAAATAATTGATTGGCAGGTTTTTCATCCTTGTTTTTTATAGGAAATTGTGTTAAAATTCATTCAATCTTTGTTTATATATATGAATAACATCCGAAATTTCTGCATTATTGCTCACATAGATCACGGAAAATCCACTCTGGCCGATCGGCTTTTGGAATTGACCGGAACTGTTGAGAAACGAAAAATGAAAGAGCAGATTTTGGATTCGATGGATCTTGAACGCGAACGCGGCATTACCATTAAACTTCAGCCAGCGCAGATGTTGTACAAGGATTATATTTTGAATTTGATTGATACTCCGGGTCACGTTGATTTTAGCTACGAAGTTTCGCGATCCTTGGCCGCGGTCGAAGGCGCGATTTTATTGGTTGACGCCACGCAAGGCGTGCAGGCCCAGACTTTGACGAATTTGTATTTGGCGCTCGAATCGAATTTGGAAATCATTCCCGTGCTAAATAAAATTGATTTGCCCGCCGCCGATATTGCAAAAACGAAAAAAGAATTGATGAATTTGATCGGTTGCCAGGAAGACGAGATTTTGCTCGTTTCCGGCAAAACCGGCCAGGGCGTGCTCGAATTGCTTGATCGGATCATTGAAAAAGTGCCCGCGCCAAAGGGCAATGTTGATGATAAATTGCAGGCGCTTATATTCGATTCGTTTTATGATGAATACAGAGGCGTCGTCGCTTATATACGAGTGATGAACGGCAAATTGGCTCAAGGCGATAAAATTTTATTCATGAACCCGGCCAAAGAAAGCGAAGCGCTCGAAGTCGGCGTATTGAAACCGGCTTTGACCGTCGCGTCGGAACTGAAAGCGGGCGATGTCGGTTACGTAATCACCGCGTTGAAAGATATTGAATTGTGCCAGGTCGGAGATACCATCACTTCGCTGAAAAATCCGACGCCCCGGCCTTTGCTGGGATACAAGCAGGTAAAACCGATGGTGTACGCCGGTATTTTTTGCAAAGAAGGTTCTGACTTCAATGATTTGCGCGAAGCTGTTTCCAAATTGAAATTAAACGACGCGGCTTTGGTTTACGAACCGGAGAATTCGCCCGTGCTCGGGCTTGGTTTCCGTTGCGGTTTTTTGGGATTGCTTCATCTGGAAATATTTCAGGAACGACTGCGCCGAGAATTCAATCTGGACATCATGGTCACCGTGCCCAGCGTGGCGTTTAAAATTACTTTGCGACCGGGTAATAAAATGCCCAAAGACGTCAAACCGAAACAAATATTGTCCGAGCGCGAATACATTATCAATAACCCGAATGACCTGCCGGAGGTTTCGATCTCAGAGAAAGTCGAGGAACCGATCATGAAAGTCGATATTATCTCGCCGAAAGATTTTATCGGCAATGTCATGTCGCTGGTGCAGGATAAAAGAGGAGAGTATTTGAATACGGAATATATTGATGACAGCACCGCGCTTTTGCATTACCGCATGCCGCTGGCCAAAGTGATCGTTGATTTTTACGATCAATTGAAAACGGTCAGCTCGGGTTACGCTTCCATGAATTACGAACTCGCTCATTATGAATCGACCGACGTGGTCAAATTGGACATTTTGATCGCCGAAGAAAAAGTGGACGCGTTTTCCACCATTGTTTATCGCGACGAGGCGTTCAAGGAAGGCAAGAAAATCGTGCAAAAACTGAAAGAATCCATTCCGCGGCAAATGTTCGTGATCAAATTGCAGGCCGCGGTCGGCGGCAAAATCATCGCGGCCGAGAGAATTTCCGCCATGAAAAAGGATGTTACGGCTAACTTATATGGCGGCGATTGGACCAGAAAATCAAAACTTTTGGAAAAGCAAAAGAAAGGCAAGAAGAAAATGATGGCCATGGGCAAAGGCAGGGTGAATATTCCGCCTGAGGCGTTCATCGCGGTGCTGAAACGATAAGCCTATACGAATTATGCAAATTTTGCGCTAATGATGCGAATATAATAAAAAAATTCCTCAAATCGAGGAATTTTTTTTGTTTGTTTAGCCGTTGTTTAATAAAAAGCCGGCGCGATTGTCCACAGGAGCATGGAAAATACCATGATCGCGACCAGTATGCCCCAAACGAGGCGTTGTTTTTGTTTTATGTTCATAGTAAAATGGTTAATATTCATGTATCACGTATCATGAATCATGAAACATAAATCATGGAACATGAATCAAAAAGGTAAAATATGAAAAAGAAATGGGTCATCGCCGAGAAGGCACCCGAAGACTTCCTTGAAGCGAATAAAGATACAAACGTCTCTTTGATTGCTTTGCAATTATTATACAGCAGAGGCATAAAAACTCAAGAGGACATTGAGCGTTTTTTAAGATCTGATTATGAAAACGACATTCATGATCCGTTTTTATTCAAAGACATGGAAAAGGCGGTTAAAATAGTTGTTCAGGCAATTTTAGACAAGAACAAAATAGTTGTTCACGGAGATTATGACGCGGACGGCGTCACCTCCGCGGCCGTGATTTATGAAACCTTAAAGATTTTGGGAGCCGATGTCGGAGTTTTTTTGCCTCACCGCGAAGAAGACGGCTATGGCATTAACGCCAAAACCATTGAAAAATTCAGCCAAGAAAAAATCGATCTTATCATTACGGTCGATTGCGGCATCAGCAATGTCAAGGAAGTCGCTTTGGCCAAAGAAAAAGGCATGAAGGTGATTGTCACGGATCATCACGAGATCCCGCCCGAATTGCCTGAGGCGGACGCCATTTTGGATCCGAAATTGGCAAAAGACACATATCCTTGCAAATATTTGTCCGGCGCGGGCATAGCTTATAAATTGTCTTGCGGTTTAATGGATTATCAGGAAAAAAACAATGTTTTGCCGCTTGATAAATCGAATTTGGATTGTTTCGGCGGTTTGGGCGGTTTGAAAAAATGGCTGCTTGATCTGGTGGCCATCGGCACGGTGGCGGATATCGCGCCGCTAATCGGCGAGAACAGGGCTTTGACCAAATACGGTCTGATCGTTTTGAGAAAAACGAGGCGTCCCGGTTTGCTTGAACTTTTTAAGCAATCCAGAATCGATATTTCCAAAATAGATACTCAAACCATCGGTTTTATTATCGGGCCGCGTCTGAACGCGGCCGGCAGATTGTCCCACGCCAATTTGTCGTTTGAGCTTTTGACCACCAAGGATCATGATCGAGCCGCGCATTTATCCGGTCTTTTGAACAGCATTAATACGGAACGCCAGCAAATTACCGAGCAAATAGTCGGCGAAGCCAGGGCGCAGATAAAAACTCAAAAGGAATCGAAAATATTTTTCGCTTACGGCGAAAATTGGTCGGCCGGCGTGGTCGGACTGGTGGCCGGCAAATTAACGGACGAGCTGGGCGCGCCTACCATGGTCATGACCAAAGTCAAAGATCAAATCGTCGGATCCGGGCGAAGCGTGGCCAATTTCAATATCACCAAAGCCTTGCTTGAAGTGACCGAGCATTTGAGTCGTTTCGGCGGTCACGCCCAAGCTTGCGGTTTTACGATCATCAGCGAACAACACTTGGTGTTTTTTCGTGAAAAACTGTCTCTTTTTGCGGGTTCAAAACTTGAAGATGTCGATACTTCGGCGATAATAAATATTGACGCTCAGATTCCGCTCGAAGAAATGAACGAATCGCTGTGCCGCGAGATCGAAGCGCTGGAACCTTTCGGAGAAGGCAATTCCAAGCCTCGCTTTCTCGTCAATGACGTTGAATTGATCAGTTATGAATCCGTGGGGAAAACAGGCAAGCATTTGAAATTATCGGTTAGAGGAGACCTGCCTTTTGTTAAAAAAATGATCGGTTTTGGCATCGCGCCCAATTTCGTCGGTAAAATAAAGCCGGGAGACAAACTTTGTGTTATAGTGGAGTTAAGCGACAGTCAATGGAACGGGCGGTTTGATTTGCAGATGAAGATAGTTGATATGAAGAAGAAGGCTTAAGAGGGCTAGATAAGGCTTGAGATGTTTAGAAGGCGATAGATAAAAAGAGGGCGGTTTAAAAAATTATTATTTTAAATTATTAAGTTACTGAATAATGTAAAAAAATAAAATTCAAGGATCCGTAACGTTTTTAAAGTTTAATCAAGATTTAGATTTTTTAGTTTGTCTTATTGCCTTATTTACTTCTTTGCCCCGTAGCCCCCTAAATAGCCCTATAAATTATGTCCAAACTCTCAGCCAATTTTTTCGTATTCATAACCGGCGCCGTAATCATGGCCGTCGAATTGACCGCGTCCAGACTGATCGCTCCGTATTTCGGCACCTCGATTTTCGTTTGGGGCAATATCATCGCCGTGGTCATGATCGCTTTGGCCATAGGTTACTGGCTGGGCGGAAAATTGGCGGATAAGCGGCCGGAACTTCCGGTCTTGGCGGGCGCGGTTTTTTTCTGCGGCCTTTTTTTATCGTTTTTGCCATTGTTTTTCAAACCCATGGCGGTTTTCTTTTTGAACGCGCTCAATGTTTCTTCAATGTTTTTGTTCGCCTTGGCCAACTTTTGGCTGATTTTGTTCGCCTTGGCCTGTCCGCTGATTATTTTGGGCATGTCTTCCCCGTTTGTCATCCGAATCGTCAATTCGAGCGTGGAAACCACGGGCAAAACAGCGGGCAATATTTTCGCTTGGTCGACTTTGGGCAGCATCTTCGGAGTGTTCGCTTCCACTTTCGTCACCGTGCCATTTTTGGGCAGCATGCAAACCGTGCTTATTTGCGCGGCGACGCTGATAATTTTGGCCGGACTGTATTTTCCTAAAAAATACAAACTGTTGGCCTTGGTTTTTATTTTGCCCTTGATGGTTTATTTTCTTTTCCTCGTCCGCCCGGCTTTGGCCGCGCCCGAGAAGAATATTATTTTCGAAAAAGAAACGCCTTATCAATATGTTTGGGTCAGTGAAAAAGACGGATGGCGGTTTTTGCAGTTCAATGACGGTTCCGGAGTCCAATCATACATTAATTTCGACCGGCCGCATTTTTTGACCGGAGACAGTTATTATGATTTTTTCAACTTGCTGCCATACTTGAACGGCCAAGAAGATGCGGATAAAAATTTTTTGATGATCGGCGGGGGAGGCGGCACGGCCGCCAAGCAGTTGGTCAGCTTTTGGAGGCCGAAAGTCAATATCGATTTGGTTGAAATAGACAAGGAAGTGCTCGGCGCGGCTGAAAAATATTTTGATTTAAACGAGCCGGAAATAAATAAAATCGTACGCGACGGCCGGGTTTTTTTAAACCAAACCGACAAAAAATACGATTACATGATCATTGACGCGTATTCCAAACAGCTTTTTATTCCGTTTCATTTGACGACCGACGAATTTTTTCAATCGACCAAAACGAGATTGAATGAAGGAGGCATCTTGGCCATGAATATCAACGCGGCGGGCTGGTCGTCCGAACTTTTACAGAAAATTTCGCAGACCATTCGCAAAAATTACGCGCAAGTCAAGGTTTTGCCGATCGAGGGAACTTACAATTATTTGGTGTTTGCCTCGGATAAAGAAATGAATTTTGATCTGAGCGGCGCGGATGTTGATGAAAATTTAGAAAAATACAAAGAAAAGTTATATAATGTAATTGAGTTGGGCGGATTCGATGAGGAGATGATTTTGACGGACAACCTGGCGCCCATAGAATTCATGACCGACGCCATGATTCTAAAGGTGTTTTTGAATTATTTGTCCGGCGCCAGAAATATTTTATAATTGTCCTGAGATGATATGAAAATAGTGATTTTTTCCGACGGCGGAGCCAGAGGCAATCCGGGTCCGGCGGCCATCGGAGTTATTATTGAAAACGACACCGGCAAATCGATTAAAAAAATCAGCCGATATATCGGCGAGACCACCAACAATCAAGCTGAATACCAAGCGCTTTTGGCCGGTTTGGCTTATGCCAAAGATTTAAAGCCGGAAGAAGTGAATTGTTATTTGGACAGCGAATTGGTGGTTAAGCAATTGAACGGCGAGTACAAGGTCAAGGATAAAGATCTGGCCGCGCAATTCATTAAAATTTGGAATTTGGTTCATGATTTCAAAAAAGTTGTTTTTCATCATGTGCCTCGGGAAAAAAATAAAAAAGCGGACGCTTTGGTCAATTCGGCGCTTGACCGGCGGGCCGAGGAAAAAAAATAGATATGACCAGGAGGAAATTTTTAAAATCATTTTTCGGCGGCTTGCTGGTGATGTTCGGCTGGATGTTGTTTTTCGTCGAATTGTATTTTTTGGCCGGCGCCACCACGGTGTACGCGTTCGTCCTCTTGCTTTTGGGTTCGATTCTCGTTTTGTTGATTATCGGTCCGGCGATTGCCAGAAATTTGGGAGCTTTGGGCTTGGTCGGCCTGGCCGTAGGAGTTTTTTTCTCCGTGGCCTTCAGCGTCACCAGCGTTGACGCTTATGAAATGCTGAAAAACGGCCGTGTCGGCCCGATCAGCGTCAATGAAGCGCTTGATTTCAAAGACAGCAAACTTTTCGAATTCAATGACGCCATGGTTCGAAGCGATTTGGCCAGAGGCGTTTATGATAAGAATTTTTTTAAAAATGTTGAGCCGGTTTGTCAGGAATTTTATACGGTCGCTTTTCCGATCGTGGGAGCTGATTTCTCTTCCAAAGATTCGGTGTCCGTTCTTTTGGGCTCGCAGTGGGCCAAAGATTGTTCGGATTTGGAAAAAACGGACGGCTTGGCGTATTATTTGGGCCAAGATTCCGATCAGCCCATTAATTTTGTTTCCGGCGTAAAAGTTTTGGATTACGAAAAGAAAGAATATTTGAAAGTTTTCAATGACGCCAATAAGGAGGCCAGAATAAAACTGAATTTGGACAAAGACGCCATTGTGCTGAGGCCGATTGAAAGCGTTGAGGAAATCACTGACGCGAATTTCACGATTATGCAGGTTTTGGGTCTTTGGGCCCCTCTGGGCACCTATGTTGTCGGCAGTTTGATTTTTCTGTTTGTCGTCGGCAAAAAGTCTAAAAAGAAATAATGATTGAAGAGGCCTTGGCCGGAATTTTAAAACGCCATTCATTTGTGATATAATGTAATTCAGCAAATAATTGATTTTTTAATATGGCATTATTCGGTGGAAAAAAGAGCAAAAATTTTTTGGGAGTGGACATCGGCGGCAGCAGCATCAAGCTGGTGGAGCTTTCGAGTGAAGAAGGAAGATTGAAATTGGAAAATTACGGATATCTTGAAAGATCAACTCACGCCAAAAAGGAAAATTATATCGATCAGCCCGAGGAAGCGGCTAAAATAATCAAAAAAATATTAGAGACCTCGGGGATTTTAGCCACTCAAACCTACACCGCTTTGCCGGCGCCCATGGTTTTCAGCTCAATCATCAGCGTTCAGGGAATCGATGCCAAGGAACTCGGTTCCAAAGATAAAATTTCAAGCGCTGTGGAAAAGGAGGCGGTGAAGATTTTGCCCATGCCGCTCGACGACATGGTGCTGGATTGGAAAATCGTGGGAGATGTTGATGAACTGAAAAATAAAAAGAGCGGTGAAATCGTGAATTTGAAAATTTTAATCACGGCCGCCAGCAAAGTTTTGATTCAAAAATACATAGATATTTTCAAAAAAGCCGGTTTGAATTTGGTCAGCTTGGAGACCGAGAGCTTCGCCATGATCAGGGCGCTGACCGGAAAAGACAAATCAACCATGTTGCTCGTGGACGTGGGAGCGGTCAGCACGGACATCAGCGTGGTGGACATGTGCGTGCCGCATTATGATCGCAGCGTCAATGTCGGCGGTTTGGATATCACCAAAGAAATCGCGAAGATTTTGAATATAGATGTCTCGCAGGCCGAACAACTCAAACGCGATCTCGCGGCCAAGCCGGAAATGCAAAAGAACGTGCCGCTCAATTTGCAAAAAATGTTCGAGCCCATCTTGAACGAAGTTAGGTTCGTGATCGATTCGTTTTTGAGACAGTCGGAAAATAAAAATAAAAGAGTGGACAAAATCATTTTGACCGGCGGCAGCGCGTACGTTCCGGGGTTGGGCGGGTATTTCACTGAGAATTTGAATATCAAAACGTTCATCGGCAATCCTTGGGCGAGAATAATATACCCGGAAGATTTAAAAGACATATTATTCAAAATCGGTCCCAGATTTTCAATCGCCATCGGTCTGGCCATGCAAGGCGGAGAAGTTTAGCTTTCAATAAAATCAACATATGGATAATAAAAAATTCACTTTGATCGAAATAATCATCGCGACCGCGGTCATCGGCATCTTGGCCACGCTGGCCAGTTTGGGCGTGAACGGCGCGCAAAAAAAGACGCGCGACAATCGTCGGATCGAAGACATGAATATTATTCGAAGCGCGATGAAAATCATTTACAATCAAACAGGTTCCTACAACGGGCAGACCTGCCAGGAAGGCGCTTTGGTGGCGGACTGCCGGGGAGAAGAAGTCGTCAAATTGATAAACAATATCAGCCAATTGAAAGATCCGGCTTCAAAGGGCCTTTCGTGCGTTCAAACTTTTGGAAAGGATTGTGATTACGCGTTCAGTGTTTTGAACGATGAGAGTTTCTCCGTGCTGTTTTATTTGGAAAAGGGCACGCAAGGGTTGGACAAGGGGCAGCATATTTTAACGGAAAAAGGTTTTCAATAATAATCGATTTTTTTGTTTGTAAAACGGGCCTTGATTGGGCCTGTTTTTGTTTTACGC
This sequence comes from Candidatus Bipolaricaulota bacterium, assembly GCA_035528115.1. Lineage (NCBI taxonomy): Bacteria > Candidatus Bipolaricaulota > Candidatus Bipolaricaulota bacterium. The sequence continues at coordinate 247,879 of DATKZF010000001.1, read as the reverse complement.
GACGTCGTCGGCCGCGTCGCGTTCTAACATTGAAAAAAAATTAAAATATTGCTAAAATGATAATGAAATTAAGATTCATAATGGAAATAATATGAAAAAGCTTTTTATTTCGATTTTCGTGATTGTAGTCGTTTTTTCATTGGCCGGCTGTCAAAAGAAAATCTCCTTTCATGACGAACCCGCGTCGGAGAATCCGAAGGTTTCAAATGAAGTCGCGAGCGAAGATAATACGACCGAGCAAAACGCGGTTAAGGAGGGAGTGATCGCCACGGACGGAGAAAACTTGATTTTTATTTCCGAGGGAGAAGAAATTCCTTTGGCTTTAGACGATTCTTTGACCGATTTGATCGATAATAAGGTGACGATTACTGGCGATTTCAATGAGTCGGGTTTGTTTGAAGTCAAACAAATACAAGTTTGGAAGCAAGGCCGCCTTTTTCAGACTTTGAACAATTTGTATTTGCTTCAGGAAAACGGCGACCATTTATTGCTCGAAGGTTCGGTGACCCCGGAAATAGCCGGTCAGTATTTGGGTCGAGAAGCCAATATTTTGGGCTCCTTTACCGATAAGAAAAATTTTAAACTTCGTGTCTTGGAATATTACATTGAGGGAGTGAAAACCGATGTTTGGAAAAATTACGAGAATAATCAATTCGGCTTCAAAATGCAATATCCGGCCGGCTGGCAAGTCAAAGAAGAAGCTGTCGATGTCGGACACGCGGCGCTAAACGTGACTTTTTCCAGAAACGGCGAGTCGGTTGACTTGGTTTTGCAGAAAGATATTCCCAGGCCCGCGCTCGCCGATGAAAATATTTCAAAAAAAGTTTTGCCGAGCGGTCTGGTGCTGACCGTTTACGATGACACTTCGGCCGTTGACGGCGCGCCAATGACCAAAGCGTTCCTTGATTTGCCGGACAGCGATTATGATTTGTATTTGGCCGGATCGGGGAAAACGGTAAATCAGATGTATCAAACGCTCGAATTGATTCAAGAATAATAAATCGAAAAAAAATAAAAACAAAATATGAAAAAATCGGCAATCCTTATTTTGGCCGGCTTGCTGTTATGGCCGTCTTTGACCGTCGCGACAGGGGAACGAATTGTAAAATTCGATCAAAATACTCTGAAGTCCGGGTATTCCGTCAAAAGTTTCGATGATAATTTTTGGCTGCCTATTTTTCCGAGTCAGTTTTTTTCCCCGCTGGAAGTGAAAATGTGGGCAGAGCAAGTGATGGCCATTCCGAGCGGAAAAAAAGCGGTCAGCAATTTTTATTGGTACGAAGTCAATGCCGGGCAAAGCGGTTTTTTGTCAAAACCGGTGCTGCTTTCATTGAAATTTCAAGGTGACAGCCGTCAGCCGAAAAGCCTTTATTTCTTCGACAAATCAAGGCAAATTTGGCGAGCTTTGAAGTCTGAAACGCGGTGGGATGACAACAGAATCAACGCCTGGTCGCCCGTGCCCGCGGCCAGCATTGTCGTTTTGGAGGACACGACCGATTATCAGCCTGAATTGACGGCTGAGTCGGCCATCAGCATTGACGCCAAGACCGGAGAAATTCTTTATGGGAAAAATATTGATCAAATTCGGCCGATCGCCAGCATCAGCAAATTGATCACGGCGCTCGTTTTTCTTGATCACAATCCGGGTTGGGGAGATCGGGCGAACTTCGTCGAATCGGATAATGTCGGCGGCGCCGGATTGAACGTGGTTGCCGGGGACAGCATCAATATCAAAGATTTGTTCATGGCCACATTGCTGGCTTCAAAAAACAATGCGGCGCGGGCGCTGATGCGTTCGACCGGTTTGTCCGAAACCGAATTCGTCGCGTTGATGAACCAAAAAGCCAAGGAACTGGGCGCGCTCAATACCGGTTTTATCGAGCCGACCGGTTTGTCCGAATATAATCTGTCCACGGCCAGAGATTTGGCGAAAATCAGCCGAGCGGCTTTTTCCAAATTCGAATTTTTGGAAGCCACCACCTTGAAAAAATATCCGGTGAAAATAAAAACGGCAGAAGGCGATAAAATAATCTGGATAGAAAATACAAATAAATTGGTTGACCGCGATTTGTATCTTCTCGGCGGAAAGACCGGTTACACGGAAGAAGCGGGCAGATGCCTGATCAGCAAGGCTCGAGGACAAGGAAGGGAAGTGATTTCTCTGGTGCTGGGTTCGGACATCAGCAAAAATTATGATGAGGTCTACGAATTGTTAAGTCATTTTTTGAAATAATTAAAGGTGGTAGGTTGTAGCTTGTTAGCTTGTAGGTGGCCTTAAATCCACCTAATAAGCTACAAGCTGATCAGCTAATAAGCCCTCCATAATTTGTAATATGAAAATAACTCCTCAACAATTTAAAGATTATTTGCAAAAAATGTCCGGCACGCCGTATTTACCCGAGGCGGTTTTGTCCGCTATAAGCAAAAAAGGCTATTCGGAATACTTGTCGTATTCATGCGATCGGGACAAAGCCGTGAAAATAGCGGCTGAATTGCAAGCCGAGGGAGTGATTCCCAAATACAAAAGTCCCGGCGACGTCATGACGGCCATTGAAAAAGAATGATTATGTCTTCAAATTCAAAACCAAAGATAGCGGTGGCCCTTTCCGGCGGCGTTGATTCCAGCGTGGCCGCTTTTTTATTGAAGAAAAAGGGGTATGACGTGTTCGGGGTGTTTGCGAAATTTTGGTCGAAAGAAGACGGGGAAAAAGTCCGAGAGAATATTTGTTGCTCCAAAGAATCGCGAGACGACGCCAAACGCGTTTGCGACATGCTCGGCATTCCTTTTTACGTGGTTAATTTGCAAATGCCGTTCAAAGAAAAAGTGGTGGACAATTTTTTGCTCGAATACAATGCGGGCAAAACGCCCAATCCGTGCGTTCGTTGCAATCAGTTTATAAAGTTCGGCGAGCTTTTGGACAAGGTTGAAAAGCTCGGCGCCACTCACTTGGCCACCGGCCACTACTCGCAGGTAAAAAAGAAAGGCGATCAATATCATTTATATAAAGGAAAAGACAAGGAAAAAGACCAGTCTTATTTTCTGTATCGTTTGAATCAGAAACAGCTTTCAAAAATAATGTTCCCGGTCGGGCATTTGACCAAGCCAAAGGTTAGAAAAATCGCGGCCAAAAACGGTTTGCCCACGGCCGCGAAAAGAGAATCGCAGGAAGTCTGTTTCGTGCCGTCAGGTGATTTGCAAGAATTTCTGGCGGATTATTTGGAATTGAAACCGGGGGAAATAAAAGACATTGATTCGAAAAAAGTTTTGGGCGAGCATAAAGGACTGGCTTTGTACACCATCGGCCAGAGAAAGGGCATCGGGCTGGCCGGAGGGCCGTATTTTGTGGTTGAAAAAGATGATAAAGACAACGTTTTGTACGTGACCAAAGATAAAAACCATGAGAAGTTGAAATTTGAAAGATTAAAGTTGAAAAATATTCAATGGCTCGCAGGAACGCGCGATGGAGCGTTCCCGCTAAAATGCACGGCGAAAATCCGCTACGCCAGTCCGGAAACAGCAGTGGTGATTTCAAAGGATAAAGACGGATATTTTGTGGAATTTAAAAAGCCCCAGTGGGCGGTCACGCCCGGACAGTCAATTGTTTTTTGGAAAGGTAAAGAAGTTTTAGGAGGTACAGTGATTTAATAAATTAAATGGGCTGGCGTGCCAGCCGAAGCCCAACTTGTCCGCCGAAGCTTAATGCGAAGGCGGAAGGGCGAAGGCTGGGCGGGGGCGTGATCGGGGATTGACACATCATTGACAAATTTTCAAATATTAGGTACTATATATTCTTCACAGAAACGGCGGAAAGGAGGCCTAAGATGGTGGCGCAGCAGTTGGAAGATATGGAGGAACCGACGAGAGCCACGATCGTTCCTCGACGGCCGCCTGTTGTCCTTTTGGACAATCGGTTAAAGAGGATGATGTACATCGGCAGCAAAGTTCTTTTTGGAGCGCTGGTGCCCCCGCTTACTCTGCTCAGGCATCGCGGCAAGGTCGGTTTGGCCGGCTTTCTCGCGAATTGCCCCTGGCAGACTATAAGCGCTAGAAAGCAGATATATTCGGCCGAGTCCGAGCAGATGATTCTTATCTTCTGCTTGCGTCCGGGTTTGGTCGTTGAGATCCTCTCATTCCAGTTCAAGCGCTGGGACAGTTGGGTGGATCGAGTCAGGATCACTCGACACGCGCGAAACCAGTACATGAGGCGCTCCGAGAAATTGGGGCGAAAATACTCGAACGCATTGGTAGCGGTCGAAGCGCTCGCCCGATTGCTTGGAGATTCGATCTCGGCGAGTATGCCTGAAGACCACCGCTTCATCAGAATGATCAACAACGCCTGTCAGCCGGTCGAGTATAAAGAAAAGGTCGGATGGCGCTTCGTCCTTCTGAGAATATATAACGGTAATCCGTCGCGGTTTGTTCTGAAAACCGTGGAAAGGATCAATCCCGATGAAAACTAGCGGGGAATCTCATTTTCCGCTTTTTGATTTGAAAAAAAATGATAAATTGGGTAAAATGGATGCAATTGCCGAGTATAAATAAATTCCACCCGACTTTAGTCGGATGAAATAGCTAATTATAAACGAATTCCGCCTGACCCCAAGTCAGTTTTGGATATCGCCAACTCTTGCCTTCGCTAATGCTACTGCGGGCAAGCAAGTGGGGTAGAAATTATATGAATATGAATAAAATCACAGCTTCAGAACTCAGGCGAAAATACATTGAATTTTTCGTCAGTAAAGGCCACAAACAAGTCGCTTCAGCTTCGCTGATCCCGGAAAACGACCCGACCGTTTTATTCACCACGGCCGGCATGCACCCGCTTGTACCTTATTTGATGGGCGAATCTCACGCGCAGGGCCAGCGTCTGGTTGATTTTCAAAAATGCGTCAGAACCGACGATATCGACGAAGTCGGCGACGCGTTTCACCACACTTTTTTTGAAATGCTCGGCAATTGGTCGCTCGGCGATTATTTTAAAAAAGAAGCGATCGAATGGAGCTTTGAATTTTTAACTGATAAAAAATGGCTGGGCTTGCCGCTTGAAAAATTGGCAATCACTTGCTTTGAAGGCGACGATAACTCTCCCAAAGACGATGAGTCCGCCGGCGTTTGGAAAAATTTGGGCTTAGCAGACCACAAAATAGTTTTTTTGGGGAAAAAAGACAATTGGTGGGGACCGGCAGGCGAGACAGGTCCGTGCGGTCCTGACACGGAAATGTTTTATTTCATCGGCGAGGGCAATCCGTCAAAGGACAGCAATCCTCAAACCGACGAGAAAAATTGGGTGGAAATCTGGAATGATGTTTTCATGCAATACAATAAAACCGCTGATGGAAATTACGAGCAATTGATTCAAAAGAACGTTGACACCGGCATGGGGCTGGAGCGAACTTTGGCCGTGATGAACGGTTTTGACGATAATTATCGAACAGAACTTTTTTGGCCGATCATTGAAAAAATTGAAGCATTGTCAGGGAAAAAATATGATGAGAGCGAAAAGATAACCGTTTCGATGAGAATCATTGCTGATCACCTTAAAGCCTCGGTCATGATTTTGGGCGATGACCACGCCGTGGCGCCGTCCAACGTCGATCAAGGTTATATTTTGCGAAGATTGATTAGGCGAGCTATTCGTCAAGCCAAACAGCTGGGCATTGAGCGAAATTTCACGGCCGAGGTGGCGAGCGTGGTTGTTGATTTGATCTCCGATCCTTACGTTGAATTGAAAAATAGGGAAGCGGAGATTTTCGATGAACTTAAAAAAGAAGAAGAAAAGTTTCGAATGACTTTGGAAAAAGGCGAACGGGAATTTTCCAAAATGGCCAAGGATAAAAATATTTCCGGCAAAGAAGCTTTCATTTTATTTTCAACATATGGCTTTCCCTTGGAAATGACTAGCGAAATGGCCAAAGAAATCGGCATTGAAATAGATGAAAAAGAATTCGCCGAAGAATTCAAAAAACATCAGGAATTATCAAAAACCGCGTCAGCCGGCAGGTTCAAAGGCGGTTTGGCCGACGCGTCCGAAGAAACCAAGCGCCTGCACACGGCCGCGCACTTGATGCTGGCCGCCTTGCGAAAAGTTTTGGGCAATGAAGTGTTTCAAAAAGGTTCCAATATCACTCCCGAGCGATTGAGATTTGATTTTTCGCATAATGAAAAAATGACTGATGAGCAAAAGGCCGAGGTTGAAAAAAACGTCAATGAAGCGATTGAAAAAGATTATCCGGTGTCATGCGAAGAAATTACTTTGGATGAAGCGAAAAAAATCGGAGCCATGGGAGTTTTTGAATCAAAGTACGGGGAGAAAGTGAAAGTGTACACGGTTGGCGAAGGCGATGATATTTTCTCCCGCGAAATCTGCGGAGGCCCGCATGTGACGCATACGGGCGAGCTGGGCAAGTTCAGAATTAAAAAAGAAGAATCGAGTTCGGCCGGGGTGAGGAGGATTAAGGCGGTGCTGGAATAATCATGGAACATGAAACATGTAGCATGAAACAAAAATGCCTTAACCCAGCGGAAAGCTTGCCTTTCCGCTCAAGCGTGGCGAGAAGGATTAAGGCGGCGCTGGAGTAAGTGAATCGAGTCAGTTTTATCAATAATTTTATGAAAATTAAATACGCCATCAAATCCGTAATCACTATTATTTTTTTGCTGTTTCTTGTTTCCTGTTCGAATGAAAATGTTGATTTATCAAAATCTGATAAAGATGGTCAGAGTGTTTTGGATAACTCAAATATTATTCAAACGTCTGAGGACGCGGTGGAGAATGTTGCTCCTTCATTTATTTCTACACCTGATGATTTTAGTGCCAAAGACTATATATCGGAGAGATCCCATAATTTGGTTGAAAAGAATTTTGATCTTGACGGGGATGGTATAATGGAAAAGGCGATTCAATATATTGTAGATGACGTAATTGTTCGAGCGAATGACAAGCGTAAAATTCAATATGTGGAAGTTTACAGGTGGGAAGAAGACGGCTGGAAACAAATAAAAAAAGATGAAGCGACAAATATCGGCGGCACTGCGGATTCCGAGTTTTGTGCGTTTGATGTCGTGAATTTGGGCGACGATTCCACTGAAGAATTATTGACAAGCAAATGTCAACCATGGAATGGGTCAGCCGGTTACGCAGTCTTTGCGTATTTAGGGAATAATGAATTTGGTGACTTGGCGATTCCAAAGGGTTATTTGCATGAAAAAGAATATCTTTGGGAAAGCGACACGGGGTTGGATTTTCTCAGGGCTTCGATTGATGGCAATGGTATAACTGAAAAGTATAAGGTAATTTGCGAATCCCGAGATTATTTTGCCAGAAGGTTTGGAGATCAAGCCGGGGGTGGTTGTCGTGATTTGGAGATTTTTATTCCATATGATGCGGAATTGAAATCCTTTGGCGACGGAGAGATATTTAAAAATGAATTTAGTATTTACAGCAAGCCATATAGCCAAACGAATAATAATATTCAATTTCAGATAGATTTGCCTCTTTGGATGGAGGAATATTTAGGAGCCGGCCGCTTTGTTTCCATCAGTGACAAGTGGGCCAGTTTTCAGGATGTAAGCGTATCCGAATTTACAAAATTTGATTTATCTTTTGACCTCGATTTCACCAAGTTTCTTGAGTATGCTGAGTCAATTGGTTTGGAGTCTGACGAGTTAAGCTTGTCGAGCCCCGATTCAGTTAATGGATTGTTTGATGAATTATGCGAAATAGAGTTAAAAGATAAAATCGTCGATAAATGCGTAGTCGATGAGCATATTTTTAAGTCTTATGCTTATGATGCCGAATCCGGTAAAAATCAAGTGATTGTTTTTGAAATGATCCCTGAAAAAAAATTAGTTTTATCGATGGCCATGCAAACAAAAAGAAAAATCAATTATTTTGATGAGGCGGTGATTCTTTCAATTTTAAATTCATTCAAATTGTTGTGATCTCGATAATTATAAGAGTAAATGAGTTTTTCTGGCGTCAGAAGAATTTAGGCGGCGCTGGAGTAGCGTTGTAAATTTTAATAAAAATATGCCGGGAGATTTTGAACAACCCAATATTGAACAAAAGGAAAAGAAACCAATGCCAGACACGCTTGACGTGATAAAAATCAATGGCCGCTGGGCGCAGGTGATCGGCGGTTTGTTTCATGATTGCGGCATCAAGTATCTAAAGGACGGCTCCATGGAAAACGTTGACCTGAACGATTATAAATTCAGCCCGCTTAAGGAGACTTTGGTGGAAGATTTGTTGGAATCGCCCAACGGAGAATTCGGCGATGAAGAATTTGAAAATGTCTATTTTGATGCTGACACGGCTAAAGATTATAATGCAAAAATGGAAGTGACCGTGTTTGGGGAGTTTTTAAAAGAATAAATTTCGGTTGCCGGAGTATGTAATAAATGACAAAAAAAGAATTAAGCCGCGTTTTGCGGGCTTTTTTGTTTTTTTGAAATAATTTGATAAGATGTTTAATCATGGATCACATATCACGTATCACATATCATAGATCATGGATCAACTTAATATTGTTATGTTCCATGCTCCATGTTCCATGATTCATGCCGTATGCCTGAAACTCCAATGCTAAAACAATACAATGACATCAAGAAAAAACACGAAGACGCGATTTTGTTTTTTCGGCTGGGCGATTTTTACGAAATGTTCGGACCGGACGCCATTGAAGCTTCGAAAATTTTAAATATCACCTTGACCGCCAGAAACAAAGGCACGGATAATGAAACGCCCATGTGCGGCGTGCCGTATCACGCTCTCGACGGCTATTTGTCGAAATTGACCAAAGCCGGCAAAAAAGTGGCCATCTGCGAACAGCTGTCAGACCCATCCTTGCCGGGCATTGTCAAAAGGCAAGTGGTTAGGATTGTCACGCCGGGCACCACGCTCGACAATAATATTTTGGATAATAAATCAAATAACTACTTGGTCGCTTTGGTTTATTCGGCGCGAAAATGGGGGCTGGCCATTTGCGATCTGACCACGGGCGAATTCAAAGTCGGCGAATTCGACGATTCGGATTTGGTGGAAAATGAATTGTTCAGGCTGTCGCCATCCGAAGCCATTGTCTCGCCGAGCGTTTACAACAATTCCGATCACCAGCGGCTGATTTCCAAATTGAAAACGGTCAATCCGTTTCAGATTCCCAATTATGAAGATCCGGCGGAATTTCTCAAAAAGCATTTTAAGATTCAAAGTCTGGATAGTTTCGGCATCGGATTTTTGAAAGTCGGCGTCGCGGCGGCCGCGAATTTGCTCGGATATTTGATTGAAACCCAGAAAACGAATTTGGAACATATCACCAAAATCACGCTTTACAATTTCAAAGACCGCATGGTCTTGGATGAAGCCACCATCAGAAATTTGGAGATTTTCGGCCGGGCAGTTGATTTCGAACAAGGCGGAGATTTGTTGTCCGTGATCGATCGCACGCAAACGGCCATGGGCGGCAGAATGCTAAGGTCGTGGCTACGATATCCGTTGCTGAAAAAAAACGAAATCGAGCGACGTCATTTTTCAGTTGAAGAAATGGTCAAAGACATTTCCAAACAAAAAAGACTGGCTGAGACCCTGAAAAACGTGGCTGACATCGAGCGGCTCTTGGGCAGAATCGGCTGCCGGCGCGCCACTGCCAGAGATTTGGTGGCGCTGAAAAACAGCTTGCGCCAAATTCCCAAATTGAAGCAGTCTTTGGCGGATTGCAAATCGGAACTGCTGTCGGAAATTTATGAAAACGCTTCAGAGCATACGGATCTGGTTCTTTTTTTGGATAAAGTTTTCATTGAAGAGCCGCCGGCCATAATTACCGAAGGTGGAATGATTAAAGAAGGGTTTAATAAAGAATTGGACGAATTGCGTTCGATTTCAACCAATGCCAAGGATTGGATCGGACGGCTTCAGCAAAAAGAGGCGGAGAAAACGGGCATCAGGACGCTGAAAATAAAATACAATCATGTTTTCGGATATTTCATTGAAGTCAGTAAGGCCAATCAAGCGTCGGTTCCGGACGATTACATTCGAAAGCAGACGCTGGTGAATTCCGAGCGCTATATCACTCCGGAGCTGAAGGAATACGAAGAAAAAGTTTTGGGAGCGGAAGAGAAAATAAAAAAGATGGAATATGATATTTTTTTAGAGGCCAGAGATGAAGCGATTAAATATTTTTCTGAAATTCAAAAAACCGCGGTTTGCGTGGCCGTTCTTGACGTCTTGCTCGGCTTGGCCGTTTTGGCCGCGGCTGAAAATTATGTCCGGCCGGAGATGTCTTCGAAAAAATTCATTGAAATAAAAAACGGCCGCCATCCGGTGATTGAAAAATTCGTTTCCGACGCGTTCGTGCCCAATGACGTTTTTTTGGATCATGAGACTCATGAATTCATTTTGTTGACCGGGCCGAACATGAGCGGCAAATCCAGCTTTTTGCGGCAAACGGCTTTGATCGTTTTGTTGGCGCAAATCGGCTCTTTCGTGCCGGCTGAGAGCGCGACAATCGGCGCGGTCGATCGCATCTTTACCAGAGTGGGCGCCGCGGATAATTTGGTTCGCGGCCGATCCACCTTCATGGTGGAAATGGAAGAGGCCGCCAATATTTTAAATAACGCCACGAAAAACAGTTTGATAATTTTGGACGAGCTGGGTCGCGGCACTTCAACGTACGACGGAGTGGGTATTGCTTGGGCGATCGTGGAATATATTCATAATAACGTGGGAGCGTTCACTTTGTTCGCCACGCATTATCATGAATTGATTGAATTGGTTGAAGGTTTGAAAAAAGCGCAAAATTATTCCGTCGCGGTCACCGAAGACAACGGCAGAGTTATTTTTTTAAGAAAAGTTTTAAAAGGCGGGGTCAATAAAAGTTACGGCATTGAGGTGGCGAAATTGGCCGGATTGCCCGTTGAAATAACGGATCGCGCCAATGAGGTTTTGCATAAACTCGAAAAGGATAGGGAAGTGGACGTGGCGTCCAATGCGGCGCAAGGAGAGTTGTTTAATTCGACGGCGGTAGAATCGAAAATCGAAAAAGAAATAAAAGAAATCGATTTGGACAATTTGACGCCGATTGAGGCGTTGCAGGTATTGGTTGAATTAAAGAAAAAATTGAAATAAAAAACGGGACGCGGCGCGGCGCCGTACGGCGCCGCGCGTAGAGACGCGCCGCGGCGCGTCTCTACATCATGCGCGCGCGCATGATCGCGTCCCGTTTTTTTGTTTAATTTTAGGTTAAAATAATATAAAAACGCATTTTAGCCCTTGACAGAATCAAAAGAAATTACTATATTGGCTTCAGTTTCCCGCGAGCCCCTGCATCGCTCAACCAACTACTTTAGAGTCTGCGCGGACTCAACCACCATCGTGTGGCAAGTGAGAGTGGTTGCATACTCGCGGGATTCTCTTGAAAACAGTTCCTGTGGAAAGGTTGACTAAGGCGGGAAACTTTCGCTCAAAAGGATCACCGCGCCCTAAAAGGCTGATCCGAGCGATGCGTTCCAGCTGTCATAAAACACCATAAGCGGTTTCCTTTCTACAGGGTTCTTTGAAGTTTCGTTTTTCGCGGGCTCCTTGATCGCCCCGTCTATTACCTTTATGGGGCGGAAACTTCATGGCCCGCGGGACTTATTTTGACTCCGTGCGTTGTCCACCCGACTTCCAAATCGCTTTCCTACATCGGAAAGCGTTATTTTTTTTAAAATTTTTGCATTTTGAAAATTTTATGATAAAGTGATGAGACTATGGGAAATATTAAAGTATTACCTCAAGAAATCATCAACCAAATCGCGGCCGGAGAGGTCGTTGAGCGGCCCGCTTCGGTCGTTAAAGAATTGGTGGAAAACAGCCTGGACGCCGGAGCTGACCAGATTGAAATTGAAATAAAAAATGGCGGCTTGAATTTGATCAAAGTCTCGGACAACGGACATGGCATGTCCGAGGAAGAGGCGAAGTTATGCGTTTTGCAGCACGCCACCAGCAAATTGAAAAACATCGATGATTTGTTCAATATCAATTCTTTCGGTTTTCGGGGGGAAGCTTTGGCTTCCGTGGCCGCGGTCGGCAAATTCACTTTGCAAACCAAAGATTCGGATTCGATTTCCGGCTCGAAAATTTCCAACTCGACCGGTCAAATAATTGTTTCTTCGGTCGGCTGTCCTCACGGCACCTCGGTCTTTGTTGAAGAGTTGTTTTACAATGTGCCGGCCAGAAAAAAATATTTGAAAACGGTCAACACCGAATTTAATCATATTTTGGAATTATTCACTCGCTTCGCGCTGATTCACGGTAAAGTTTCTTGGAAATTGATCAATAACGGTAAGGTCGCGTATCATTTGCCCAAGACGGAAAAGTGGCTCGATCGCATAGAATTGTTGTTGGGCGATAATTTGGCCGCGGATTTACTTGGAGTCAGAGTTAATTTGTTGGACATGGAATGTCTCGGCTACATCGGCAAGCCTCAAGCCGCCTTGCCTCATCGCCGACACCAATATTTGTTCGTCAATAAAAGACCGGTCACCGAACATATCGTCGCCAAAAGCGTTAGAGACGCCTATGGGACTTTGCTGCCCAGAGAGCTCAATCCCGTATTTATTTTAAATTTGAAAATCGATCCGTATAAAATAGACGTCAATGTTCATCCTCGAAAGCTGGAAGTGCGTTTTTCCGAGCCGCAGACCGTTTATCGCGGAGTTTATCGAGCCATAGCCTCGACGCTCGACAAAAATAATTTGATTAAACAAGTGGCATTTGATAAGCCTGCGGAGGAGCGTGGCTCCGGATTCATTGATATCAAAAGCGCGTTATCAGAGAAAAAAATATCTTTGCCGCCCTCGGCGTCTCAAGTAAAACAGGCCGTGGAATTCAATCAATCCATTTACGCTTTGCCCAAGTCCGCGAAAAAAAGTTTTACTTCGGAAAATATTGAGCTGGTATCGTTTTTGCAAGAAAAAATAGAATTGGTGGACGTTGACATTGATGAAAATGACTGGCAGGTCATCGGCCAAATCAAAAATTCTTATATCATCATAGAATCCGCTTCGGGCGTGAAAATCATGGATCAGCACGCCGTTTCGGAGCGCGTTCAGTTCGAAAAAATAAAACTGGAATTCGAAACCGAGAAAATCAAGTCTCAAAGTTTGCTTTTGCCTTTGCTGTTTGATCTGCCCGCGATCGACATGGATAATATTCGCCAATCGATTGACTCTTGGTCCAAGTTTGGTTTTTCCATAGACATTTTTGGAGAGAAAACGATTAAAATAAACGCGGTGCCTGCTATGTTGAAAGATAAAAATATCCAAAAAATATTTTTTGAAATATTCGCGGATATCGATGAGCGGGCGGTGTCCTCGGAATTTTCGGATTCGGCGCGAAAAGTTTTGAACACAATGGCTTGCCGCTCCGCCGTGAAATTCGGAGATGATTTGTCTTTTGAGGAAATCGAGATTTTAATCAAGAATTTTCGCGCGCTGGAAAATCATTACACTTGCGTTCATGGCCGTCCGGCCATAATTGACATAAATTATACGGAGCTGGAAAAACTTTTCAGCAGAAAATAGTTGTTACGAATTACAATCTTTTAATAAGCTTTCAGGTTATCTGTTACGCCTGCCTGCTCCTCGAGTCTGAGCTCGGAGTCGAAGACCGGCAGGCAGGCGGCAGGTAGGAATTACAATCTTCTTATGCATAATGCTATAAGTGAATGTAATTTGTAACAACCGCTTAGAAGCCAACCAGAAGATTGTAATTCGTAACAACTATTGTCGGTATTGATTGCCGCAAAAAAAAGGGGGGGGGAACCATGACGCTCGAGCATATGGGCTTGTGTTTCGGAGAGGCGGAAAAACGGGTGAAGGGAGTATTCAGCGAGGTTGTCGGCAACCTCAACCCGTTTCGCCGCCTTCGCGTTTCCGTGGCGCAAAAGCGCGCCCAAGCCATCGCGCGCATCGCCAAGGCCCTGCGCGAGCCGCCGCTCGCGCTTTCGCGCGAGATTAACCTGGTCGTTTTGGGCTCGAGCCGTCGCGACGCGCTCGACAGCTTGATTGAGCACGCTCGTATGTTCATTCGGCTGTGCTCTCTCTGCGACGAGGACGTCAAGCTGATTGATTTGCTCCTTGCAGAGCTTCAAAGAAAGCTCGGCCCCACGGTCACGAATCGGTTGGGTTGCGAGAGCTTCTGGCGCGAGCTGGCCCGCCCTGCGTTTTACTCGAATATTCTTGGAGCGTGCATTCACTTGATGCTTCCGCAAGCGTACCGAAGCGAGGCCAGGGCCCGTCTCCTGGCGAGAGCAAAATATCTGTTCGACGCCGCATAAACCGCTAAACTTAGCGGTTTTTTCAATAATCAGCGGATATCCCCGTTATTTAGCCTCATAATTTGACAATTTTGTAAAAATTCGATAGTATTTATATTGCGATAGAAAAATGTAATTTTGATAAAAAAGCTTCAGTTGAGCTGATTTGCGGGTTGACTGAATTTTATTATCCTATATAATTGAATTACATTTTTAATTTAATATTCATGGGAAAGAAAAACGAATTCATTGAGATGCGCGGCAAGGTGGAAGAAAAGCTTCCCGCTGCCATGTTCAAAGTTAAATTGGACAACGGACACGATATTTTGGCTCATCTTTCCGGTAAAATGAGAATCCATAAGATTAAAATTTTGCCCGGAGACGAAGTGAAGGTGGAGCTGACTCCGTACGATCTCACCAAAGGCAGAATTGTTTATAGATTTTGAGATGTTAAAAAAATATTGAGGTTGGTTTTTTAATGATCGATTTAATATTTGAAGAAAACGAATGACATATGAAAGTGCAAGCGTCCGTAAAAAAAATTTGTAAAGATTGCAAAATCGTGGTTCGAAAAAGAAGAGTCCACGTCATTTGCAAAAATCCCAAGCATAAACAAAGGCAAGGATAATTTTCATGTAACATGGAATATGAATCATGTATCAAATGATATGTGCTCCATGATATGTGATAAATGATGAAAAATTATGGCCAGAATCGCAGGAGTTACAATTCCAAAAGAAAAAAGAGTCGAAATTTCATTGACTTATATTTATGGCATTGGCACGAAAATCGCCAAGGACATTTTGGTTAAAGCGAAAATCGATCCCAATATCAGAGTTAAAGACTTGACTGAAAACCAAACCAACGTGTTAAGAGATATTATTGAAAAAGAATACCATGTTGAAGGAGATTTGAGACGAGAAGTTGTTTCCAATATTAAAAGGTATAAAGACATTAAGTCGTTCCGCGGTTTAAGGCACATGAAAAAATTGCCGGTCAGAGGTCAGCGAACCAAGACCAACAGCCGCACGGTCAGAGGCAACAAGAGAGTTACCATGGGCAGCGGTAAGAAGACAACGGCGCAGAAAACATAAATTTTGAAGAATAAATAAATATGGCACAAATTTCAAAATCCAAGAAGAAAAAAATAATCAAGCAGACCCCGCTGGGCCGAGCTTATATTAAGTCCACTTATAATAATACATTGGTGACTTTGACCGATCAGACAGGGAATGTGCTCGCTTGGTCGAGCGCCGGGTTGAACGGTTTTAGAGGACCCAAAAAAGCCACGCCGTTCGCGGCTTCGATCATCGTTAAGAACGCGGCCGAGAAAGCTCAGCCATACGGCCTTAAAGACGTCCATGTTTTCGTCAAGGGTGTCGGCTTGGGTCGAGAAGCGGCGATCAGAGGATTGAACGCCAACGGCATTAACGTCTTATCAATTAAGGACGTCACTCCGATACCGCATAACGGTTGCAGACGTCGCAAGCCAAGAAAAGTGTAATATTATGAAAAAAAGTTTAATGTGCAAATTATGCCGGAGGGAAGGTAAAAAGCTTTTTTTGAAAGGTGATCGTTGCAATACCAGCAAATGCGCCATTGTAAAAAGAAATTATCTGCCCGGTCAGCATGGACATAAACAAGGCCCGACCAGAAAAATGTCGGTTTACGGCAGACAGCTGAGGGAAAAGCAAACCGCCAGGAGATTGTATAACATCAAAGAAAATCAGTTTTCTTTATATTTCAAAAAAGCGACCAGGAAAAAAGGAAATTCCGAAGAGCACTTTTTCACCATGCTTGAAAGCAGGTTCGATAATGTTATTTTTCGTTTAGGCTTGGCAACATCGAGAAATCAGGCCAGGCAGATGATCGGTCATGGACATTTCCTTATTAATGGCAAAAAAGTGAATATCCCATCTTATCAATTGAAGGTCAATGATGCCATAGATGTAAAGAAAAAGAGCTTGGAGACGCCGTTATTCAAAAACGCGGCGGAGAGACTTAAAACGCAGGAATCGCCGGAATGGTTGTATTTCGATCTGAAAACCATGTCAGCCAAAGTGCTGGCTGCTCCGGATTTCAAAAAATCCGTTACCGACTTTGACATGAAGCAAATCGTTGAATATTATTCTAGGTAATTAACCGACGCTTGTCGGCTAAAATAAATCCGGTCAAAATTGCCGATTTATTCAATAAAGAATAAAAAGGAGGGGGATCGGAATAAATTATGGAATCATTACTTTTACCGTCAAAAATCCAATACCAAGATGGCGCTGAGGAAAATCAGGCCACTTTGACTATTGAGCCGATGTATATGGGGTACGGCACAACGATCGGCAACGCCTTGAGAAGGGTGCTGTTGTCATCTTTGCCCGGAGCGGCTGCGACGGCCGTGAAAATAAAAGGCGTGGATCAGGAATTTTCAGCCATAAAGAATGTTAAGGAAAATGCTTTGGAAGTGTGTCTGAATTTGAAATTGATGAGATTGAAAGTTTTTTCCGAAGAGCCGCAGAAGTTAACATTGAAAGTAAAAGGTAAAAAGGAAATTACCGCGGCTGACATTGATAAAAACGCTCAAGTTGAAATTATCAATCAGGATTTGCACATCGCCAGTTTAACGGATAAGGATTCGGAGCTGGAAATGGAAATTACGGTCAGTCAAGGCAGAGGTTATTTGGCTACGGAAGAAAGAAGCAAAGAGGATTTGGAAATCGGCACTATTTTAATAGACGCTTTGTTTTCTCCTCTTAAAAATATCGGTTTTAAGCGCGAAGATATTCGCGTGGGTGATATAACAAATTACGACAAATTGGTAATGGATATTGAAACCGACGGCACGATTTCTCCCAAAGAAGCGGTTAAAGCGGCTTCGCAGATATTGATTGACCATCTTAATTTGTTGGTGGGAGAGAAAACGGTTGAACCGGTTATGGCCGAAGCTTCGGTTGAGGAGGTCCCGGCCGAGGTTGAAGAAATGGAAGAAGTTGAAGAAAAGAAACCAAAGAAAAAATCTAAGAAGGATAAATAAATATGCGACATAGAAAAACCGGTAGAAAATTGGGCAGAAAATGCGGTCCGAGAAAAGCGCTGATGCGCGGCTTGGCCACCAATTTGATTTTAAACGGCAAAATAAAGACGACCGAGGCCAAAGCCAAATCGCTGAGGCCGATTGTCGAAAAGCATATCACCAAAGCGAAAGTCAACACACTCGCGATTCGAAGATTGCTGTTGGCGTATTATTACGACGAAAAAGCGGTAAAAATATTATTGGAAGATGTCGGTCCGTTAAACGCGAAAAGACCCGGCGGTTACACCAGAATTTTGAAATTGAAGCCGAGGCAAGGAGACGCGGCCCCCATGGCCATGATCGAATTGGTCGGTTATAATAAAAAGGCAGCCGGTAAGGTTGCGGAACCCAAGAAAGAAGTTAAGAAAAAAATCGTAAAGCAAGCATAAAATATGGCAAAAGAATTGGTTAGAAAAATTCACACATTAGACGCCGAAGATATAGCTTTAGGCAGATTGGCGTCGCAAATAGCTATTTTATTGAGAGGAAAAAATAAAACGGATTTTCAATTTCATGAAGACCGCGGAGATATTGTCGAAATCAGCAATGTTAGCAAAATGAAATTTACGGGCAAAAAGATTGAGCAAAAAAAATATTATCATCATTCTGGTTATCCGGGCGGACTTAAAGAATATGGTTTGGACGATTTGATGAAAAAAAATCCGGAAAAAGTTTTAAAAAATACGGTTTTGGGAATGTTGCCGAAAAATAGATTGAGATCGAACATGATCAAAAGATTAAGATTTGTTAAATAAGATCGCGCAAGAAATTATGCCAATAAAGAAAGCCACAATTAAAAAAGATACCAAGAAGGCTGTGAAGAAACCGGTGAAAACGGTCAAGAAAACGGTTGAAAAAGAAGAGAAAGAAGAAGTTGAAAAAAAGAGAGATTATTTATACGCGGTGGGCAAAAGAAAAACTTCAATCGCTCAAGTCCGCGTGTATAAAAAGGGCAAGGGCGCGGTTAAGGTTAACGGCAAGGAAATGAACGTTTATTTCCCTACGGACACTTTGCGGGAAATCGTCATTAAGCCATTGAAATTGATCGGTCAGCAAGATAAGCTTGATGTTTCCGTTAAAGTAATCGGCGGGGGCTCAAAAAGCCAGTCTGAAGCGACCAGGCACGGAATTTCGAAGGCCCTGATTCAATTGAATCCCAATTTCAGAAAACCTTTGAAAAAAGCCGGTTATCTGACCAGAGACGCGAGAAAGAAAGAAAGAAAGAAGCCCGGTTTAAGGGGCGCCAGACGAGCGCCGCAATGGAGTAAACGATAAATTTGATATAAAAAAATCCCTTGAAACAAAGGGGTTTTTTGTTTTACCGATTTTGATAAATTGTCAGTCGTTATA
The DNA here is from genome assembly GCA_035528115.1 of Candidatus Bipolaricaulota bacterium. Taxonomy (NCBI): domain Bacteria; phylum Candidatus Bipolaricaulota; species Candidatus Bipolaricaulota bacterium. The sequence goes on along the minus strand of DATKZF010000001.1, from coordinate 229,167 downwards.
ATTATTGATATAATAATCTCATTGTATGTCTCGTTCCGTAGCTCAAAACACAACTTATTTGACCGCTTCTTACATATTGCAAAAAGTAATATCGTTTTTTTATTTTATTTTGATCGCCAGATCGATATCGGTTGAAAACGTGGGCACATACACTTTCGCCATGAGTTTCACCACTTTGGCCGCGGTTTTTATCGATATGGGTTTGAGCCAAATACTGATTCGCGAAAGCGCCAAATATAAAGACAAAGCGAAAGAATATTTATCAGCCACTTTGTCTTTCAGGTTCATTGCTTCCTTGGTTGTATATTTGCTTGTTTTTTTGGGCATCGGCTTGTTTTTGAAGCATCCGCTCGGCAATGACAGCGTGGCCAATGATTTGCTGACCAAACAATTGGTGTACTTGTCGGGCTTGGTCATGATTATGGATTCTTTTACCTTGGGTTTTTGGGGTCTGTTTCGCGGCTTTCAAAATTTGAAATACGAAGCTATCGGAGTAGTTTTAAATCAATTGATTGTGGTGGCCATCGGCGGAGCTTCTTTATTTTTCAAACTCCCGCTTCATTTTTTGGTGATCGCTTTTATCGGAGGTTCGCTATTCAATCTTATTTTTTCAGCGATTTTGGTCAGGAGGAAGTTAAAGATCAAATTGTCATTTAATTGGGATAAAAAACTTATTTTCTCGCTGCTGAAATTATCTTTTCCTTTCGCCCTGCTGGCCATATTCGGCAGAATTTACGGTTATATCGATCAAATATTGCTTTATTTTTTGGCGGGCGCCAAAGAAATCGCTTTGTATTCTTCGGCTTATAAGATGATTTTCGCCTTGCAATTTATTCCTTCGGCGTTCGCGGCCGCCATTTTTCCAGCCATGAGCTCTTATTTCGTTGAAGCCAAGGACAAACTGAAAGATATTTTTGACAAATCAATGGCTTATTTGACCATGTTGGCCGTGCCGATCATGTTTGGCATCGCCAGCTTGGCCGATAAAATAATAGGCGCGGCCTATACCGATGATTATTTGCCCGCCGTTATTACCTTGCAATTATTGTCAATCGGCGTGGTTTTTGTCTTTTTGAATTTCCCTCTGGGATCGCTGCTAAACGCCACGGATCGACAGGTGCAAAACACGAAATTGGTCGGCTTGACCATGATTATAAATTTGACCTTAAACATCATCTTGATTCCGATATTAAAATACAACGGCGCGGCCATCGCTTTTTTGTGCAGTCATGGTTTTCTTTTCTTCGCCGGACTTTATTGCGCCAGAAAAGTGATCGCGTATTCCAAGAGGTTATTACTGATTTCTTTCGCCAAAACGGTTTTGGCCGGCGGAATCATGTCGCTGGTTGTCATGTCCATAAAAGACAGCGTGAATATTCTTTTATCCATCGCCGTTGGCGCGATTGTTTATTTGGCCGTCATGTTGGCGGTTAAAGGCATTGATAAAAAAGATTACAATGAATTTAAAAAAATATTTTTGAGGTAGTTATGTGTTTTGATAAAATTTTCCCCGAACAAGAAAAAGTGTCAGCGGTTTTTTCCAATAAAGAGGCCGGTGATTTGAGAAAAGATGCTCATAATATTGAGCGTTTTTTAAGGCTTTTAAATATCTCGCCCGAGAAATTGGTCAGAATGAATCAGGTTCACGGGAGAAATGTAGGTTTCGCTGACGGTCAAATTTCCTTTTTTGAAAAAACGGACGGTTTGTTTACCGATCAAAAAGGCGTTTTTTTATCGGTGAACACGGCGGATTGTCTGCCTATATTCGTTTTCGGGCGAGCGCCGGAATTTGTCGGGATCATCCATGCCGGTTGGAAGCCTTTGACGGCCGGCATTATCGAGGAATTTTTCAATAAAGCTCAAGCGAAATTGGGAACCTTTGATTTTGCCAATGTTTCGGTCGCCATTGGACCGGGGATCGGACAATGCTGTTTCGAGGTGAAAGACGATGTTATCCACAATTTTTCGCCTTGGCCCAATCACATTAAACATGGTCTTAAAGGTTCTTATTTCATTGATTTGCCTAAAATAGCCGTTGATTGTTTGACAAGGGCGGGCGTCAATGATAACAATATAATGCTGGCGGGTGAATGCACCAAGTGCCGGTCTGACAAGTATTTTTCATATCGGAGGGAAAAAAATGAACTCGCCGGAGAAATGATGGGTATAATCGGTTTGATATAAATATGGAAAAAACATTATTGGTGACGCTTGATTTTCCGCCACGTCTTGGCGGCGTGGCCAATTATTGGGCCAATCTTTGCGGCTGTTTGCCCGCGGATTCGGTGTCGGTTTTGGCGCCCGAATATGAGGGTTCTCATGATTTTGACTGTTATCAAAATTATTTGATTTACCGCAGAGTTTTGATTTCGCGCCAAAAATGGCTGTGGCCAAAATGGCTGCCCATGGTTTTCGCGATGCAAAAATTGATTAGAAAGGAAAAGATCAAGAGGATTATTGTCGGACAGGTATTGCCGGTCGGATCGGCCGCGTATTTGCTCAGAAAATTTTTCAATTTCAAATATATAGTTTCCTGCCACGGCACGGATGTCAAAACCCCGAAAAAAAAGTCCAGAAAATACAAGCTGATGCGTTGTGTTTTAAGAGCCGCTGATTGTGTTATCGCCAATAGCGAATATACCAAAAAAGCCTTGATCGAAATTGGAGTGAGAGAAGAAAAAATCAATATCATTTATCCTTGCCCGAATGTTGAATGCGTTAATGTGGATCAAGCTTTGAAAAACGATATCAGCGAGCGATATAATTTGAAAAATAAAAAAATTTTATTGACCGTGGCCAGACTGGTGGAACGAAAGGGGCATGATAAGGTTATTCAAGCGCTGGCGGGTTTAACGCAGCGATTCCCTGATTTGGTTTATTTGATCGTGGGCAAGGGGAATAATTTGGGTAATTTGAAAGCCTTGGTGAATCGGTTTAATTTGAAAAAGTACGTTTTGTTTCTGGATCGGGTTGATAATGATGAATTGAAGGTTTTGTACGATCTGGCCGATATTTTTATCATGGCTTCTCGAGAGCTGTCTAGCGGCGATGTTGAGGGTTTTGGTATTGTTTACCTTGAAGCCAATAATTTCAAAAAACCGGTTATTGCCGGAAAAAGCGGGGGAGCGGTAGAATCGGTCATTGACGGGGTTAACGGACTTTTGGTAGATCCCAATAATTTTCATGATCTTAGCCGGGTCATTGTGAAATTATTAAAAGAAAAAGATTTGGCCGAACGGTTGGGGGAAAACGGTTATCGCAGAAATAGAGAATTTTTTTCCTGGAGCGCTCAAGCCGAGAAATTATGCGATTTGTTGAAATGATTTGACAGGACAATAAACATTTGCTAAAATTTTAGGAGTTAATAATACCGCAGAAAGCAAGGGCCGAAAACGGCTTAAACCAAAACCTTGCCGAGGTGAAGATTTATCTAATTTTAGATTAAATTCGCGGTATTTGACGCGGATTTTTTGTTAATATTAATCATTGTTTGAAAATAATATGCCGCTTTCAAAAGAGCAAAAAGAGAAAATAGTCAGCGAACTCGTAGAAAATTTAAAGATCGCCAAATCCTTTGTCATTTCGGATTTGAACGGTTTGACCGTTAACGACACTTCTCAATTGAGGCAAAAGTCCAGAGAAAATAACATTAAGTTGCAATCGATTAAAAAAACTTTATTGAAGAAAGCGCTTGAGCAAGTGAAAAAGGAAGGTTTGGATCCTCTGTCGCTTGAAGGCAGTTTGGCCATATCGCTGGGCATGCAAGACGAAGTGGCGCCGGCGAAAGTCATCGCGGAATTCGCCAAGACCCATGAACAGGTGAAAATTTTGGCCGGAGCCTTGGAAGATAAGATTTTAAGTCAAGAAGAAGTGGTGGCCTTGTCCAAGATTCCTTCCAAAGAAGAATTACTCGCCAAACTCGTGGGTGGCATCAATGCTCCGATTTCCGGCTTCGTCAATGTTTTGGCCGGGAATTTGAGAGGCTTTGTCAATGTTTTGAACGCGCTAAAAGACGTTAAATAATAATTAATTAATCATAAAAAATATGTCAGAAGAAAAAAAAGACGTTGAAGTTCCTGAGAAATTTAAAAAATTGGTTGAAGAAATCGAAAAAATGTCGGTCTTGGATTTATCCGAATTGGTAAAAATCCTGGAAGACAAATTCGGCGTTTCCGCGGCCGCGCCGATGGCCATGGCCATGGCGCCGGGAGCCGCCGCGCCAGAGGTCGAAGAAAAGACTGAATTCAATGTCGAGTTAACCTCCTTTGGAGACAATAAGATCGGCGTAATCAAGGTTGTTAAAGAAATTACCGGTTTGGGATTAAAAGACGCCAAAGATTTGGTGGATGGAGCTCCCAAGGTGATTAAGGAAGCTGTGAAAAAGGAAGACGCTGAAGTCATGAAGAAGAAAATGGAAGATGCGGGAGCTACGGTGAATTTGAAATAATTCCAACGTTGTAAAAAAAATTCCCATAACGGGAATTTTTTTTATTGGGGACGCGGCGGACGGTGGCGATTTCGCCGCTGCCTGTAGAGACGCGCCATGGCGAGTCTCTACAGGGCGGGCGAACGCCCGTGGCCGCGTTATTGAAGGTTATTCAGGGTAATGAAAGATATTTTGTCATTTGAGATCAGGTACGCTTTTTTGTTCTTTTCATCAATGGCCAAACCGGTCGCTTCGCCGGCGTTTTCAACTTTATATTGAACCATTAGCGCGCCCTGTTTATTTAAAACAACGATTCTGTCCGTGGCTTTGTCCAAGAAATAAATGAAGCCGGAGTCGGCGTCCGTGAAAATATCGACGGCATTTTCTATGGCGGGTTCAATCACTGAAGATGGGAAAGCCTGCAAATCTCCGCTTAAAAATTTATTGATTTTTCCCGAGGCGTCCAAAAGGTAGATGTTGCCGTCAATAGCCATGGATACGGCGCCGGAAATATCCGCCGCGTCGTTTATCCAAGCGGTAGCTTCGCCGAACGAGGTGCCGACGATATTTCGGACTTTGTAAATTTGATTTTTCGCCGGCGCGGCGAAATAAAGATGCCGGTTGTAAATTTGAAAATTGCGCCAAGCCGTATCCACGGGAATGCCCGTCTTCGCCAGTCCTCCGTCGCTGATTTTATATTGATAAAGTGATTGGTTGTCGAATAAAATAAATAGGGTATCCGCGTCAAATTGACGGACCATCAAAATGTTGCCTTGAATTTCCGTGTCTTTTTCGGTGATGATTTGGCCGCTGTCCGCGCTGATGAGATTGAATTTGTTTTCTCCGAACGCTATTATTTGATTGTTTTCAAGCAAGGAAATATTCGGATTCTGGAAGTTGAAACGATTGGCTTCGCCGAGCTGATTGGAGGAAATCGTTTCCAGTTTTATCAATTTGTCGGAGAGCGCGGAGTATTGGTTTTGCAATTTATTGAAAGTATCGTTTTGCTCGGGCTTTTCTTTGGGCAAGGCGGCCAGCAACTCCTTGGCTTTTATCAAGGCGTTCAGGCTTTTCTCATTGTCTCGGAATAAAAAGCTGGCTTCGGCTTGGTTGAGTTTGTCTTCAACGGCCTTGACTTGTTGGCTGTAGGCGGCGTCATTTTGGCCGGTTTGCCGGCGATGATAAATGAAAATTATACTGGTTGAAAAAATCACGATCAAGACGATTATGGGAATGACCACCAATTTTTTTGATTTTGGCCCCAGGTTGTCGATTGAGTCTTTTTGTTCCGTTGACTTATCTCTGTTTTTGAACAGCAATTTTGACAGTGATTTTAATTTGTTGAGCAGTTTGCGCCAGAGCTTATTGGACGCTCTGATTTCTTCAATAACCATGCCTTTTCGTTTGTTTCCCGGCAAGAACAGGCTTTTTATTCTTTGCCATAACGACTTCAAATGGCTTTTGATGTTTATACCGATGACCGGAGTGAGGAATTTTTCAGTATTTTGCTGAGTGGTAACCAGATTGCTGATTGATTTTTGTGAAGCGTGTTGCTGTTCCATCATTTGCAATTCTTCTTGCCTTAAAAAAATGGCGGAATAAGTCTGTGTGTGGCTTTGAGGTTTGCGATGCAAAAGTACTCTAAAATCTTCAATCACTTCTTTTAACGGCCTTTTGGCGGTCATCTGGCTGATTTTATCAGCTGAAAAGTATCGGGCGAAGCTCTCATTGGCCAAAATCATCGTATCCGGCAAAAAGATTTTTCCCGAAATAATGCTGGAGAAAATTTTCACTTTATTGTCTTTGGTTGTCGCGGTATTGGAAACAATGTCAATTATTTTATAATTGGACTTTTTGGTCTTGTGGATAAGGAAACTCTGGATATTGCCTCGATGGCTGAATAAAATATCAGAATCGATTTGTCCGGGTTTGATCACGGCCACCAAAAAATTGATATTTTCAAATATCAATTGAATTTGTCCGTTTTGGATCAATTGGACAACCTGTTCGTTGGTTTTTTGCAAGGCGTGCTCGAAAATGGTCTCCAAATTCAATTTTTGGGGTTCGGGAGAAGTGACCACTTGTCTATAATAATGGTCTTTAAGCGTGTTTATTATGGTTTTGGAGACTTTTTGAGCCTGTTCCGCCGGGGTGGCGAAAATTTCAATTATACCCAAAATATGGCCTCCGTAATTTTCTTTGCCGTCGGGAAAAACAACGAAATTCTCGCAATAATAATCCTCTCGGCTTTGCGAAGATGAAATAAATATTTCTTCTATGCGGAGGGCTTTTTGTTTGTCCATAGGGAAAATTGACGTCTAAAACGTACATGTATTATACTATAAGCAGAGAAATAATGGAAGAAGGGAAGAAAGGAATGAATATGTTTGAGCAACTTTTTGGTTCAAAAACCAGAGCGAAGTTAATTAAGCTTTTTATTGAGAATCCGGACAAGGCTTTTTATGTTCGTGAATTGACTCGTCTGACCGATTCCATGATCAATTCCATCCGGCGCGAACTTAAAATTTTAGAAGACATGAACATTGTTTTCGTGGACCGCGCCTTGATCGACAAAAATATCAAGGATATGAATTTGCCGGAGGGTTTGAATACCAAGAAATTTTACAAGTTGAATACTGACAATGTTTTTCACGAAGAACTGAAAATGATTTTTGAGAAAAATGACATGGTGGCGGAAAAAAATTTGGTCGATGAAGTTAAGGACATTGACAGCATTTATCTCGCGGTCTTGGTTGGGAAATTCATTAAAGATGATCCGTCTCCGACCGACGCGCTGATCGTTGCTTCAACCGGCCGTGAAAAAATAGAGCCGGTCATTGAAATACTGCAAGACCAATTGGCCGAGGAGATGAATTACACTATATTCACGCCTGATGAATACGCTTTGCGGCGAGATATCAATGATAGATTCCTTTATGCCATATTAAATAACGTCAAGAAAATCGTTCTCATAGATAAAACCGACCAAATAAAATAAAAATCAAAGTTATGAAAATAAAGGGCTTTTTTGCCATAGCATTGCTCGCTGTGGCTGGTTTTTTCTTCTGCGCCGGCTCTGTCGCCGCGTTTGAAAAAAAAGATTTGACCATAAAGATTTATGATCGGAATTTAAAATTGGTGTCCGAATTCGGCTTTTTGCCCGAGACATTCAACGGGGAAACCGATTTGGCCATTGGTGATGTGGACGGCGACAGCGAAGGAGAAGTCATTGTCTCTTTGAGCGATCGGGAAAATGATTCGAAAATACTCATTTACGAAAAGAACGGACAATTGGTTCGGGAATTTCGGCCGTTTGTCGAAGGCTATAATGGCCCGATTTATTTGGCGGCCGCGGATTTGGACAATAATAAATTGGATGAAATAATAGTCGGCGCGGGCAGCGGCGGCGGTCCGCAAATCAGAATTTTGGACCAGGAAGGCCATCCGAAATTCATCAATGACTTCTGGGCGGAAGACAAGGACAATTACAGAAACGGAGTAAGGGTCGGCGCCGGAGACATCAATCAAGACGGGTTGATCGAAATTATTACTTCCACTTTCACCGATAAAGCGAGATTTCAATTTTTCAATCGCTATGGCCAAAAAGTGCAGGAGGATATCGAACAAGACATTGATAATTTGTATGAGCCGCCTGTTGCGGTGTCCACTGATTTGGGCAATGACGGCGTCAATGAATTGGTGACCAATTACGGCTACGGGTTTGCTCCGGAATTGAATGTTTTAAGAAACGACGGTTCCAAGATCAATTCATTCATGGCTTATGATCCGGGCTTTGGCGGCGGAGTGGAAATGGTTTCAATAAAAGATGGCGAGCGCACGACCTTTGTCACGGCTGCGGGTTTAAGCGGAGGGCCGCACGTCAGGTTTTTGGATAATTTCGGCAATCCTGTCAAGGATTTGAGATTTTTCGTCTATCCGGATGATTATAAGGGTGGAGTCAATGTGGCAGTGGATCAAGAATCGAAGGATATTAATTACGTGTTCGCTCCGAAATTGATTTGGGATGAGAGTTCGAATGTTTTGCCGAAGCGTATTGAAGTGGATGTTTCCAAGCAAAAAATGTACATTTATGAATACAACAGATTGGTAAAAGAATTCTGGGTTTCCACCGGCACTTGGCAGCACCCGACCCCGCTCGGCGTGTTCAGCGTTTTTAAAAAACGAGAGAGCGTGCATATGCAATGGTTTTACGGCCCGGGCAGTCCTGACAATTATGATTTGCCCGGAGTGCCTTATGTGCTTTCTTTCAACGGTCCTTATACCATTCATGGCACTTATTGGCATCATAATTTCGGCCATCGCATGAGTCATGGTTGCGTGAATATGTATACGCCTGAAGCCAATTGGGTTTACAATTGGGCGCCGATGGGCACGCCGGTTATCGTTTATAATGGCAATAGAGATGCGGTTTTGAAATAATGGCTACAAAACTACCAAGCAGTTACGAATTACAATATTCCACTTAGCTTCCAAGCGGATGTTACGAATTACAATAGTCTAAAGCATATAGCTATAGATGAATGTAATTTGTAACAAATAACCTAAAAGCCAAATGGAGTTTTGTAATTTAGTAACAAATTATCGTTCCGATTAGTATTTATGAAAATAATAATCAGCACCGAATCTAATCAAAAATTCTCCATTGCCTTAGCCGACTCCAATCGGCTAATTGATTTTGTATTGGTTGAAAAGCCGTTCAGGCAGTCGGAGCTGGTTTTGAAAACGATTGATAAGCTTTTGAAAAAGCATAAAGCCGGAAAAAGAAATTTAAAAGAAATGATCGTTGTGTCAGGCCCGGGAGACTTTTCTGCGGTTCGAATCGGAATTTCCATTGCCAATGCTTTGGGCTACGCGTGGAATTTGCCGGTGAAAGGAATTGAGCTTGAAAAAAAATACAAAACCGAAAAAAGCAAATTGGCTGATGTTTTGAAATTGAGCGAAAAGGTCAAAGCCGGGAAAATGGCCAAGCCGGTTTATAACGCTGAGCCGAATATTACTGCGGCCAAGAAATAGGGAATAAATATGGAAACCACAAAAATCGCATTGTTTAAAGGCAAAAAGATTAGAAAAACCATCCATAATAATGAATGGTGGTTTGTGATCAATGATGTAATTCAAGCATTGACCGATTCAAATGACCCTCCTCAGTATTTTAAAAGAATGAAACAGCGCGATGAAGAATTGGCAAAATTGACCGATCAGGGAGGGGTACAATTTGTACCACCCCTTATGCTGGAAGTAGAAACTGCTGGCGGTAAGCAAAAAATGTATTGCTGGAATACGGAAGGGATATTTAGATTAATTCAATCAATTCCATCCTCAAAAGCGGAACCCTTCAAAAGATGGCTAGCAAAAGTTGGCTATGAGCGAGTGCAAGAGATTGAAAATCCGGAATTGGCGACCAAGCGCACTAGATTATTGTATAAGCTTAAAGGCTATCCTGATGATTGGATTGAAAAGCGGATGCGCGGCATTGCTATTCGAGAGGAATTGACTGACGAATGGCAAAATAGAGGCGCGCGCGAGCAAAAAGATTATGAAATTTTGACCGCTGAAATATCCAAAGCCACTTTTGGCATTACGCCAAACGAATATAAAGAACTCAAAGGATTGCAACGGGAAAATTTGCGCGACCACATGGACGATTTTGAACTGATTTTTACCATGCTGGGCGAAAGAGCGACAACTGAAATACACCGGACGGAAAATTCAAAAGGTCTGAAAAAATTAAAATCAGACGCCAAATCAGGGGGAGACATCGCCGGCGGGGCCAGAAAGAAGCTGGAAAAGCGCTTGGGCAAAGCGATTGTTTCGCCAAAGAATCATTTATCCACAAAAAAGGGGATAAGTGTCCTGAAAAATGAGAAATAAAAGATAAAAAATAAAAAAGTTGAAATTTGTTTTTATCCACAGTTGGCGAGGATCTTGAAAAATGCTTAATAATAAAGCATTTTTTTGTTTATTCACAGGTGTGGGATAGTGGTTGATACGATGGTGAATGTGGGCTATAATGGTTGTAGTGGAAATATTAGTGGGGAAAAGTGGGGAAAATCCGGCGGGGAGTTGATGGTAAAATATCGGCTTTCCGCCGGGTTCACTTAAATTCAGTTACGAGATGTACGAGAAATGTTACGAATTACAATCATCCCGTTGGCTTTCAGGTTATTTGTTACTAATTACAATCTTCTTAGGCATAAAGCTATAAGTGAATGTACTTCGTAACAATATCAATGAGGAGCTATTTAGTTAATGTAATTCGTAACGATGATTCATGATATATGTTCATAGGCGAATATCAACACAGTTTGGATCAAAAAGACAGGCTGGCAGTGCCGGTTAAGTTTAGGGCGAAATTAAAAGAAGGAGCCGTGGTGACTCGAGGTTTGGACAATTGTTTGTTTCTGTACCCGAAATCGGAATGGAAAAAGTTGGCTGACAAATTAGCCACATTGCCGATCAGCAAATCAAACACCAGAGCGTTCAGCCGCTTCATGCTTTCAGGAGCCATGGACGCTGACGTTGATAAACAGGGCAGAATAAAAATTCCGGATTATTTGAAAAAATTCGCCGGCTTGAAAAAGAACGTGGTGGTGGCCGGACTTTTGAACAGATTGGAACTTTGGGACAAAGAAGTTTGGAATAAATATAAATTAACCACGGAAAAAGCCAGCGTTAATATCGCCGAGGAGTTGGAGAATCTTGATGTATAATCCGACACGAATTATGCGAATTAAATGCGAATGCCGCGAATGAAGGAAGCTAATGTTCGTATAATTCGTGTGAGATTCGCGTCATTCGCATCGCTTATGGCTATTCACAAACCGGTATTGCTAAAGGAGGTTATTGAACTGCTTGATCCTCGGAAAAATCAGAATTTTGTCGATTGCACTTTGGGCGCCGGCGGACATGCCGCGGCTATTTTGGAAAAAACAAAACCGAAAGGAAAAGTTTTGGCGATTGACTGGGATGAAAAAGCCATTGAGGCCGCCAAGATCAATTTGAAGAAATACTCGTCGAGATTGATTCCGGTAAATGACAATTACGCGAATTTGGAAAATATAATAGAAGAAAACGATTTTCACGATATTGACGGCATCTTGCTTGACCTGGGATTGTCTTCCGATCAATTGGCGAGCTCGGGCAGGGGATTCGCTTTTCAAAAAGACGAGCCTCTGGACATGCGATTTAACGCGGAGAATCGGGTGACCGCGGAAAAGATAGTGAACGGCTGGGACGCGGAGGAATTGAAAAAAATATTTTGGCAATTCGGCGAAGAATCCAAGGCTCCGAGAATAGTCGCCGAAATACTCAAATACAGAAAAGACAAGGAAATAAAAACAACCGGACAACTGGTCGAAATAATCAAGAAGGCCAAGGGTCGCGGTCAAAGCAGAATCCATCCGGCCACCAAAGTTTTTCAGGCCTTGCGCATCGCGGTCAATCATGAGCTGGAAAACATTGAAAAAACTCTGGAGCTGGTGATTTCGCTCATGAAGCCCGGATCGAAAATAGTCGTAATCAGTTTTCATTCTCTCGAAGACCGGATCGTTAAACATTTTTTTCAAAAAGAAAGCAAAGACTGCGTTTGCCCGCCGCAAATTCCTATTTGCCAGTGCGAGCATAAAGCCACCTTGAAAATTTTGACGAAAAAGCCGATTGTCGCTTCAGGAGAAGAGATCTTGGAAAATCCTCGCTCCAGATCGGCCAAGTTAAGAGCGGTAGAGATAAAATAAAGTTCAAAAACAAAAATAAAAAATAAAATTGATCCATGATTCCCTCCTTCGCTAAACCTGCCGGTAGGCAGGGCTACGGAGGGCAAGCATGCAAAACTTATGTCCCCATTTTATAAATTTCGAAAATCCGCGACTGCGTCAAAACGTCCGGAAATCAAAAAAACGCGTTTTAATTTTAACAATAAATCATCATTGTTGGTCAAGGTTTTGGTTATAATAATATTAGCCGGCTCGGTCTTTTTGTACCTGCTGCAAATAAACAGTCTGGCGACCAAAGGATTCCAAATTCAAGAGCTTGAAAGCAAAGTCGCCAAGTACGATGAAGAAAACAAAAAATTGAGTCTGGACGCGGTCAGATTGAGATCAATGGCGGAATTGAGCGAGAAAGTCCAAAATCTGGACATGGTGCCGATTACCGATTTCGCTTATATCGTGGATACGGGCACGGGCGTGGCCAAACGCTAAATCAAATTTCATTGGGCCGGAATTTCCCGGCCTTTTATGTTTTGTGGTATAATTCATGTGTCACGTATCATGTATCATGGAGCATGAAGCATTGTTATGAAGTACATTAACTTATAGCTTTATGCCTAAGAAGATTGTAATTAGTAACAAATAACCTAAAAGCCAACGGGATGATTGTAATTCGTAACCATTCGTAATTTTTAAATAAAAACAAAGGCTAGCTTAATAGCCGTAACATTAGTAATTTATGTTAAATCAAAATTCTATTGAAACACCTCCCGCAACGCCATCAAAGATTTCATACTCGATGCTTGTGGTGGGAGTTTTAGTGGTAGTCCTTTTAATCGCCGGAGGAATCTACATGTGGTATTCTCTGCAAGCCCCGATTCAGCAATTAGCGGAAAATCAAAAAATCTTGAGCGATAAGCTCGACAAATTGACTTATGAAGCCTCTCAAGCGGTCGTCGCCGAGGAACAAGCGGAGGTCGTGCCGGAAATAAAAAATAATGCCTATATTGACGCTAATTTGGGGTTCTCATTTCAATATCCGAAAAATTGGAAAATGACCAAGAATTCTTATTCCACGGAAGGCGGTTTATGGCTTCAGCTGGAAGATAGCTCAGTGCCGGCGGTAAATCCTTTTTCAAAAAATCTTTCTCTCATTGTTTTAGTCGATAACCCGGGAATTGGATTTGAGTATTTATCGGAAATACAGAGCGAGGCGGATATCACAGTTGACGGCGTAAGCGCCAAGAGGAATTTATTCAGCGGCACTTATGACGGAAATAAACTTGAGGCATATAGTTTAAAGTTTACGAAAGACGGTCACGTCTATATGTTTTTATACCAGGTGGATGCGAGCAAATGGGATTCATATAAGAATTTGTTTAATCAGATGGTTGAAACCATTAAATTCATTGACTAATAAGAGCTTGAAACCGGCGCGAATTATTTGTTGCCGGTTTTTAATTTTAAATGATTTTTATGCACATAAATTTATTACAAATATGAGGGTTTATGTTATAATTTATTCATAAACAATAAAAATTAAACAGTTATGCCGAGAAAAACAAAAAAACAAACAAAAAAATCCATGCTGCCGTGCTACATCATGATAATCACGGCGATCATCGTGGCCGCGATTTTGTGCGTGGGCGGAGCGTATTTGTGGTATTACACCGCAGTGGTTAATCCGATTCAGAAACTGGCGGAGAATCAAATTACATTAAGCGAAAAAATTGAGAAGATGACGCCGCTGGCGACGGAGGAGGCAGTAATCGGAGAAGTAATTAAAGAAGAAGAATTTGCCGAGGAAGAAGAGAATGAGATAAAAGACGCGTCGAAAATCGAAACAGGAAGGGCTGACGGATTGAATTTAAGCAACAAGGGCGATATGACTTTTTATACGGCTGATTTGGATAAAAGCGAATTTTTTTTCAGAGGTAAAATCACCGTGACTGGCAACTATACATATTATAAGCCGGGAGAGGATATGTTAGGCGGACGTGATGGAAATGTTTGCTTTGATAATATTAAACAAACAGATATTGGTAAATTTCCAAAATTCGCGAATGACGATAGAAATATTTGGTTTTGTTTTACAAATCAAGAGCTGGCCAAAAAGCTTTTCGGACCAGCGGGCAGCAGAGGCGAGGCGACTATCGAGATTGATAATTACATGATAAATTTGCGACAAACAGAGGTATACAATACAGCTGAGTTAGTTAAAGTGATCGAAATAAAATAAATATTTGTAATTATATGGAAAAACAAACACCCAAACCCTCATTCGGCGGCTTTGCGGTCGCGGCCGCGCTGATCAGTACCATTTTTTTGGTCTGCCTCTTTTTGTATTGGCAAAACAACAAGCTGGCCGAATTGAAAAACGAAGTGACCGCGTCTCAAAAACAAATCGAGGATAAATTGGCCAATATCAACGCGGGCGACAAAGAAGCTCCGGCGACGGTTGAAAAAGCGCCCGAGGCGGTTGACCTTACCGCGGATTGGACGGCTTTCGATGATAATGGAGTGGAATTCAAATATCCGGACGAGTTTTTTTATCAAGATCCCAAAGTCGTCAGTATTGCGGCCAAAGATCAGGATTTTCCCAATAAATGCCCGAACATCGATCAAGCCGTTGAAAAGGCCACGGGCTATGCCATTGAAAAATCGATGGCTCCGGGAGTTCCCACCTCTTATTATTGGGATAACGCGCTCGGCGAGAAAATCACCATTGCCAAAAAGCCTTTCTGCGTTTATCGGCACATTGAAGGCGCGGCCGGCTCGACTTATGTCGATTATTATTACGCGACGGAAAATGTCGGACAATTTTTGATCGCGAATTTTAGTGTCAAATACCCAAATTGCGGCGTTTATGGAACCGAGGGCGATAAAGATTACGACGCGTGCGTTTATGAAAACGAAACGGATAAACCTGAAACATTGAAAGAAATTTTGGCGACATTTAAAATAAGCTGATATGAAAAAAATAATTCTGATCATCGCCAGCGTCGTCATTGTCGCGGGCGGAGGATTTCTGGTTTATTACTTGTGGTCCTACATCGCCGATAACGACCTTGATTTATTCGAAAAAATGAAAATCGAGGGCAAAATATCCGATTTTGACGAATGCGCTGACGCGGGCTACGCGATTATGGAAAGCTATCCTCGTCAATGTAGAACGGAAGACGGCAGACTTTTTGTCGAAGAAATAAATGAAGATGACAATAATTTGAACGCAGTGGGGAACAACGCGGGGCTGGCCAATCCGGCGTCGGTTTATTGCGAAGACAATGGCGGCAAATTGGAAATCAGAACTTTGGCCAACGGTCAGGCCGGTTTTTGTTTGTTTGATGACAATTCAGAGTGCTCGGAATGGGAATATTTCAGGGGCGAATGCGCGCCCGGAGATAATTTTTGCAAAGATACCTGCGGCGACGGGGAGTGCCAGGAAGTCGTTTGCGAGAGTTTGGATTGCGCTTGCGCGGAAACGTCAAAGAGTTGTTCCATAGACTGCAAATAGTTACGAATTACATTTACATATGATTACCGACCACCTGGGCGGTTTTTTGTTCCCCTGATGTTTTAAATATGCTAAAATTTATACGGTTCTTTCAAAAAAAACAAAGGAAGGGAAAGATATCATGCAAATAGCGCTGATCGAGCCTCGTTCGCCCGGACTTAACGTGTTCAAGAAGTTCGTTTTGCCGAGACTCGGCCTGCCGATCTTGGCGGCCATTTTGCGAGACATGGGACACACGGTCAAAGTCTTCTGTGAAGATCTGGCTAGGATCAACTGGTCGTACGTGGACGCTTGCGATTTGGTGGGGATCTCCACCATTACTTGCACGGCCGAGCGGGCGTACGAAATCGCTCGGAAAATCAAGGACGAAAATCCTAACAAACCCGTGATCATGGGTGGACCGCATGTGACGTTCCTGCCGCACGAGGCGTTGGAGAACGGGGTGGATATCGTGGTTCGCGGCGAAGGCGAAATTGTCATCGTCGAGATCATCGAATGGCTGGAAAATCGGCGCGCCTTGGACGAGATCAGCGGTATTTCATACAAAGTCGCGGGCAAGCGCATCGATAATCCGAATCGCGAGCGAGACCAAGATATATTCGACCACATCCCTTTCCCGGCGCTTGATCTCATCGAAGGTTTGGATCGCCTGCGCTTCATTCCCATTCAGACATCTCGCGGCTGTCACAAACGGTGCGAGTTTTGCTCAGTCACTCCCATGTTCGGCCGCAAGCTGCGTTGCGCGAGCGTCGAGTCGGTGGTGGCCGAAGTGGAAAGACTTATCACTCTGCTGCCCGGACGTTCGATATTTTTCTATGATGACAATTTTGTCGGCAAACCGAAGCGCACCAAGGAACTGCTTCGGTCGCTGATCGAGATGAGAAAACGAACGGGCGCCGGCTTCAACTGGTTCGCTCAGGTGACCGTAAATTCCGCCAAGGATATTGAGCTGATGGCTTTGATGCGCGACGCGGGCTGCAATCAGGTCTATGTCGGCATTGAATCCGTCAATCCGGAAACTCTGAAAGAGTGGAAAAAAGACCAAACCGTCGAGGAAATCAGAAATTCGATCAAAGTGTTCCACAAGCATGGCATTGCCGTGCACGGCATGTTTATTCTCGGCGGAGATCATGACGACCTGAAGACGATCAAGGACACGGTCAGATTCGCCATTAACATGAGGATCGACACTGTGATGTTTTCGATCTTGACGCCATTGCCCGGCGCTGAAACGTACCAAAAGCTCGAAGAGGCAGGCAGACTGCTCTCCAGATCGTGGCGTTACTACGATTCTCATCACGTCGTGTTCGAACCGGCTAAGATCCCCGCCTGGCAGCTGCAAAAAGCGGTTATGCTCCAAGCCATGCCTCGGTTCTATTCATGGGGCAGGGTGATCAAGCGGGCGCTGTTGAGCCTCTTGCCGCCATACGGCAGGAAAAGTCAGCGCTTGCGCAATTTCTTTCTCACCATTTACGGACATCTGAGTCTGCGCAAATTCCGCAGACAGAAAGAGGAACGCAAATTCTTCAGATGGTTGAAAGAACTTCCGGCCAGGTTGAAAAGAAAAAAGGACGAGGAAACATCCGCGAGCTGAGCATCAAATGCTTGGCTTTTTAAATTGATTTTGTCGCCTGAAAATGATATGGTTGAATAAAGTTATAAAAAAAGAAATGTATGGGACTAATCGGCGATTTCATGGACGCTGATCATGAATTTCTCGATAAATTGTGGTTGGAATTTTTGAAAGAAGATGTTGAGAATGACAATGCGTCCGTTTTATTTAAGCGATTTCAAAAATACATCTCAATGCATATTTCGCTTGAAGATAACTTTTTATTTCCACGCTTTGACGAGCATTTCGGTTTCGAAAATGAAACGGGCCCGACAACCGTGGCTCATCGAGATCACGGGAATATAATAAAATTGATGGACATGATAAAAGAGAATTTTTTAAATGATGATGTTGAAAATAGCAAAGTCAACGGCCGCCATCTGCATGAAGCGCTGGAAAAGCATCGCCGAAGGGAACTGGAAATTCAATATAAATTGTTGGATGATTTTATTTCTTCGAAAGAATGGCGCGAAGCGCTGATGAAATTCTACGGGAAGGAAACGCCGCGAGAATAAAATTTTCGTATTGACAAAGAAAATAAATCTGGTAATATATACAATTGTCGGCAATTATGCCTCTGGAGGAATGCAGATGACGCAAAATCGTCAGATCGTGGTCAAGGGAAAACCATGGTGGCGGTCCGATAAAGCGCTGTTGGCGGTCGTGATTTTGTCCGGGTGGATTCTGTGCCGCCACTGCGAGAACCAGATGAAGGCGGCTGATCATTTGCCGTCAAGGCGCGATTCCCCTCAATTGCTTCTTCGGGACATCGAAGATCTGGAAGTACGCTTGGCCGACGAAAGGGAACTTCGTCTCCAGTCCCAAGAAGATTTGGTTGACTTGAGACGTTGCGTTGAGGACTGCGTGTTTTTCGGGGAGGACTGTTTGTCCTGTTTGTAACCCATTTTTCGAGCCGCGGATCACTTCTGGCGGCTTTTAAATTTGATGCGGACGCGTCAGGATGTTAAAATATGATTGATTATGCCTTATTTAAATATCGCCGACCGAAAAATATTTTTCAAATTGAAACGAAACCGTTTGTCCAGACGGTTGAAAATTATAATATCGCAAGAGGCCGAGGTTACGGTGGTGGCTCCGACTCGTTTGAGCGAAAAAGCCATTTTTGATTTCGTAGAAAAAAATTCGTCTTTTGTGGCGGAAAAAATCAGTTTGATTGAAAGAAACGCGATCCCAGCGGAAATGAGCGAATTCGGCCAGACAAATTTTGACGCCTGCAAATTCAGAGCGAAGAAAATAATTGATAAAAAACTTTTGGCGGTCAATGACGTTTACAATTTCAAATACAAACAAGTCAGCGTTAAAAACGCGAAGTCAAGGTGGGGGAGCTGTTCGTCCGACGGCAATTTGTGTTTTAATTACCGAATTTTATTTCTGCCGGACGAATTGGCCGAATACATTGTCGCGCATGAGTTGTGTCATTTGAAAGAAATGAATCATTCGCGAAATTTTTGGAATTTGGTGGCCGTGGCTTCGCCGGATTACAAAAAATGCAGAGAGACATTGAAAAGAATAACTTTTAAGCGATTAAACAGTGAACGGACAATGTGATAAAAACATTGAAACAAATAGCCGAATTAAAAAAATCCCCGGTTAAAAAAGTGATTGACCGAAGGATTTTGGAATTTAAAAAAGCGGGCAAAGGATCAAGCGATGAAATTTTCAAAGAGCTGTGCTTTTGCCTGCTGACCGCCAATTCCACCGCGCAAAGATGCCTTGAAGTTCAGGCCAAAGTAGGCGACGGATTTTTGAATTTGTCCGAGAACAAATTGCAAAAAGTTTTACAACGATGCGGCGCTAGATTTCATACCAAACGGGCGAATTACATTGCTTTGGCGCAAAAGCGCAAAAATGAATTGGAAAAGTTGATGAAAAAATTAAGTGAATCGGAATTGCGGGATTGGCTGGTGGAAAACATCAAAGGCTTAGGCTGGAAAGAGGCCAGTCATTTTTTGCGAAATATCGGCTATAAAGATTCAGCCATTATCGATTTTCACATCATTGATATTTTGGAAAAAGAAAAGTTGATCAAGCGGCCGAAAACATTAAACGAAAAAAATTATCTTCAAATGGAAAAGGTTTTGAGAAAAGTGGGGGAGCGAGCCGGCTTGAATCTGGCAGAGCTGGATTTGTATTTATGGTATTTGGAGACGGGGACGGTGCTGAAGTGACGATTGTTCCATTGTCTCATTGCTCCATTGTTTTAGCGCGTCAATCATTTTGCAAAATTTAAAAAAAATCGACCGCCAAAGGAGGTGCCCTTGGCGGTCTGGTTGAAAAGGAGAAACAAACTAGCAGTTAAAGCCGAGGATTTTCCCGTCCATATAGAGGACGGATTCCCTGTGCCTGTTCTGCCAGCAGCCCTCCTTACGGCCGTTTTCGTACCGGCCGCTGGTGGTCACGAGCCCCTCATTGTTGAGGTACTCGACGTACCCATTCCCGCCAGCATCTACGAACGTGGCTGGCGAGTCGGGCAGGTACGCTCCTACCAATCTGCCGTGGTCGTACTCCAGAGCTTCCCAGAGACGACCGTCGGGGAAAAAGCTGGCACACTCGCCATCTTGGAGCCCGACGAGGTAGTTGCAGTATCCGCCCAAACTTCCACTGGGGTAATACCACTCCGTGATGCCGTTTTCCATCCCTCGGGTGAACGGCCAAATGACCTCCACCTGGCCGTCCGCGTAGTAGCGGGTCTCGAAGCCGTCCTGCTCTCCCTTGGAGTTGTAGTCGCTCTTGCGGATCTCGGCGACGTTGCCATCACGGTCGTAGTTCATGAAGGTGTGCTGTCCGACAGCTTTGTCGTCGAGCGCCTGCCCTTCTCGTGAGAGTCGTCCATGCTCCCACTCCTTGAAGGGACCCTGCTGGACAAAGTAACTGTCCGAGCAGAATTGAGCCATGAACGTGCTGGAATTCAGCTCCAGTAGGAACGTGCCTTGCGGGCATTCCGCTTCGAGCCGGCTCATGGGGTTTGGGTTGTACATCGTTTTTTCCGGCTGCGGCGCCTGCCAACAGCCGACCAGAACCAGCGCCAACATGGCGCACATCCACTGCTTCATCTCGTGCCTCCTTAGGCCATTCAGGCCTGTCGTTGTTTAGAAAACTAATAACATTATATCACAAAATCAATAAAAAGTCAAGGATTGCTTTATTTTTTAGCTAAATTTAGTTGAATTTTTCCACCTGTATATGGAGACGGGGACGGTTTTGAAATAATATTGTTACGAATTACAATCTGCTGGATAGCTTTCAAGCGGTTGTTACGAATTACAAGATTCCATTTGGCTTCCAATCTGTTGTTGCAAATTATATTTACTTATAGCTTTAATCTTGAGAATATTGTAATACGTAACAGATAACCTAAAAGTTTAATAGAGGAATGTAATTCGTAACGTATTTTAAAAGCCCGGCTAATGAACCAGGCTTACATGTCGAAGATGGAATTTGGGTCGAACTCCGTCCTCGGAGGCGGCTTTGCGTCCTTGATATCGATCTCCTCCAAGGCGATCAGATCAGCCAGTTGGCCGTTGTTCACGTTGACGAGAAATGCGCGCCAAGGCACTTTGAGGCCTTGATAAGCGCGATAGCGGGAGAAGACGCTCGAGGCGAATCTGACCCGCTGCAACGTCCAGAGTCTGCTTCCGGGCAGCTCATAGTCGTTGGTCAAAAGGTAGCTGCCGTCCTCGAATTTCGCTTCGGACAACAGCCTCTGGACTCCTCCTGAGATTTCTTTCTCGGAAGGAGTGTACTGAACGGTTACACCATTTTGGTGAGCCGAACAGCCGGACACCAGGGCGCACGCGAGCATCAGAACGATGAGCTGTTTCATTGCTTTCCTCCTTGGAGTGGAACCGGAGCTACCAGCTCCTGCCGTCCCAATTGTCAACCGTAGCCTCATCTTTCATCGCCTGAGCTGTCCATGACAGTCCCAGCACTGGCGCGCCGTTCTCCTCGAGCGTCAGGAAGACGCGGCCGTCTTTGTCTTGACCCTGCATCTTCTCGACCAGAATCCGGCCATCAGGCAATGTGTATTTCTGGAGAGGCATGGGTCGCCGGCCTTTTTCACCGCCAAGCTTGACGTCGATGTACTCTCCGCTCAACTCTCTTTTTCCGTCCTTGATGAGAGTTTCCGCCAGCGGATGCAGAATCAGGCTCATGGAGTTCCTCCTTGTTTTTGATCGTTTATCGCTTTGTCCATTGATTGTCTGTCCCAAAGCGAGTCCCGAAGAGTCGTTCCTTGTGGCGTTTTCAGGCAGAGAAAGACAAAAGTCAAATTGCGCTCATGCCTGACCGCCTGCACGTCTTCCTCCAGATACGTGCCGTCCGCGAAGGGATAGTAGCTTAGCGGCATAAAGAAATCCTCGAGCACAAAGCTGTAAAGCGGATTGGCATTCGCTTGATGAAGGTTGCATTCCAGCTTGCCGACAAATCCGCTTTCCTCCCTGATACGCAGAGTGTCCGGCGCGGCCACGTTTAGTTTGGCGTATGCCGCGAGGATTTGAATCAGTTTCCCGGCCTTCCAGGTGAGGCCGCAAATGACGACTGCTCTTTTCATTGTACAGCCTCCTTTCCAAGGTTGGCCATATAATTTATCCTAAATTTCAGGGTTTGTCAATGCTCTTAAAGTGTGTTATAATAATCTAACTATGATTTTTAAAAAGATTAATCAAAAAGGCAAAATCAGGCTGACTGAGCTGGAAACCGAACATGGCAAAATTTCCGGTCCTTTTTTTATGCCCATCGCCACCAAAGGAGCTCTCAAGCATCTGACATATGAGGATTTGACCGAATTGCAGGCCCAAATTATTTTGTCGAACACTTATCATTTATTGCTGAAGCCCGGCCAAGAAATAATGCAAAATTTCGGCGGATTGCATAAAATGATGAAATGGGACAAACCTATTTTAACGGACAGCGGCGGCTTTCAAGTTTTTTCATTGGCGAAAATAAGAAAGTTGTCCGAAAAAGGAGTGGAATTTTCTTCTCATATCGACGGTTCGAAAATAATGATGACTCCTGAAAAATCCATTGAAATGCAAATGACGCTCGGCTCGGATATTATGATGGTTCTGGACGTTTGCACCGAATTGCCGGCCACGAAAAAGAAACTTGAAGAAGCGTTGGAATTGACTTATGAATGGGCGAAAAGATGTAAAGTTTTTTACCAAAAAGCTCAGCCGGCTAAAGCCGTGCAGAAATCTTCGCTTTTTGGTATTATCCAAGGAGGCACGGATAAAGAATTTCGTTTAAAAAGCATCGAGCAAATAACTTCTCTTGATTTCGACGGTTATGCCATCGGCGGCTTGGCCGTGGGCGAAAGCGCCAAGGAAATGTATGAAACGCTGGATTTCGTTTGTCCGAAATTGCCCGAAGACAAGCCCAGATATTTGATGGGCGTGGGCAAGCCGGAAAATATCGTTGAAGCGGTCAAGCGCGGAATTGACATGTTCGATTGCGTGATCCCGACTCGCGAAGCGCGGCATGGACGATTGTATTTATTCAAAGAGAATATTGATTTCGCGGAATTGTTGAATTCTTCAAAAACCGCGGATAATAATTTTTACTACGCTTTGAATATAAAAAGCGAGCCGTTCAAAGAAGACTTTTCTCCGATCAATCCGGACAGCAAGTTTGAAGTTTTGAGAAATTATTCGAAAGCGTACTTGCGGCATTTGTTCGACGTCGAAGAACCCATGGCTTCGCGATTGGCCACGTTGAACAATTTGGAATTTTATTTGGGATTGATGAAGAAAATAAGAGAATCAATTATTTAAAATAAAAAACGGCGCCCGAAGGCGTCGTTTTTTATTATCTCACGCGGTTTGATCAGCGGAGGTTGTTTTATTGGATTTTTTCATCATACTTTTCAATCTTTGAAAAAACGCTATTATTTTTTTGAACATATAAAGATTATTTATTGATTGAATTATATCAAAATTAAAGAAAATCGGCAAAAATCGAATATGAGTCGTAAGGGCGGACATATTGAATTTTTTTCGTTTTTTGCTAAAATGTAATAAACATATGATACCTGAC
This sequence comes from Candidatus Bipolaricaulota bacterium, assembly GCA_035528115.1. NCBI lineage: Bacteria > Candidatus Bipolaricaulota > Candidatus Bipolaricaulota bacterium. The sequence goes on along the minus strand of DATKZF010000001.1, from coordinate 205,837 downwards.
AGATGGGAAGACATTAAATTCCAAATAAGCAAGAATTTCGAGGTTTTGGCTTCGGGCAATGAGGAATTGGAAGACACTCCCGGCGGCAAGTTCGAATTCGTGGAATTTAACGGCCCCATGGGCAAGATGAGGTTTGAATTTATCACCAAACCAAAGGTAATCGGCAAAAAAACTCATTATTCGAACAGGATCGGCGGGGAAGTCAAGGTGGATTATGAATATTCTCCGGATGAAAAGGTGAATGAGTTCATCGTTTATCGTTATGATGATGAAAAAGACGAATGGGTTGAAACCACGTTTGATATGTAAATGAAGATTTGAGAGGGGAAGTGTTACGAATTACAATTTTCTTAAGCATAAAGCTATAAGTGAATGTAATTTGTAACAAATAACCTAGAAGCTAAATAGATTCTTGTAATTCGTAACAATTTTACTAATATAAATACGCAAAAAAGTATGAAAAAACTATCGATTCTTTTCGCCATCGCGATAATGGTGTTGACCATGTCCGCTGGTTGTGGAAAAAAATTGGCTCCCGACGACGTGTTGGACAACATGATCAAATCTTCGATCGAAGACGTCAAAACTTATCGGTTCGACGGCGTTTTAACGGCGAAAACAACCACGCCTGATCCGAGCGGAGCGGGAGTGGAAACCACTTTTAAAATAGACATGACCGGAGCTTATGACGGCACGGACAAGCAGGCCCCCAAAATTGACGCGGCCTTGACCGGAAATATCGAGGTGCAGGGTTTGAGCATGAATGTGGCCGGGGACGCTCGTTTGCTTGATGACAAAACTTATTTTCGATTGCGCGAATTGCCCGCGCTGATTCCTTTGGGCATAGAGACAAACCAATGGTTTTACACGAATATAGACAAGACTTCGACAGAAGCCGGTGTCAGCTCTTTGAGTCTGGATCATATGGCCACCATTCAAAAACTCATGCAAGAGTATCGGATATTCAGGATTACCGAAGATTTGGGCTCGGCGGAGGTGAACGGAGTGAAAACCTATCATTATAAGACGAAAATGGACAGAGACGAATTCAAAGCCTTTATGGAAGCTCTGGCCAAACAGCAGGGGCAAGAATTTACGGATAAAGACAGAGATGATTTGGATCAGGTCGCCGATAATCTGGACAATATGAATATGGAAATGTGGATCGGCCAAAAAGATTTCTTTCTCTATAAATTGACAATGAGCGTGCCCTTCAAGTCCGACACGGAAGTCGTGGATCTCAGCGTTGAAATGACCATGAAGGATTATAATTCGAACGTTCAAATCACCGCGCCGGAAGGAGCTCTCGAGTACGTTTCCGAAGGTCTTGGAATATTCAACGATTTTAAATAATAACCGTAAAAATTTATGTATTTAGTTTATCTTTTAATCTTTGTTGTCTTTATCATTTTGACCAGCTTGCGCCAGATCAATCAATACGAGAGAGGCGTGAAATTCACCATGGGCAGATACACAGGCATCATTAATCCCGGTTGGAGAATCATTTGGCCGATTTTTCAATCAATGCGAAAAGTCGATATGCGCATCAAGGCGGTTGACGTGCCGGAACAAAAGGCCATTACCAAAGACAATGTGTCAGTGGGCGTGAATGCGGTTATTTATTGGAAAGTGTCTTCTTCTGAAAAAGCGATATTGGAAGTTGAGAACTTTTTTTGGGCAGTGTCGCAATTGGCGCAGACCACTATGAGAAACGTGGTCGGCGAAGTGACTTTGGACGAATTGCTCAGCTCTCGCGAGATGATTTCTCAAAGAATTAAGGATATCGTTGACAAGGCCACGGACGCTTGGGGCGTAAAAGTTGATAATGTTGAGTTAAAAGACATTGTTTTGCCGGAGAATATGGAAAGGACGATAGCCAAGCAAGCCGAAGCCGAGAGAGAAAGGCGCGCGGTAATTATCACGGCCGAAGGCGAGAGGATGGCCGCGGAAAATATTTCCAAAGCCGCGGCAGTTCTGAGCGCCGTTCCGGGAGCCCTGCATCTTAGAACTTTGCAGACGATAAACGATGTGTCTTCGGATCAATCCAACACCATAATTTTCGTCACTCCTGTCGAGGTTTTGCACGCGCTTGAAGGGTTTGCGAAGAAAAGCGATCATCAGCAACAGTAAAATCAGATACAAAAAGGGAAGCGAGGCGCTTCTCTTTTGTGTTTCATCAAGGTTGGTCTCCTATGGGAAATATTTTAACTTTTTTCCTGTTTTAATAATTTCTTGAGCGAATTTTTTTATTACCGCCGGACCATTCCTAATCTTATCTTATTATCCAGTCTTTTTTGCTGTTCAGGAGTAAGAGTGATCTTCTCCGGATAAGCAAGGATCACTTGGGGATTTTTTTCGAGCAGATTATCACCAAGTATTAGTTTTTGTTCCTCGGAAAGGGTGAATTTTTCTAAATTGAAGACAAGCTCCGCGGGAGCATGTTTGATTAAGCTGTCAACAAGGTTATTTTTCTGCTCATCGGAGAAAGATAATTCTTCTAAATGCTTGACGGCCGTGGTAGGATCGCGCTTGACTAGGCTATTCAGAAATTCGTTTTTTTGCTCCTCGGAAAGGGTGAGTTTATCTAAATTGGAGACAAGCGTCGTGGGGTTATGTTTAATTAAACTATCAACAAGGTTTTTCTTTTGCTCCTCGGAAAGAGTGAATGTTCCTAAGCGGCCGACAAGTTCCTCGGGAGCAAGTTTGATTAAGCTATTAACGAGGTTGTTTGTTTGCTCCCCTGAAAGACCGGATGTTCCCAAGCTGATGAGAAGCTCCTTGGGATTATGTTCTATTAGTTTATCAGCAAGTTTGTTTTTTTGTTCCTCGGAAAGGGTAAATTGTCTTAAGTTATGGGTTAGCGCCCCAGGAGCATGTTCGAGTAGTTTATTAGCAATATCATTTCGCTCCTCCTGTGTAGGGTTTGATTTTAATAAATAGGACCTAATCCCGCCGGGATCATGTTTTATTAAGTTGTCAACAAGGTTGTTTCTCTGTTCTTCGGAAAGGGTGAAGTTTCCTATTTTTTCGGCAAGACTGCCGGGATTTTTTATGATTAGTTTTTCGACAAGGTTGTTTTTCTGTTCTTCGGAAAGGGTGAGTTTGTCTAAATCAGAGAGAAGCTCCGTGGGCCTATCTACGATTAATCTATCAATAAGGTTGTTCTTTTGCTCCTCGGAAAGAGTGAAGTTTTCTAAATAGCTCAAAAGTATGCCGGGATTTTCTTCTGTTAGTTTTTCAGCGAGGTTGTTTTTCTGTTCATCGGAAAGGGTGAGTTTGTTTAAATTGGAGAGAAGCTCCGTGGGATTAGCTTCGATTAAGCTATCAACAAGGTTGTTTTTCTGTTCCTCGGAAAGGGTGAAATTTCCCAAAGAGAACAAAAGTGCCCTGGGACTTTGTTTGGTTAGCTTGTCAACAAGATTATTTTGCTGTTCTGGGGAAAGAGTGACGCTTTCAAAAAAATCATAAAGGTTCGACATGGGATTATATTTTAACAAAAGCTCGCTGGGATCATGTTCTATTAGACTATCAACGAGGCTTTTTTTCTGCTCTTCGGAAAGAGTGTGTTTTTCTAAATTATTGACAATCTCCGTGGGATTTTGCTTGATTAGGTCATCAACAAGATTATTTTCCTTCTCTCCCTCTGGCAATATTTCCACGCCTAAGCTGTCTTTTGCTCCTTCCGCCTCCTTAACCCATCCGTCCAGTTCATCCTTAATATCCTCATCCACCGCCTCGCCCTCAGCCATTTTTTCAGCCAAAGGCAAGCCGCCAGATTGGAACTCTTCAACCGCCGTTCCCGCTCTTTCCATAAGTCCCTCAGGATTTTTTTCGACCGCTTCCGGAGTCGCCAAACTCTCTTTTTCCGTTGTTTCGCTTGGATGTTCTTTCAGTGTCATATTATTTAAGTTTAATTTCTCTTTTAATTTCCTGTTGAATCTTTCTAATTTGTCGATCAGCTAATCGCTGGCTGAATTTATTTAACGTTTCCAGCTGCTTTTTCCTAAGCTCACTTATTCTCTTCTGAAATTCTTGCCATGCTTTGTTTGTTTTATTTTTAGCCATATGTAGTATTTATTCAATGGTTTTATTATATCAAAATGCCATAATGTCCGCAACTTTGAAAAATGCAAAATTTGTGGTATTTTATATCTATAAGTTTTTAGTTTGTGAGAAAAATTTTTAATGCGGGCAACAATAAAAAAAACAGAAATGACGGTCAGAAAAACGACCGCCGAATTTTAATTTTAAAATATTTTTTTATTGTTTTCGCGTTGCTTATTTCCATTCGTTTATTTAAAATCCAGGTGCTGGATCATCAATATTATTACGCTTTGGCTTCGGATCAGCATGAAATATTCAAACAATTGTATCCGACGCGTGGAGATATTTTGATCAGGGAAGACACGACAGGAGTTTTTGACAAAATGGAATATTATCCTTTGGCCACCAACAAGGATTTGACCTTGGTTTTCGCCAAACCTTATGAGATCGAAGATCCCCAGGCCGTCTTGGGCGGGTTAAAGGAAGTTTTTCACATTGATGATGAAGCGCTGGAAGCGGATTTGTTGAGCAAATTGGGAAAAGACAATGATCCTTACGAGCCGGTTTGGCATCGCGCGGAAGATGAGACCGTCGCCAAACTGAAGGAAATGAATTTGCCGGGTATTTATTTTGCCGCGGAAAAAACCAGATATTATCCGGAAAAAAATATCGGCAGTCATGTTTTGGGTTTTGTCAGCCACTCGGACATGACCGGAAATTACGGTTTGGAAGGCGGGTACAATGATGTATTGGCGGGCAAATCGGGTTTTTTGCAATCGGAATTGGACAGTTTGGGGCGATGGATTTCAGTGGCCGGAAAAAAATTCGAGCAAGCCGAGGATGGCGCCGATATTGTTTTGACCATTGATAAATCAATAGAATTTTTCGCGTGCGATGTTTTGGACAGGGCGGTTGAGGAATATTCGGCCAAAAGCGGTAGTCTTATCGTTATGGATCCATATACCGGCAGAATCATCGCCATGTGCGGGGCTCCGGATTTCGATCCTAATAACTACAATAAAGTCGAGGATATTGACATCTTTAATAATGGGGCGGTTTCGATAGGTTACGAACCCGGTTCCATTTTCAAACCAATCACCATGGCCGCGGCCATTGATGCGGGACGAATTGATCCGTACACGACCTACGATGACCCCGGTGAAGAAAGAATAGATGATTTTACCATTAAGAATTCGGACGGTTTGGCGCATGGCATAAAAAACATGACCAATGTGCTGGAAGAGTCTTTGAATACGGGCGCCATTTTCGCGGCTCGCCAAATCGGCCTCGGAGTATTCAGGAATTACATGGAGAATTTCGGTTTCGGCAGTCCGACGGGTATGGAATTGGGACCGGAATCTTCGGGTGACATCAGCTCTTTGAAAAAGTCCGGAGAAATATATATGGCGACCGCTTCCTTCGGTCAGGGCATCATGACCACTCCGATTCAGCTGATCGCCGCTTACGCGGCTTTGGTCAATGGCGGTTCATTGGTCAAACCTTATATTATCGATGAAATAAAATACAGCGATGGCTCGAATAAAGTGACCGAGCCGAAGGTGGTGCGCAAAGTGATTTCCGATCGCACTTCCGCTTTGCTTAAAGGCATGCTTGTTTCCGTCGTTAAAAACGGACACGCTGAGGTCGCCGGTGTGCCCGGTTATATTGTCGGAGGAAAAACCGGCACCGCGCAGGTGGCGGACAAAGTCAGCGGAGGATATGGCGAGGAGACTATCCATTCTTTCGCGGGATTCGCGCCGCTGGAAAATCCCAGGTTCGTGATGATCGTGAAAATAGATCGACCCCAGCGCGCCTATGCCGTTTCCACGGCCGCGCCGACATTTGGCAAAATATCCAAGTTTATACTAGAATATTACGGTGTGCCGCCTACGGAATAAATTCCAAAAAATAAATACCAAATAACAAATAAATTCGAAATTACAATGTTCCAATTTTCAAACATTGGAATTTGGGACATTGAATATTGTTTAGGATTTAGGTATTAGAATTTAGGATTTTATAAAAATTATGATGAATATTTTAAGAAAATTATTGGCCTTTTTTGCGAAAAGGATATTAAAGCGTTATAAGCCCAAAGTCGTGGGTATCACCGGCAGTATCGGCAAAACTTCCAGCAAGGAAGCGGCTTTTATCGTTTTAAAGAAAAAATTCAGAGTCAGAAGAAATATCAAAAATTATAATAATGAATTCGGCGTGCCGCTGACGATTATCGGCGCTGAGAGCGGCGGCAAATCGATCTGGGGTTGGTTCAATGTCTTTGCCAAAGCCGGGAAGCTGTGGCTCGGTTCAAAGGATAAGAAATATCCGGATGTTTTGATTTTGGAAATGGGAGCGGATAAACCGGGGGATATAAAATATTTGATCAATATCGCGCCACCGGATATCGCGGTGGTGACGAAAGTCAGTCCTGTGCATATTGAGTCTTTCGGGACGATTGATAAAATTACCAAGGAAAAAGGAGATTTGGTCAGGTATTTGCCGCCGACCAGCGCGGCCATTTTGAATTTTGATGATGACAAGGTGAGGGAAATGAGCAAAATCACCAAAGCCAAAATATTAAGTTACGGATATTCGGAGGATTGCGATATGTCCGTAATCGGCGCGGCCGTTTCTTCGGAAAACAATAAAGCCAGAGGGCTCAGCTTCAAATTATCTTATCAAGGTTCGGCCATTCCCATGTTTTTGCCAGGAGTGATCGGCAAACATCAGTTGTACGCGGCTTTGGCCGGGGCGGCCGCTGGCGCGGTTATGGGCATGAATATGGTTGATATCGGCCAAGCCTTGAAGAAGTTTTCATCGCCCAGAGGCCGGATGAATATCATTGAAGGAATTAACGCCAGCACCATTATCGATGACAGTTACAATTCTTCTCCGGACGCGGCCATGGCCGCGTTGGAAGCTGTGGGCAAAGTGCCGCGAGAGGGCAGGCTCTTGGCCGCCTTGGGCGATATGCTCGAGCTCGGCGAATTGGCCGATGAAGCTCATCAAAATTTGGGAATTAAAGCAGCGAAATTGGGTTATAAAAAAATATACGCGGTGGGTAAACACAACAAACAAATTTTGAAAGGAGCCATGCGCGGAGGCGTGAGTTTGGAAAATATCAAATTGTTCGGCAATTCCGCCGACGCGGCGAAATATATCGCGAATGAGATTGAAAGCGACGACGTTATTTTAATCAAAGGTTCGCAAGCGACGCGCATGGAAAAAGTCGTTAAAGCGATTATGGCGCATCCGGAAAGAGCGCCACAGCTTCTTATCAGGCAAAATAAAGAGTGGCTTGTGTCTTGATGTGTCATGTAACACGCCCGCCGAAGCCCCGATAGGGCGAAGGCGGGGAGCATGAATCATGGAACACATATCACATAACAATGTAACAATGAAACAATGAAGCAATGAAGCAATTTTCTTCTCCAACCCTAATTTCTAATTCCCAGTTTCCGATTACCCATTACTATTTACCGCACTGTTGACTATATCCGGTTTTCTGTTAAAATACCTTGAAAACGCGCCGCCATCGTCTAGTGGTTAGGACATCAGCTTCTCACGCTGGGAACCGGGGTTCGATTCCCCGTGGCGGTACCATCCTTCGCGATAGCGAAGGATGTCGTTCGAAGTTTCAACGAAGAACGACCAGTATTGACGCTTTAGGTTTCAATGCATGCGCTACGGATGGCACAGCCATTCAAAAATAAAATATAAAATATAAAAAACAAAAAACAAAAAATATGGAGTCCCAATTGGGACTTTTTTTGATTTACCCAATATTTTTTTTGTGGTATAATAAATTTATATGAAAAAAAATAAAAAAGCTTTTTTGTATAAACCCATTCTTATATCAGCGTTGGCCATTTTAGGAATTGCCCTTATTGTGGCGGCGACGCCAAAACATCGGGCGCAAATTGCCGGTTCTTGTTCTGTCGAGCCGGTGAGTTCCTCCACCTTCATTAAAACTTATCATTTGCGCGATCTCACCGACGGTTATAATGTTTTACAAGTTAAAGACGGCGGGTATTTGATTTCCGGAGACACGATGTGGAGCTCGGGCATGTCTGTGGGAAATCCTTTTTTGGTTAAAGTCGACGCAAAGGGCAATCCTTCATGGAGCAAACAATTCAGTAGTCAAAGTTTGCCTCCTCGGGATTCATCCACCAGGCATGAGCCGCACGTGTCCGCGGAGACGTCTGACGGAGGCATTGTTTACGCCAGCGACATTTTGGATTTTGTCGACGCCAAATACGAAAAGGTTTTGGAAGTTTATGGGGATATTTTGGTTACCAAAGTTAATTCCAAAGGCGTTCAATCGTGGTCAACGATGCTTGGCGATTACAGCGTGGATCGTCCGCAGAAAATATGGGCGTTGCCGGACGGCGGCGTGATGCTTTTGGCGAGATTCGCGCAAACCGGTTATGGCAATGACGTGGCCGACATATCGGCCGTGCCAAAATACAGCGTTTTGATTAAAATCGATAAAGACGGGAAAGCGTTGTATGCCAAAAAAATGGATTGGGAAGCTGTAGACATGGAGCGTCTGACTGACGGCGGATTCGTCGCTCTGGCCAATATTTCCGTGCCAACCAATGAACAGCCCGATAATATTTTGGGACCGGAGGTGGTGCTGGGAGATTTGCCGACCATTGTTAAATTAAATGATAATCTGGATATTGAGTGGGCCAAAAGTTTAGAAATGATTCCCTCGGAAATAGTCGCGCCGATCAGTTATTCCAGCGCCGACATTACTCTTGGGAAAACCTCCATCCGCATGATGGGCGGAGATTTTAAGGCGGTTCAGCCGACTTCGGACGGCGGATTTTTGGCGGTCGGTTTTGAAAATTTACTATCGACTCAAGGGTTGAGCAACGGGATTGATTCCATTACCAGTTTTACTCCTCGTTCATTCATAGTGGCCAAGGTTGACGCGTCGGGTAATTACAAATGGGCAAAAAATTTAACGGTCGGTTTGGTCTCCGGAGCCACCGCTATTGATTTTCAAATGGCTAAAACGGTTGATGGATATTTTGTCATTATGCAAGACGTGATTCGAGACAGCGAGGGCGTGGAAGCGAAATATAGCGACGCCGGTAAAAAGCAAAAAGTGCTGTGGGATAAATGTGAGGAATTGAATTCCGATTGCCTTGATCCGGACAGCGTTCCGGAGCTCAAAGAGCTTTGGGACGCGTCAAAAGCCGCCTCCCAGGCCTTCGCGGACGCATTGGCGTCGAATATCGAATTGATTAAAATTGACGGCAATGCCAATCCTATCTGGATTAAACGGTTTGACGCGGAAAGAAATTTATCGGGATACGATATCGCGTCGACCACTGATAAGGGCGTGGTTGTATCGGCAAGCATGTTAACGGATAAAACGCATTTGGTGATGCTTAGCCAGGAACCTTATAAAGAAGCGGCTTTGATAAAAGTGGACGTTAACGGCGGAGCGAGCGGATATGCCGATGTAACCGATTATCGCGAGGCGACGCTTGAAGATCAGAGCGAATACTTGGTTATGCAAGACATGGAAGTGGGCATGGTGTCGGATATGACGTTGAACGTCAATACGAAAGTAAAAGAAAACGTGCCCTCGATAAGCAACGCGTCGCGCGAGATTTGTAAATATCAATTAAATAAGGTGGAACCGACTTGTGATTTCTTGACGGATACGACGTCGAAAGATCCTGGAACAACTCCCGTCGCCAAAACCTGGGCGCTGATCAACTATGATAATACCAAAGAGGTCGCGGTGGAAGGAGATAAAAATCAAACGGTTCATGATGAATTGTTACCGATACTTAATGAGGTGTTTGATGATCAGGTAAAATTGAAAGACAATATGAAAAGCATGTGGCTGACATATGTTTTTTCTCGCCTGGTGACGCGCGCCGATGTGATAATGGTGCAGGAAAAATATCAAGCGTTGGGTTACAAAGTTGAAGAATCTGAAGGTGGCAGTTTATGGCTGACCAGAGTGGGACTGACTTTGCATATGACTTTTTCCATCATAAATTATATGGTTGGAAAAGTGGAGGTGTTCTTTTAATCAAACGAGTTTAAAATAAAAAATAATTAATTTAAAGAACTATATTAGTTTGTCCCCTTCAAAAATCAAACGGGATTTACTAAAAAGTTCAACAAAAATGTGTTGAAAAAATTTTCATTTTTCCAAACAATGAGCGTCGGCTTTGTTATCTTTTGCGCCGCCGCGTTTATAGGCTTAAGTCCGGTGGCCGCTCAAATTTCTTTGCCGGCGGGAGGCGACGATTTTGATTCCGCGGCAGCCCTCCGTCCCGGGACCTATCAGGGCGGGTTTTTAGCGGACGGCGAGAGTCTTTATTATTACGTCCAGGTAAAGCCAGGTCAAATGCTTAGCGTTTCCGCCGGAACTTTTGAAGAAGGCGGGAGCACATTGTATCTTTATGATGAAGATGAGGAAGAATTGAAGTCTGTCTATGACGAAAAGCCGGAAATCAACTGGCTGGTCGGTTCCGATAAATCCTCCAAGTTTTACATCAAACTGGAAAATGACTACGCGGAGGTAGAATCTTTCACATTCAAATTTTCCTTAATGAATTACTACGACGTCGATAGTCAAACTGATGCCGGCGATTCTTTCGGCGACGCAATGGATGTCGCCATTGGAAGCTATGATGGTTTTTTGGCCGGTAACGCGGGCATTGCCGACGAATTCGGAGACGACGTTCAAGACTATTACAAGGTAAGTCTGTCCAAAGGCGTGACTTACAATTTTAATTTGGTTCCTTCCAATGAAACGGAATTGACTTTAGGGCTGTATAATTCCGGCAGGCAATTGATTGAAGAGGACAGCTCCGTTAATAAAGGAGCTGTCGTTTCTTTGTATCTGACGCCATCGGACGACACGGATGTGTTTGTTTCGGTTTTTAATAATTTTTACACTTATCAGGATGAAATAGTGAATTATCAACTGGAAATCAAATCTTCGGAGGCCGTCACTGAATTTTATTCTTGCGCTGAATACTCCTGCGAAGCTGTCGGAGCTTATGTTTCATTGGCGGCTTGCCAAAAAGCGAGCGCCAAAACGTGCTACTCGTCCGCCACTTGCGATGGAAAATGCGAGAGCGGTGAACAAGAAGAGGAAGTTTGCGAATGTTCGACTTGGGAAGATTCGGGTTGCGGGAAAAAAGACTGTGACAAAGACGAAATGTATCAAGTCAGAAATTGTTCGTCGGAAGATTGCGACGATCAAATCAGATGCGTCAGCAAGAGTTCCTGCGGGGGTGAAAATGATGAAGACGAATTGGCGGGATTAACCGGCTTTCCGCCGATGTTTTTTGCCGGCTCTTTTGTCTGGGGTTGGATGATCCTGATGTATTTGTTGTTCGGGCTGGTCGGTTACATTTACATGGCCGTTTGTCTGCAAGTGATAGCTAAGAAAACCAACACGCCCAACGGCTGGATGGCCTGGATTCCCATTGCCAATATTGTCTTGATGATTCAGGTGGCGCAGAAACCTTTATGGTGGTTCATTTTCTTCTTGATTCCGATCGTTAATATCGTGATAGCCGTGGTTGTTTTTATGGCCATCGCCGAAAGAAGAGGCAAACCGAACTGGGTGGGTATTTTGATCATCGTGCCGATCGTCGGCATCGTCATTCCGGGCTATTTGGCTTTTTCGTCGGATCAAACGGTCGTGGCCGCGCCGACGAAGAAAGAATAAATTGTTTCTTCGAAATTCATTCATAATATAAAATATGGCCAAACCAACACGCTACGCGGTTCTTTATTGCGTGATTTTGAGCATTATTACGGTCATGATGGCGGTGGTCTCGTTTTACACTCATAACGCGTTATGGATTGTCATCGGTCTGTTGCCTGCAGTGATTTACGAGGTTTATCGCACCGAACCGGGCGCGAGCACCAAGTACGCTTCCATTGCCTTGCTGATCATATTGATCCTGGAAGCCATTTTGGTGATATTCAAAGTCACTTTCGATCTGGCCGCCTTTTTGGGAACTGAAAGTCAGTATGTCGCCGGCTATCAATTGCCTTTGGGAGACATTAAAATCGTCGGTCCGCTACTCACAGCCATTCTTTCTTTGGTACTTTTTTTCCGCACAGCGGGAGTTTACACCAAATGGCTGTCGGTTATCATTTGCGTCGGCTCGCTGACCGCCGTTTACATTCTTAATCCCGATTTTTTTCAAAGCGTTTTGAGAATAATTGTTGATAAATTATTCAGCGGAATCAATTATTATTAAAATGTTATTGGAATCAGATGGCGAACGGGGGCGGCAAGCCCCCGTTTTTTTTTATTTCCGTAAACCGGAGATCTTGCCAAAACGCTTAAAATTATTTAAAATGAGATAACAAATCAGCTTAAATGAATATGAGCGATGAAATGGGAAAACACAATCAAGAAATGAAAGAATTCGGTAATAAGGAAAAGACTTCTCGAAAATTGCCGGAGACTTTGAAGCCGACCAAGGCCGCTTCGATTATCGTCGGCGTTGTCTTAATTTTAATTACAACCGCGGTAATTTTTTATTTTTCCCAATCGCAAACCGTCCAACGGGCGAAAGAGACTGTCGGAGCCGCGACTCAAAATGAATTGCAAGCGAAGATAGACGAACTGAACAAACACGTGGCGGATTTGGAAGAAAAGGACAGGATCAATCAGGAACTCATTGAGAGAGATTTGCCTGAAGCCGCCAAAGTGGTTGAAGACTGCTCTATCGAGTTTAATGATGGATATCCTTCTTTCAGCGACAAAATACCTTTTTATTTGAAATACAATAATCGAGCGTTCGCTTATTATCAGCAACAAGGATATGAATTGAAGCAAGCTTGCCGGGCCAATGAAAAATTTTTGATGCTGTTGGATTCAACGTCCTCCTATGATAAGCTGTCCGCCAAAAATGCCGCGACGGCGGATTTGACAGCGGTTTCAACGAAAGCGATTATCGGTATTTCCGATAAAATATTTTTCAAAATTGATTATTTTCCCGTAAAAATAGATGGTTATGATTTGGCGAAGGATCATAAAACGGTTTGCGTCTTTGATAAATATGAAGGCGATAAAATTTATTATGTTTGCGACACGCCGCTCGAAGACGGTGATCGATACGATTGGTATGTGTTTGACGCGGTAAAAAAAGTGAATGTAAAAGCGGGTTCGAAAAGCCCTCAAGGCGAGGAAATTTCAAATAAGGATTTGTGGAATAACTTTTCGATAAAATCTTTATAAAATGATCGCGGCGATGAGTCCCGAAAAACGGGACTTTTTTTGTTTTATTGGAGTTATCCACAGGAGGGAATTGACCGTTCGCTTTTTGTTCGGTATATTGTAAATAAGAGTGTTCGGTTTCTGTTCGTGTTACGAATATTTTATAGAAAGGGCTACCAATGGTTACGAATTTACGAACGAAGCTCTTATGAAATTATTGGATCTTGTTTGGCATATGGGTAGATTCGTAACCATTAGTAACGATGTCCAAAAGTATTTATAATTTTTTAGATATTTGTAACCATTCATAAATTTAAAGATATGGGCGAACTAACCAAAAAACAAACGGAGATTTTGCGCTTTGTCATTGACTATGTTAAAGAATACGATTTCGCGCCGAGTTATCGAGAAATCGGCGAACATTTCAAGATTTCTTCGCCGGCCACCATCCACCAACATATTCAGACGCTGAAAACCAAAGGTTATTTGGACGTGGACGCGCAGAAGGCCAGATCCATCGAATTGACCAGTAAGGTAATCAGGATGGGCAGAAGCATTGAATTGCCGCTTGTCGGCATGATCGCGGCCGGCCAGCCAATTGAAGCTATTGAAGAAAATGAGACCATGGCCGTGCCCGCGGACTTGGTCAGGGATGAAAATTCCTACATTTTGAAAGTTAAAGGGGAGTCGATGATTGAAGAAGGCATTTTTAACGGAGATTATGTCATTGTCGAAAGAAATAATTATCCCAGAAACGGCGACGTGGTTGTCGCTTTGCTCAACAATGCCTATGTGACTTTGAAAAAGTTTTATCGCGAAGCGCAGAGAATCAGGCTTCAGCCGGCCAATAGCTCAATGAAGCCCATTTTCTGCAAAGACGTGGCCATTCGCGGCGTGGTCAGGGCGATCATCAGAAAATACGCTTAATCAAAAATAAAAATAATTATTAAATAAGCATGGGCAAAAGAGCGGGAAGGATTAATTGCGTCGCGATCAATCCTTTCCCTCGGCTCTTTTGTCGAGAGGATTAAAATTTTATGTCAAAAAGAAAAATAAAATCAATGTATCGCAAGGTTACTGAATTTTGGCGCGATTTGACCATTAATGTTTAATTTTTATGCATGAAACCATAAATCAACCCATAGAGGTCATTGCCGCGTTCACCAAAAATAAAATCATTCCGCTTTTTTTCAAATGGCGCGATAAGCGGTATAAAATCAGAAAAATAAATTTGGTGCACTCGGCCTCGCGCGGCAAGAACAAATTATATTTTTTTTCCGTCAACGACGCGGCTAATTATTTTAAACTTTGTTTTGACACGGGCAAGGGCGCGTGGCAATTATTGGAACTTTATTATGAAGGATAAATTAACTAAAATCTTAAAAATTTTTTCCGGGCTGTCTATTCGACCACGCAAAAATTACGCTTTTGACGCGGAGACTAAAACTTATATTCCCGCGTGAGTTTATGGATAGAATATTGCTTCATATAGACATGAATTCGTATTTCGCGTCCGTGGAACAGCAAGCCAATCCTTTTTTGAGAGGCAAGGCCATGGTCGTTTCCGGCAAGGAAGATTCGAGAACCGTGATCGTGGCCGCGTCCGCGGAAGCGAAAAAAATGGGGATAAAAACGGCAATGAGCGTCTTTGAAGCCAGAAAGCTGTGCTCGCGCCTGATTTTTGTCCAGCCGGATCCCGTAAAATACGCTCAGATTACCGAGCGTTTTTTTGAAATTTTTAAAAAATACGCGGGCGAAGTCGAGCTGTTCAGCATTGACGAGGCTTTTCTCGATTTGACAGGTTTGGCCGTCGATTTTGTTCAAGCCGTGGAAATCGCTAAAAAAATAAAAACCGAATTAAAAAATGAAGTTGGTGAGTGGATCAAATGTTCCATAGGAATTTCATACAACAAGCTTTTGGCCAAGCTGGCTTCGGATTTAAAAAAGCCGGACGGCTTGTTCATTATCGAACGCGAAAACAAGCGGCAAGTTTTAAATCAAGCCAAGCCCGAAGATATTTGCGGTATAGGGCCGCGCCTGGCGGCTCGGCTGGAGAATTTGGGTTTGGACACTTTGAAAAAAATAGAAGAAGCCGATGAAAAAATAATGCGTTTTGAATTCGGCCCGCATTGGGGGCCGCGCTTGAAACTTTTGGCCTCCGGCGAATTGGATGAGCCGGTGATTTCATATTATCGCGAAGAGAGCGTGAAATCGGCCAGCGCTTCTTATACTTTGCCGCAAAATACTTTTGACAAAGATTACATTTTGAAAATTTTGGCTCAGCTCATCGAAAAAGTTTGCCGTCGGTTGAGAAAGAATAATTTAGTAGGCAAAACGTCGATGTTTTTTTTTAGATTCGATAATTTCACTCATTGGGGTGAGAGTCAAACGTGGCCCGGGTATTTGGCGGACGACTTATCTTTTTTTGAATGGTCGCGCGGAAAAATTTTTGATTTGAATTTGGATCGTGCCGTCAGATTGGTGGGTTTTCGCGTTTCCAATTTGATTGAAGGCCGCGGTCAGCCGCCGCTTTTTCCCAAGGAAAGAAAAAGATTCTTATTGGCCGAATCGCTCGATAAAATAAATGATGATTTCGGAGAGCATTCCATTCATTTGGGCTCAATGCTCGGCTCGCCGAGACTGAAAAAACGCGCCGGCGGATTCAAATATGAAATTTGATCGATTGTAAAAAGGGTTTTGGCAAAAATTAATATTTGCTATAATGAAAATGATTATAATTAAATTCAAATTATGAAAAATTTTTGGAAGGCTTTATTGGCGGTCATTATCATGGTGATCGTGGCCGAGCTGATTCAGACGGTAATCGCTCAATTTTCTATGAGTTATTACATGGACGAAGCTTACTTTGGTCTATGGTCCAAATTAATGATGCCCGAGGCCGGACCGCCGCCGGCCAGTTTTATGGTTTATTCCGTCTTATCCCAATTGGCGAGCGCGATTATCGCGGTCTTCGTGTTTTATTTGCTGGGCAGCGCCGTGCCCGGCAGCGGCGCGAAAAGGGGACTTCTTTTCGGGCTGTTGATGTTCCTTGTCGCGGGCATATCCAGCATGTTGACCTTTGTTTTATTGCTTAATATTCCTTTTGGCTTGATAATGTGGTGGACATTGGCCAGTTTGTTGATTTTCTTGATTTCAGGTTTGTTTATCGGACTTTTGGTGGCGCCTCGATATGAATTGCGCATTGTGGAAAAGACTGAATTGGAAATTAAATAAATTATTTCAAAACAGATTTGTCGTTTGTCAATGAGTAATAATTGATTATTTCTTGCGTATTACATTAAATAAGCGATTTATTATTAAATTATAAATTATGCCGGAAGATCCGATAACATCGCCAAATATGCCAAGTCCGAAAGTAACCAATGGGCTTTTGATTCTTTTGATAGTTTTATTAATTGTCCTGCTCTCCGGACTGGGGCTGCTGTTTTATTACTTAAAATCGCAAAATGACGCTCGTTCCTTGGAGGATTGGTTGGAAAATGAGAATGAGATAGCCAATGAAATCGAGGCGGAGGTCATTAATGAACCGGTTGCGGAGGAAGCGACAGCGGAGGCGATGATCGAGGAGGAAATAGATTATTATAATTCTGAATACGGTTTCGGTTTGACTTTGCCCGCGGAGTGGAAAGAGTATAATCTCGTGGAAAAGAACACCTCCTGGCAGGTCGGCTCAGCGCCATCTTTTTATTTCGGTTTGCCCGCGCAAAAAGACGGATTGTTCGCCATAACGATTTTTACTCATGATCAGTGGGATATCCAAAAAGACGCCGAAGGGCCGAAACCGGTTTATATCACTGAAAATTCGCAACATATATTCACTTGGGATCGCGCGCAATCCACGGCCAACGCTGAAATGGAAAAGAGAATGGATGAAGTCCCGGGTATTATCGCCACCTTCGTGATTGACGCCAAATAAACATAAACAAGAATTATAAAAATCCCCGATTCCTTGGGGATTTTTTGTTTTTTATCCGCCGGTTTTTGTGTTATAATGATTTTAATATGACAAAAAGCGCTCTCAATCAATTATTGCTTTGTTTGCTGAAAAAAAATGTTTTTTTCGCGCCCCGAAAAATCGATGATGATATCGCGGTGGTTGAGATCTCGGACATCAAGGAAATGGATTGGTCATGGAAATTGCCCAAGCAAAGCTTCAAGCATTTGCTGTTGCCCTCAACGGAAGAAATATTAAAACAAGATGAAAAAGGGCTTTGCGAGATATTTGAAAAAAAATCCAGAGTGATTTTTGGAATAAATATTTTGGATTTGCAGGCCCTGACTTATCTGGAAGCGATTTTTTCCGAAGACGTTTATTATCAAAAGCGACGAGCCAAGACTTTACTTATCGGCTACAGCGCCGGTCTGCCGCAGGATTATCGGAAATATAAAATTTTTCATGAAAAATTCAGGGAGGATAAGCTTGAACATTTGAATTTCGATATTTTCATTGAAGAGCAAAAAAACAAAAATTTGAAAATTTTCAGCGGCTCGGAAAAAGGCCAGCAAATACTGGAGGAAAACGGTATCAGTGATTATATGAATATCGAATACGCCGGGCCGATCCCCGAAGAAGGGCCGAATAAGGAATTTGTTTTAAAAAACAGGGAATTGATTTTCAAGTCCAAGCCCGAGGATAAGCTCTGGCAAGAGCTGGGCAAAATTTGTCTGGCTTGCGGCAAATGTTCTCTCGTCTGCCCGCTTTGTTTTTGTTTCGAGCATGAAGATGTCGCGGACGGAGATGTTATTTCCAGAAAAAGAAAATGGTCGTCTTGCTTTTATCCGGAATTCACGAAAATAACCAATGGCGAAAACGACATGAGACACGCCGCGGAAAAATTATATTATTGGTATTATCATAAATTCGTCAGAATGACGGACGAATACAAATTTCCCGGTTGCGTCGGTTGCATGAGATGTTTTCAGGCTTGTCCGGTGGGCATCAGCATAGCGGAAAATTTTAAAAACCTAAGAAAATAAAATGAGAAACGCGTATAAACCGGAAAAAGCCAAAATCATCGGTCGGGAAGAGCAGAACGCGGACACTGTTTTGTTTCGTTTGAAATTGCCGGCGGACGGCCAGAAAGCTTTCGAATTTTTGCCCGGGCAATTCATGCAAGTCGGCCTGATGGGTTGGCGCGAAGCGCCGATAAGTTTGTGTTCCAATCCCAAAGAAGCCGGGGATTATTTTGAGTTAACGATCCGCGGCATTGGCAGAATTACCAAAAAATTGATTTCGCTCAAGATAAACGATTTTATGCTGGTGAGGGGGCCTTTCGGCAACGGTTTCCCCGAGGCGATTGATAAAAATTTGATTCTGATAGGAGGCGGTTGCGGCTTCGCGCCTTTGCGTTCGATAATAGAATATTACTCGGATCGCCAAGAAATGGAAAAACAAATTTTTATCGGTTGCTCGAGCAAAGATACTCTGTATTTTAAAAATAGTTTTGCCGAGTGGCAAAAAAATTACGATTTGAATTTGATTTTGGAAAAGGGAAGACTGCCGAAGTATTCTCCCAAAAGCGGTTTTGTCAGTGATCTTTTAAATAAAGATTTGGTTGATGATGCCTTGTTTTTCGTTGTCGGTCCGCCGGTTATGTACAAGGCGGTGGTTAAAAAATTGCTGGCAAAAAAAATATCTCCCGAAAGTATTTATCTCAGCCTGGAAAAACGAATGTACTGCGGCCAAGGCGTGTGCCAGCATTGCGCCATCGGTTCGAAATATATCTGCCAAGACGGGCCGGTATTCAGTTTGGCGGAATTGGACGGAGTGACTTCGATATATAAACCGTTTTAGAAAATTATGAATATTTTACATGAAGAAAAGCAAAGCTTTTCGCCGATTGGAACGCTTTTGGTGTTTGCGGTTTTGATTGTCATCGGCTATTGCTTTGTTTCATCTTATCGAGCTGATTCGGTGAGCGAAGCGCCCGATTTTGCCAATTTGGTTATGGTGTTCGTTTTTTTGCTGGATGGTTTCGTGTTCGTCAATTTTAGACGTTTGAGCGTCACGGTAACCGATGAAAATATGATTGTCGGCTATGGATTGTTAAAAAGAAAAATAAAACTCGAAGAAATCGAGGATGTTAAAGTCGATGAATATAAATGGCAGACATATTTGGGCTACGGCATCAGAATCGGCCGAGACCGATCCCGAGGGTATGTGGCTAGATCCGGCAATGGCGTCAGATTGAAAATTGAAAATCAACCTGATTATTTCATCACTTCGGACAATGCGGATCAATTGGCCGCAGCAGTTAAAAACGCGATAGCCTCCTCGAATCTGAAAATATGAAAAAAAATTCCAAATTTAAAATAGGCATTTTGTCTTTGACATCCTGCGAAGGCTGCTGTTTTGCCATTTTGGATTCCAAGGAAAAATATTTGAAGTCGTTGAATCATTTTGATTGGGAGTTTTTTCGTTTATGGAGGGAAGAAGAAGATTTGTCCGAGAAAAAATTCGATATTGTTTTTGTCGAAGGCAGTCCGATCACCAATGCAAATATCGAGCAATTGAAAATTGTCAGGAAAAATAGCCGCTATCTGGCGACGCTCGGGACTTGCGCGCATTTTGGAGGCATTTATCATTTGAAAAATTACGGCGATAAGCTCAAATTGATCAAAAAAATTTACGATAAGCCCGAAGGAATAGAAAATCCGGATGTTTTGCCGGTCAGAGATTATGTTCGCGTTGATTTTGACGTGCCGACTTGTCCGATAGACGTTGATGAGTTTTTTTCCATGCTTTATGACATTGAAGCGGGTAGATTACCGAAAATAGCGCAGAAAACGATTTGTTACGATTGCCAGCGCCTGGGTTATGAATGCGTTTTGCAGAAGGGCGAAATTTGTTTGGGACCCATAACGCAGACCGGTTGCAACGCCGTTTGTCTGAAAAGCAAGCAAGGTTGCTGGGGGTGTCGCGGTTTGATAAAAGACGCGGAAGTTGAAAATTTAATGAAATTTTTAAAAAAGAATCATTCAATTAAAGAAATAGAGCAAGCGCTGGAAGTATTTGGCATGAAAGATTATTTGTAAAATTTAAAAAAAAAAGAGACCGACGGTGCATGCAAAGTCGGTCTCAGAGAGGTCAAGGACGCTTCGAGAAAAGACGGAAAGAGTTGTCGACACAACGGGAGGGTAGCGACATGTATGCACGGATCAGGACTTGTCATTTTCTCGAAGCGTGCTTTGATATTATCAGTTAAATCTGAATTTGTCAAACTAAATATGAAAACCATTAAAATAAACCACATCGCCAAGACCGAAGGGCACTCGAGTTTTGTCGGCAGCCTGCTCGGCGGAGAAGCGGCCGAGGCCAGGCTGATCACGGAAGAAGGCGCCCGTCTTTTTGAAGGCATGGTCATTGGCCGGCCTTATCAGCAATTGCCGGTTATCGTTTCGAGAATTTGCGGCGTTTGCCCGATCGTTCACAATCTTGGCGCGATCAAGGCGATTGAAAACGCTTTTTTTACCGAAATTACTCCGGAAATAATTTTGCTCCGAAAAATCCTGGAATTGGCTCAGATAATTCACAGCCACGCTTTGCACATGTTTTTTTTATCGTTCCCCGATTTTGTCGGCGTTTCCAATAACACGGATTTGGTGAAGAAATATCCCGAACAGTCGAAATACGCGCTCGAAGTCAGAGATTTTGGGGTTTTGGCCGCGAAAATAATCGGCGGTCGGACGATCCATCCGATAAACAGCGTGGTCGGAGGATTTAACGTCGCGCCGGACGAGAATTCGCTTAAGGAATTGGCGGAGATAATCCCCGTCAAAACGAAACAGGCCGTGAAACTGTTTGATTTTTTGAAAAAACAAAAGATTACCAATTTTAAAAATCCTTCCAATTACGTCGCCTTGAAATCAGGGAAAGAATACGCGATTTATGATGGAGAAGTCTTTTTTCTTGATAACAAAAGAAAAGTAAGCGCGGATCAATTTTATGCCGAGGTTTCGGAAACCAATTCGTCCGGGGAGGCGGTCAAAAGATCTCATCATCTCGGGCGAGCGGTCATGTGCGGATCTTTGGCTAGAATAAATTGCAATTATGACAAATTAAACGGCATCGCGAAAAAAAATTGGGATGAGCTCGGCATTGAAACGCCCGATTATAATCCGTTTCATAATGTCTTGGCGCAGTCGATCGAGATTATTCATTGTTTGGAAGAATGCGGCAAATTGATTGAAAAATATTTGAAAATAAGAAATAAAAAATTGAAGGTCTCCGTCAAACCCGCTGCCGGCCGCGGTCTGTCCGTGATTGAAGCGCCGCGAGGTTTATTGTATTACAATTTCGATTTTGACGATTACGGCGCGGTGAGAAAATGCGACATCGTCACGCCGACCGCTTTGTTTATCGCCAATTTGGAAAAAGATTTGAAAGTATTTTTGCCGACTTTACAAAATTTTTCGGATAAAAAAAGAGAGAGTTTGATCAAGTCCTTGATTCGGGCTTATGATCCATGCATCTCTTGCGCGACTCATTAATATGCACGATCTTCATCTGGCCGATAAAATTCATAAATTGGTTTTAGAGAAAGCCGCTGAAAACAATTGCCGAAAGGTGAGTGAAATCTCCGTTGAATTGGGGTTTATTCGAGAGCATGGACAAGATATTTCCCCTGAGAATCTTAGGTTTAACTTAACGATGTTAAACGAAGGCACGTTGGCCGATGGCGCTGAAATTAAAATAGAAAAAGCGACGGGTAAAGAAAATTATTGGAGCTTGCTTGAAATAAAAGGCGAGTGAGCGTGTCCGAATGAAATAAATTTGATATAATTAAGCATATGACGATAACTGAGATAAAAAAAGTTCCTCGGCTCGACCAAGTCAATGATTTGCAAGGGAAAATCGTTTTTATGCGGGTTGATTTCAATGTGCCCGTAAAAAACGGTCGGGTGGTGGAAAATTTTCGTATTAAATCCGCATTGTCTTCGATCGAACACATTATCAAGCGTGACGGCCGCGTTATTTTGGCTTCGCATCTCGGAAGGCCCGAAGGCAAATACAATAAAAAATTAAGTCTTAATCCCGTTTATCTTGAACTCAGGAAATTGATGCCTCGGCAAAACGTTTTATTTTGGGACAAAGACATTTCTCAAATATCCAAAAAGGATTTGGCGGCGTTGGAAGCGGGCGACGTGGTTTTGTTGGAAAACCTGCGGTTTAATTCGGGCGAGGACAAAAATTCCGTTTCTTTCGCTCGTAAATTGGCCGCGCTGGCGGACATCTATGTCAATGAAGCTTTTTCATTTTCTCATCGAAAAGCCGCGTCTATTGATGCCATAACCAATTTGTTGTCGGCCTGCGTCGGTTTGAAGTTTTTCGAAGAAGTGAGCAATTTGGGCAAGTTGATCAAGCCGCGGCGACCGGCCATCGGCATTATCGGAGGCATAAAGGTTGAGACCAAACTGCCGTTGATGGAGAGATTGCTGCCGTCATATGATTTTTTTCTGATTGGCGGCGTGGCCGCGAATGTTTTTTTCAAAGCGCTCGGTTATGAAATAGGCGGTTCTCTCGTCAATCACGGGAATTTAAAACAAGCCGAAGAAATTTTAAAAAAATTCGGCGATAAAATTATTTTACCCAAGGATGTTTTAATATGGGAGGAAAAAGAAAATATCGTTATCAGTCGCCAAGTGACCAATGACAAAGACATCGTCTATAAAAAAAATCAAATGATTTTGGATGTAGGACGAAATACGGTTAAGGATTTTTCGAAATATATCAGGTCTGCGAAAACCATAATTTGGAACGGACCGATGGGGCAGACGGAAGATCCGCGATTTAGAAAAGGCACGGCTTTGTTGGCGGAAGCAATCGCCAAAAGATCCAAGGGAGCTCCATTTGGCGCGGTGGGCGGAGGAGAAACCATTGAAGCGCTCAATCGTATAAAAATGTTGAAAGACATGGATTTTGTGTCCACTGGCGGCGGAGCCATGCTTGATTTTCTGACCGATTATAAAAAATTTCCGGGGCTGGCGGCTGTTTTAAGAAAAAATAAAAATTAGTGTTACGAGCTGTACAAGATTTATGTGCCCCTCGACTCTGCTCGGGGCAGGCAAGATATTACGAGAATTGGAAATAATATCTTGTACTATCCGGTATTAAAATCTTGTAAATCTCGTAATTAAAAATTATGAAAAACACATTTTGGCCATCATGGTCCGAAAACAAAATCTTTACGATTCTTTTAGCCTGTTTGTTAATCGTTCTAATCGTTTTTGTCGGTTTTGGCGTTAGGTCAAAGATCAAGGCGTATGACTACATCGGCATTTCTCCGGAAATGAAAAATACCATCACCGTGTCCGGCGAGGGCAAAGTAATCGCCATTCCCGATGTGGCTAAAGTAACCTTGGGCACAGAGGCCTTGGAAAAAACGGTGGCCGCGGCTCAGACTAAGGTGACGAAAGACATCAATTCTTTAATTTCCGAGCTGAAATCAAAATATAATGTCGATAAAAAAGACATCAAGACCGTGAATTATTCCATTTATCCGGAATACGACTGGAGAAGCGGCTCTCAGGTTTTTAAGGGATACAAAGTCTCGCAGAATGTCGAAGTGACTATCAGAGATACCGAAAAAGCGGGAGACGTCATCGGCCTGGCCGGGGATTTGGGATTAACTAGCGTTGGCGGTTTGCAATTCACCATTGATGACCCTGAAATATACAAGCAAGAAGCCAGAGAAAAGGCGCTCGAGCAAGCCAAACAAAAAGCGGAGGCCTTGGCTGATATTGCCGGCGTGAAATTGGGCAAGGTGGTTTCTTTTTCGGAAAATGAAGGTTACACGCCGGATTATTACATGAAGACCTATGCTGAAGATGCCGGCATCGGGGGAGCGGCCGCTCCGACGGTTGAAGTCGGTTCCCAAGAAGTGATCATTGACGCCAACGTCGAGTACGAAATTTTATAATGAATTATTAAAACAATAAAAGGGAGCGAAGATTTTTTTGCCTCTCTTATTTGAATATTGATTCGTTAATTTTTGCAAAATTTATGAAAATAAAACAAATTAAAGCCAGGGAAATTTTGGATTCTCGAGGCAATCCGACCGTCGAGGCGACAGTTACTTTAGCCAATAATGTCAGCGCCACGGCGTCCGTGCCCTCGGGCGCGTCAACGGGCGTTCACGAGGCGCTAGAGCTTCGTGACGGGGGCAAGCGTTACGGCGGCCGAGGAGTTTTGCGCGCGGTTGGAAATATCGAAAAAGTCATCGCCCCCAAATTGAGAAATATAAACGTGGTCGATCAAAAGAAAATCGATCGTTTGATGATCCAGCTGGACGGAACGCAGAACAAAAAAAGATTGGGCGCCAACGCTATTTTGGGAGTGTCATTGGCCTGCGCCAGAGCGGCGGCCAAAGCTCAGAAAAAACCGCTCTATAAATACTTGAATCAAACGTTCAAATTCGGCAAGATAACGAAGATGCCTTATCCGACCATGAATATTTTGAACGGAGGCAAGCATGCGGATAATGGTTTAGCCATTCAGGAATTCATGATTATTCCCAAGATGAAAAAGTTTTCGGAGCGGGTGCGTTGCGGCGTTGAAATATTTCACGCTTTAAAATCGATTTTGAAAGATCGCGATCTGATTTCTCTTGTCGGTGATGAGGGCGGTTTCGCTCCGAGAGTGAAAAATAATGAAGAGGCGATTAAATTGATCGTGGCGGCCGTGAAAAAAGCCGGCTACAAACTCGGCGGCAACGTGAAATTGGGCATGGACTTGGCCGCTTCCGAATTTTACGCCAACAAAAAATACCTGCTCGAAGGCAAGCCTATCTCGGCCGAGGCGATGATGAATGTTTTGGAAAGATGGCTCGCAAAATATCCGTTCGAATTGATCGAAGATCCGCTGGCCGAAGACGATTGGGAAAACTGGACTGAAATTACCCGCAGGCTCGGTAAAAAAGCAAGTCTGGTCGGAGATGATTTTTTCGTTACGAATATTAAAAGATTGAAAAAGGGAATGGAGAATTCGGCGGCCAACGCGATTTTGATTAAGTTGAATCAAATCGGCAGTTTGAGTGAAACAATGGAAACAATTAAGTTGGCTCAAAAAAGCGATTATAAAGTTATCGTTTCTCATCGCTCGGGCGAAACTACGGATGATTTTATCGCTGACTTGTCCGTGGCCGTGGGTTCCGATTACATTAAAACCGGATCGTTGTCCCGCGGCGAGAGAGTGTGTAAATACAATAGATTGATGGAAATAGAAACCGAATTGAAATTCTAAAAAAAATCATTATGTCTTCAAAATCAAATTTGCCGCTCATTTTCATGATTTTGGACGGTTGGGGATTGGCTCAGAAAAACAGAGGCAATGCGATTGAATTGGCGAAAAAACCGAATTACGATTTTTTAATCAAGAAATATCCGAGCACGTCTTTGTTCGCTCACGGCCATCATGTCGGCTTGCCGGATTTGCAAGTGGGTAATTCCGAGTCAGGTCACATGAATATCGGCGCGGGCAAAGTTGTCGTGCAAGACTCAGTGATTATTTCCAAAGCCATAAAGAACGGCACGTTTTATAAAAATCCGGCTTTTATTCAATTAATAAAGCACGTAAATTCCAATGAATCCGATCTGCATTTGATGGGTTTGATTTCTTTGCATAGCAGTCCGCACATGAGTTTGGAGCATCTTTTGGCTCTGACCAAATTGGTTTGCAAACAATGCAAAAGAATATATTTGCATTTATTTACGGACGGCCGCGATTCGCCGCAATTCGCCGCGGCCGATATTTTGCGCCAAGTGCAAAAAAAGTTGCCTGAAAATGCTTTTATCGCTTCGCTTATCGGCAGATATTTTGCCATGGACAGAAATAAAAAATGGGAGCGCACTCAAAAGGCGTATGAGATGCTGACTTCGGGTCAAGGAGAATATTTTGGCAATTTTGACAAAGCCATTTTGCATTCTTATAACAGAGGCTTGACCGATGAATTTTTGGAACCGTCTTTGATATTGAACGGACGAAAAAAGACCGTTTTGATAAAAGACAATGACGGCGTGATATTTTTCAATTTGCGATCTGACCGCGCGCGGCAATTGGCTAAAGCTTTTGTGCAAAAAGATTTTAATCAACGCAACCCTAAGTCTTTTCGCAGAAAAAAAGCGTTGAAGAATTTGTCATTTGTGGCGCTGACCGATTTCGGTCCTGATCTGGATCATATTTTGACCGCCTTCCCCAGTATTACTTTAAAAAATACCATGCCGAAAGTATTGGAAAATTTAAGACAGGTCTATGTCGCGGAAACGGAAAAATACGCTCACATCACTTACTTTTTGAACGGCGGTTCGGACGTGCCCGTCAACGGCGAAGACAGAATCAAAATTCCGTCGCCCAATGTCAGGAGTTATGATTTGAAACCGGAAATGAGCGCTTATAAAATCACGGACAAGATTCTTGATTTATTGTCCAAAAGGCAATACGATTATTTTGCGGTGAATTTCGCCAATCCGGATATGGTCGGTCACACGGGCAATCTCGACGCCGCGGTAAAAGCCATTTGTGCAGTGGACAAATGCGTGGGCGCGATTTATAAAAGAATAAAAGCCATGGGCGGCAGTTGCGTTATCAGCGCCGATCATGGCAATGCCGAGAAAATGATTGATTTGAAAACCGGAGAAAAATACACCGAACACACCACCAACAAAGTCCCTTTTATCGTCGTCTCTTCCGGAAAACAGTTTAAACTCAAATCCGGAGGCCGCTTGGCTAACGTATTACCCACGATTTTGCGACTTTTGGATCAAGGCGATCATAAAATCAGAACCAAATCATTGACTTGAAATTATTAAAAATAATTATAAATTATGTATAAAAATATTCCCAAACCCGTATTGTTGATGATTCTTGACGGCTGGGGAGTTGCGCAGCCTTCGGACGTCAACGCGATTACTTTGGCTAAAACGCCGAATTTTAATCGTTTGGTGTCCAATTATCCTTCATTAACGTTGCTCGCTTCGGGAGAAGCGGTTGGGTTGGCGGAAAATGAACCCGGCAATTCTGAAGTCGGACACATGACCATGGGCATCGGCAAAGTGTTTTATCAAAATTTGCCCAGAATAGACAGATCCATCAAGAACGGCGATTTTTTCAATAATCAGGAATTGCTTAAAGCGATTAACCATGTCAAGGCCAATAAATCCGGGTTGCACTTGATCGGCATTGTCAGCGATGGCGATGTTCACGGTTCATTGAGGCATCTGTTCGCTTTGCTTGAATTGGCTCGTCGGCAAAAAGTCAATCGAGTTTTTATTCATGCCATTCTCGACGGAGTTGATTCCATTAAAGACAGCGGCGCCGGTTTGATCGCCGAAGTTGAAAAAAAATGCGCGGAACTTGGTGTGGGGGAAATCGCTTCGATCTCTGGCAGATTTTTCGCCATGGATCGGGACGGACATTGGGAGCGCACTCAAAGAGCTTTCGTGGCCATGGCCAACGGACAAGCCGATGAATTTTACGATAACGCGGCGGAAGCCATCGCGGCGTCTTATAATAGAGGAATATTCGATGATGGCTTTGTGCCGGTGGTTTTGACCAGCGGTGGTCGGCCAAAAACAACGATACAACAAAATGACGCTGTCATTTTTTTCAATTTGAAAGGCGATCGCGCAGGGCAATTGGCAGGAGCTTTTGTTTCGGATAATTTCGATAAATTCGAGCGTGGACCTAAAATGGACAATATTGCCGTTATTTCATTGGTCAGATATTCGGAAGATTTGGCAACGATCGGAGTGGCTTATCCGAAGCAGGTGATAAAAAATTCCTTGGCGAAAATCATTTCCGAAAACGGTTTCAAGCAACTGCATGTGGCGGAAACGGAAAAATTCGCGCATGTCACGTTCTTTTTCGACGGGGGAGCGGAGGAGCCTTTCATTAATGAAGATAGAGTGGTGATGCCTTCGCCCATGGCGGATTCCTACGCTCGGACGCCTCAAATGGCGACGCCGGAAATATCAAAACGCCTTGAAAAGGAAATATTAAGAGAGGTTTATGATTTTATCGTGTGCAATTTTTCAAATATGGATATGCTCGGGCATACAGGAGATATCGAGGCGGCCAAACGAGCCGCGGAAATAGTGGATAAGCATTTGGGCACGATAGTCGATTTGGTTTTATCGAAAGGCGGCGTGGTGATCATCACCGCGGATCATGGGAACGCCGAGCAAATGAAAGACGTTAATACCGGTGAGGTCACGAAAGAACATACTCGAAATCCGGTGCCTTTCATCATTGTCGGCAAAGAATGGGAAGGCAAAAATTTATCCGGCGCGGAAAGCCTCGGCAATGATTTGAGTCTGATTAAGCCGGCCGGTATCTTGGCCGACGTGGCGCCGACGATTTTAAAGCTGTTGGATTTGTCAGCGACCGAAGACATGGAAGGCAAGTCTTTAATTTGATGCCAATATGCCCGAATTGCCTGAAGTTGAAGTTTTAAAATCGGAGCTGTCGAAGGTTTTACTCGGAAAAATAATCCGACGGGTGGAGGTTTTGGATTTTAAGAAAAAAATATCTCCCAAGGATCTGGCGGCCAAACTGAAAAATAAAAAAATTTCCAAGGTTTGGCGCCGTCAAAAAAAATTGATATTCGATTTGGCCGGAGGACTTTCTTTGATCAGCCATTTGAAAATGACCGGCCAGTATGTTTTTGTCTCGAAAAACGGCAAATTGATTTTCGGCGGACACGGCATTCCTGGTGTTGAAAAAGTTCCCAATAAATTCACCAGAGTGATTTTTAATTTTGGAAACGGCGAAGAACTTTTTTACAATGACGTGCGAAAATTCGGCTGGTTGAATTTGGTGGATGAAAAAGCGTTAAAAAATATTTTAAATGAAGTCGGCGCGGAGCCGTTGTCCAAAGAATTTACCTTTGAATATTTTTCGAAGGTGTTAAAAGAATTTCCGCGAAAAAAAATCAAAGCGTTGTTGCTGGATCAAAATGCAGTGGCTGGCATCGGCAACATATATTCCGACGAGATTTGTTTCGCGGCCAAAGTCAGACCGGATAGAGCGGTAGGAAAATTAACGTCCAAAGAAGCCAAGAAACTATTCGAAAATATAAAAAAAATTCTGAGCGAAGCCATCGAAGATAAAGGCACGTCTCAGAATAATTATTCCAGATCAAACAAAACCGGGGAGTATGAAAAAAAATTGAAGGTTTACGGTCGAGTCGGGCAAAAGTGCCGGCGCGAAGGCGCTGTTTTGATAAAAATGAAAATTGCCGGCAGAACTTCCGTTTTTTGTCCGGTTTGTCAAAAATGACTTATCGCGTCAATAAAACATAAATTAAAGTAACAGCTACACCGATCAAAGCGCCGGCCAGAGCCTCGCCGGGCTTGTGTCCGAGTCTTGTTGATAATTGTTGATAGTCTGACTTGTTCGAATCCGGCATTTGATGCACCATCTGATTGATGATTTGCGCGTGCTTGCCCAAAATTCTTCGAAATCCGATGGCGTCTCTGATCGTCAAAATGGCAAAAACCAGGGCGATGGAAAAGGCGACCGATGTCCAGCCTTCATAATAGCCGGCCACCACGGCCAGCGATGAGACGAAAGCCGAATGGGATGACGGCATGCCGCCGTAGCTGTTCAATTCTCCCCATGAAAATTTTCCGGTGAACGCGCTGAAGATGAGTTTTAACAGCTGGCAGATAAGACCGCAGACGATCGGCAATAATACTATTTGCAGCATAAATTTAATATGATTTATTTATCTTCTCTTTTTTTGGGAATCGTTCAAGGCATTACCGAGTTTTTGCCCGTTTCCAGTTCGGGGCACTTGATTATTTTTAGGGATATTTTAAATTTTCAAATCAATGACAGCTTGAGCTTTGATGTCGCTCTTCATTTGGGTACTTTGCTGGCCATAATCGTTTACTTTGCCAAACCCATTGGAGTTTTATGCGTTGCGTGGTTTTCAAGTTTTAAGAAATTAAATCATTTAAATGATGATCAGAGATTGGCTTGGTTGCTTGTTCTAGGCTCGATCCCCGCCGCGCTCTTGGGCGCCGCTTTCGGAGACTTTTTCGAAAAGGTTGTCAGAAATTCCGTTGTGGTCATCGTCGCGTTGATTTTGGGAGGAGTTTTGTTTTTGCTGGTTGAAAAATTTTATAAAGGAAATAAACAAATCATCAGTTTGAATTGGAAGAGCGCGTTGGCCATCGGTTTTGCTCAAGCGATTGCCTTGATTCCGGGAGTTTCGCGCTCAGGCATTACCATTATAACAGGAATGGGTTTTAAATTACAGAGAGGCGAGGCCGCTCGGTTCAGTTTTGTTTTGGGAATTCCGGTGATGCTCGGAGCTGCCGTTTTGGGCGCGCTGAAATTGAATTTTGAAACGTTAACGTCCGAAGCTCCTTTATTTATCATCGGCATAATTTCTTCGGCGGTAATAGGGTTTGTTGCAATTAAATTTTTATTGGCTATACTGAATAAGCGCGGCATGAGGCCGTTCGCGTATTACCGGTTTTTATTGGCCGCGGCATTGATCGTGTATTTATTGCTCAATTGAAAAAACCCGACGCGTGCGGCCAGGTTTGTCAGGGAGCGTAGGAGGTGGATACTCTAGGCCGAGGTTTCCGGAAGATTCGCGCCAGCGGCCAGATGATCAGGCAGATGAATAGCCAGATCACCCGTAGCGGCCAAAACGGCGTAGTCGCTATGATGTACGGCGCGATCCCCATATTATTGGCCGGGCGTGGGTCCGGGATGTATCTGCTGATGCTGATTATTCTTTTTTTGATCAGCATGCCAGGAAAAAAAATGTAATGCCAGGGCTTGACGTGCAGAACGTCTTGTTTGAACATAGCATAATTCCACAGGTTGAAGGAAATCATTGCGATAACCAGGCCCGTGGCAAGGTAGCTGATGATCGCCATTGCCCAAAGAATGCCCATGGTTTGTGTTGTCATGACAATCCTCCTGTTCCCTTGTAGAAGAATATAACAGATTAATTCAAAAAAGGTCAATTGTCAAATATATGAAAATAGTCATCATGGCCGGCGGGGGAGGGACGCGGCTTTGGCCGCTGAGTCGGCGGGAAAAACCTAAACAATTTTGCAAAATAATCGGCGACAAAACATTGCTGGAGCAAACGTTGGATCGCTTCGCTGATTTTGATAAAAAGAATATTTATGTTGCGCTGGGCAAACAGCATTTGGTTTCGGCCAAGTCATTGGCCGGACAAATCGCAGATGAGAATTTTTTGGTTGAGCCTTGCAAAAAAGACACGGCTCCGGCCATGGCTTATGTATGCTTGAATTTGATGGAAAAATATCCGGATGAAACGGTGGCGTTCATTCCCTCGGATCATTTTATCGGCGACACTGAAAAATTTTTAAAAATTTTGAAAATATCGGATGACTTGGTTCAATCAACCGGCAAACTGCTGGACATTGCGGTCAGTCCTAATTTTCCCAGTACTGTTTTGGGATACACGAAGATCGGACGTCTTTATCAAGAAAAAGACAATGTCGAAATTTTTGAATTTGCGGACCACACGGAAAAACCTGATTTTGACACGGCCAAAAAGTATTTGGCTGAAGGGAGTTATTTGTGGCACGCCAGCTATTACATGTGGACGCCGAGAAAATTCATCGAGGCTTTCAAAAAATACGCGCCGGATATTTTGAAAAACGTTGAAGAAATTCATCGAGCGGTGAAAGCAAGCGATGAAAATAAAATTGAAGAAGTTTGTTCATTGATGAAGAGCGTGTCCATCGATTACGCCATTACGGAAAAAATAGAGACGGCTGACGTTTTGATAGTTAAGGCGAATTTTCCTTGGTCCGATATTGGCGCGTTTGACGTTTTGTACGACGCTCAAAAAAGTCAAGTCGATGAAAACGGCAATTTGGTCAAAGCGGACTGGGTGGGCGATGACACTTCCGGCTGTCTGATCGCGGGCGAAAAAGGCAAAGTTATCGCCACCATCGGCCTTGATGATTTGGTAATCGTGGACACCAAGGACGCTCTGCTGGTGTGCAAAAAAGGTTATGCGCAAGGGTTGAAAGACATTATTGAAAAGCTAAAAAATAATGATGATTATAAAAAAGTCTTATGAAAAAACTTTTTTTTCTTATTTTGATTCTTTTGTTGGGATTGGCCGCGTTCGGTTTTTTGAAATTTGAAAACTTGAAAGAAAATTTGAATATTTCCGAAAATATTCCGTTCAAAGTCGAAAGCGGCATGAGCGCTAAAGACATTGTTGAAAAATTGCGGGTCAATGACATTGTTAAAGATGAATCGGCCTTGCTGTGGTACATAAAATTCAAGGGGCTTTCAAGTAACTTTGTGGCCGGCACCTATTGGTTGAAACCGGAATATAATTCATTTGATTTGATTGACGCTTTAAGCGGTCAAGGAGACAAGTTCGGTCGCGTGACCATAATCGAAGGTTGGGATCAAATGCAAATCGCCGCTGAATTAACCGAGCAAGATATTGTTTCGGGGTTGGAATTTCTGGATGAAGTTCAAAACGGTTTTTGGAGAGCGGAAAGCAGATGGACTTTTTGGGATGGTAAGCCGATGGAGGCGGACCTTGAAGGTTATTTATATCCGGACACTTATTTTTTTGATCCGCAAGCCGGTTCGGCCGGGGTTATTGAAAAAATGTTGGAAAATTTAGATCAAAAGTTGACGCCTGAATTGAGAACTGAAATAAAACGACAAAAGAAAACTATTTTTGAGGTTTTGACCTTGGCTTCAATCGTGGAAAAAGAAATGCATGGCTATGAAAATAGGAGAATCGTAGCTGATGTTTT
This sequence comes from Candidatus Bipolaricaulota bacterium, assembly GCA_035528115.1. Classification (NCBI taxonomy): domain Bacteria; phylum Candidatus Bipolaricaulota; species Candidatus Bipolaricaulota bacterium. Next base: position 172,782 of record DATKZF010000001.1, on the reverse strand, counting down.
TTTGAAAAGATTGAACATAGGCATGCCGCTTCAATCCGACGCCACCATCAATTACATCACGAAAAAGGGGACAACTCGTCCCAGCTTCGCTGATTTGGAAATTCAGCATCCGTATAATACTTATGAAAATAAAGGTTTGCCGCCCGGTCCTATTTGCAATCCGAGCATTGAGGCGATCAAGGCCGTCGTTTATCCCGAGCCTAATGATTATTATTATTTTTTGAATACCGAAGACGGCGAAATAATTTACAGCAAAACATTTGAAGAGCACGTGGCCAATAAGCAAAAGTATTTGCAATAATTATAAAAACCGCTTTGAGAAAGCGGTTTAGCGGTCGGGGTGATACGAGCAGACGAGCTTGAAATTGAGCGCGTCTCGGATCGGACAACCGGTTCTTTGGCAGGAGAGGCATCCTTCGAGGAACTTTGCCAGATCGTAGAGTCTCTTCGTACAGAACAAGGCGATCAGCGAGATGCTGTTGTCGTAGCGGGTGAAGAGAAGAGACATATTTTTTTTCATCCGGCAGTTGTTCGCTTCGCCGCAACGTCTGCAGGATGATGTCCGCGCCTGCAAAATGTCGGGCGGGGCTCTATTTAGCGACTCGAAGCGCTGACAGCTGAAGGTGACGCTTTTCATGTCAGGGTTCGTTTGCCCGAAGCGCTCGAACGCCAGTCTGATGTTGCAGACGCTGGCCTGAGCGCAATTTTTGCACGGATGAATGTCCATGTCCGTCCTCCTTGGTTGTCGAGTTAAAATTATATGAAGAAATTTAAAATTAGTCAAATATTTGAAAATTTATGCTAAACAAAACATTTTGGAAACAAATTCAAAAAAAACACGCTGATTATCAAAAAAACAGATCGATTATTATCGGGCAATCGAGCATGGCTTTAAATAACGCCAAAAAAGCGATCTTCGCGCTTCATCGAGACAATATTAAAGACGCCAAAGCGAAACTTGATGAGAGCAAGAAAACATTGGTTGAATTGGAAAAAAAATTCGGCAAAAATCACAAAAGCAGAGCCGAAGGCTCATGGAAGGCCGCCAATGAAGAATTCGCGGAAGCGGCTTTGTATTTCGAATATAGAAAGACGGGTAAAGTGGGGGAGATCAGCGGCGTGTCGCTTGAGTTTGACGAATACTTGGGCGGACTTGCCGATTTTTCCGGGGAATTGGTGCGCTGGGCGGTGCTTTTGGTCAATCAGGGGAAATATGCCAAAATTTTCGACATTCAAAAAACCATTAATGAGGTGATTTTGATTTTACTCGAAATGAATCTGACCAGTTTTTTACGAACCAAATTCGATCAAGCCAAACGAAATCAAAGGCAGATCGAGCAGATTATTTATGATCTTAAAATCAGGGAATTGATTTGATTATGAAGCATTCCAGCAACAGCTCAACAAAAGAAAATAATGAGACGGCCAAACCAAAGGAAATCGTCAAATATAAAACCGGCATTTTGACAAAAATAAAAACCGGCTGTTGGCTGATTTTTGTTGCGGCGGTTATAGCCGGCGGATTGTATTTGTATAAATTTTATCAGACGGTCAGGGCGCAAATAAGCGTGGAGATAAGCGAAGGACGTGAATCATTGCAAAAAGCTCAAGACGCGGCCGCGTCAGCCGATGAACATTTGAAAGAAATGGATTCGGCGATTGAGCAAGGTAAGGATTTTTTCAATGACGCCAAGGATTTGAGAAACGAATTGTTCGATTGAGATTTATTTGTCCAATCTTTTGGAGGCCAGAATATAATATTTTTTATTAATTTCAAAACCGAGATATTTTCTTTTTAATCTTTTGGCGACCGCGCATGTCGTTCCCGAGCCAAGGAACGGATCGAAAATCAAATCTTCTTCACTGGAACTGGCCAAAATGATTCTTTCAATAAGTTTTTCCGGTTTTTGGGTGGGGTGCTCGGTGTTTTCGGGCATGGACCAAAAAGGCACGGTGAGGTCTGTCCAAATATTCGATGGGCAAGTCATTCTGAATTTTTTCCCATCTTCTTCAATCCAGTCTTTCGGATTTCCGGCTGAATCTGTATAAGGAGCAATGACTTCTTTTTTTATTTTGACTTGATCGACGTTGAAAGTGTAATCGTTTGACTTGGTCGCGAACCAGATGTCTTCCATGTTGTTTTTCCAGTTTGTTTTAGAACCTCTGCCTTTTTCCCTTTTCCAAGTGACGCGATTTTTGATAATGAAATATTTTTTTAAAACGTCCTGAATCAGACCGGAGTTTTGCCAGTCGATGCAGACGTAAATCGAGCCGTTCGGCTTTAGAATCCTGAAACATTCTTTGATCCATGAGTCATTCCATTTTTCAAATTCGGTCTCGCTCAAATTAACCGTGCCGTCGCCGAAGTTTTTGCGGTTGTTATATGGCGGGTCGGTTAAAATCAAATCAATTGAATTGTTCGGAAGCAATTTAATTGATTTCAGAGAATCGGTCAGGAAAATTCGATTCTCAAGAGCTGAAATCGAATCTATTTCTCGGGGCAAGCTCAAAAAGGAGAAGTTTTCGATTTCTTCATTTGACGCGGTGATGGTTTTGTTTCGTTTGGACTTCATGAGCCTATTATATCATGAAGCCGGCAATTGAAAAAAGTTAAGTTTTTGCTATAATGAAAACATATGGAATCAGGAAATTTATATATCGCGGCCACGCCGATAGGGAATTTGAAAGATATAACTTATCGCGTTGTTGAGACTTTGAAAGAAGCAAATTTGATTGTTTGCGAAGACACCAGGCACACTCGAAAGCTTTTGACGCATTACGGCATCGATAAGCCGACAATCAGTTATCATCAGCATTCTTCGCCGCATAAAATCAAGGAGTTGATAGAAAAAATCAAAGGCGGACAAAACGTTGTTTATGTCAGCGACGCGGGCACGCCCAATGTTTCGGATCCCGGAGGCAAATTGGCCGAAGCCGCTGCTGCTGCGGGAATAACAACGATTCCTTTGCCAGGTCCGGCGGCTTTTTCGACTTTGATCAGCGTGGCCGGACTGCCCATGGATAATTTTATTTTTTTGGGGTTTTTACCTCACAAAAAAGGCAGAAGAAAAATTTATGAAAAAATAATGAATTCGGAGATCCCGGTCATTTTTTACGAATCGGTTCATCGAATTATGAGAACATTGGGTGATTTGGCGGAATTGATGCCGGAGAGGCAGATGGTTATCGGTCGCGAGCTGACCAAGATGCATGAAACGATTTATCGCGGCAAGATCGAATCATTGAAAGAAAATTTTTCCGACAGCGAAGTTAAAGGAGAATTCGCTGTCATTGTCGCCGGAAATAAAAAGATGCCGCGATTGTCGCAAGCATCAGAGTAAGGTGACGGGCGAAGCGTTTATCTCTCATTATGTGTGTTACGCTCTGCGGGAGGAAGGCGCAAAGCGTAGCTCCCCGGCGGTCAACACAACTTGAGTCAACCGGACCAAGGTGAATAATGGGAAACAACCGCCTCAAGCCCGTCTGTATAAAATAGCTGAATCAGATTGATTTGTCAAGTCGCTATTTCCGGAGCATTATCAAATACACAGACATATGAAAAAATATTATATTACCACGCCGATCTATTACGTTAATTCCCAACCGCACATCGGCCACGCCTACACCACCTTGATGGCCGATATTTTGGCCAGATTTCATCGTCAGCTGCTGGGCGGCGACAGAGTTTGGTTTTTGACCGGCACGGATGAGCATGGCGCCAAAGTGGAGCAGGCCGCCAAAAAGAACAATGTTTCGCCTCAAAAATTTTGCGACGAGGTCTCCGCCAAGTTTCAATTGGCCTGGGATTCCCTCGATATTTCCAATAATGATTTCATCAGAACTACGGAAAAAAGGCATGAAGACGCGGTCAAAAATATTTTAAATATTTTGAAAACAAAGAAAACGCCGCTCGGCCATGATATTTTTTTCGAAAAAGAATATGAAGGCTTGTATTGCGTGGGCTGTGAAGCTTATTTGAAAGAAGAAGATTTGGAAAACGGTTTGTGTCCGAATCATCAAACCAAGCCGGAAGCGGTCAGCGAAAAAAATTGGTTTTTCAGGCTGTCCGATTTCAGAGACATTATCGTTAAAAAAATATCCAAAGGCGAGTTGAAAATTCTTCCGGAAAAAAGGAAAAATGAAGTGTTGGGATTGCTGGAAGGCGGTTTGGAAGACATTGCCATCAGCAGGACTAAGGTTGAGTGGGGGATAAAACTGCCGTTTGATGAGAAACAAACGGTTTACGTTTGGGTTGAAGCGCTGATGAATTATATAACCGCTTTGGGATATGGCTCGAACGATCAAAAGAAATTCAACAATTTTTGGCCTGCTGATCTTCAGCTGCTGGGCAAAGACATTTTGAAATTTCACGCGGTCATTTGGCCTGCCATATTGATATCTTTGGGGCTTGACTTGCCGGATAAATTATTTGTGCACGGATATTTAACCATTGACGGCAAAAAAATGAGCAAGACTTTGGGCAACACCATTGATCCGATGGATTTGATCGATGAATACGGCTTGGACGCGGCCAGGTACTTGATTGTTTCCCAATTTCAATTCGGAGAAGACGGCCACATCAAAGCGGAGTCTTTCGCCAATAAATACAACTCCGATTTGGCCAATGGCATCGGCAATTTGACCAGCCGGGTTTTAAGCATGGCCGAAAAGTACTTTGACAATGTGGTTCCCGCGCCGAAAGATAAAAAGCATGAGCCTTTTGGCATGAAAAAATATTGGGAAAAATATTTGGACTGTTTTAAGAATTTGAAAATATTCGATGCGGTAAGTTTGGTGAACAGTCTCTCAAAAGCGCTGGATGCCTTTATCGCCGAAAAAAAACCGTGGGAATTGGCCAAGGACGAAAAAAACAAGACTGAATTGGCCGAGGCGATTTATGTCTCTTGCGAGACTCTCAGGCATATAGCTAGAATGATTTATCCGATTATGCCCGGAGCGGCCGGCGATATTTTTTCCCGGCTCGCCCTCAAAAATGAATTGAATGAAAAATTAGAGAAACGGATGAAATGGGGCGGATTGAAACCCGGATCAAAAATAAATAAAGGGGAAGCTCTATTCCCCAGAAAATAAAAATATATGATTTTAGACATAATCGCGGTTATACTTGTCGCCGCTTTTGTGATCGGAGGCTACAAAAAAGGTTTTGTTCAAAGTCTCGGTTCGCTTTTGGGTTTTGTTTTAACGATTTTGATTTTGGCCAGAATTTATCCTTGGTTAATGTCAAAAGTCGATGGATTTTTAAGTAAAGTGATAATTTTCATTCTGGCGCTTATCGCCATATCATTGATTGTTCATTTGGCGATTTGGATCGTGGAAAAAATATTCGGCGTATTCTCTTTCATCCCCGGTTCGAAAACGCTGGGGCGCCTGCTGGGCTCCGGTTTGGGACTTGTCAGCGGACTTTTATTCGCTTCGTTTCTTATGTGGATGACCATTAAGTTGTCGGTGATCAGTCCTTGGTTGTCCGGTCAAATTGATCAATCCAGATTATTGGCTCCATTGATGACCATCGCTTATATTTGGATTCCGCTGGTGCCGAAAATTTACAGAGAAATAAAAAGCCATTTATGATTATAGATACTCACAGTCACGTGAATTTCAAAGCGTTCGATAAAGACCGCGGCGAAGTGATGGCGCGAGCCAAAGAAAAGAAAACCGCGATGATTAATGTCGGTTCCAATTTTTCGACCAGCCAAAAGGCCGTTGAACTGGCGGACGCGCGCCCAAATGTGTTTGCGGCGATCGGTCTTCATCCCGTGCATCTTTTCGAACAGATTTTCGAAGAGGAGGGAGAGAAAATAAAAACGAGCGCCGAGAATTTTGATTTCGCGGGATTTGAGCTGTTGGCCGGCCGATCCGAGTGCGTGGCCATTGGTGAGACCGGCTTGGATTATTATCATCTTAATTCGCGAGTCTCGGTCGCGGAGCAAAAGGAAACGCAGAAAAATTTATTGATCGATCACCTCGAACTGGCCAACGGCCTGCATTTACCCGTTATTTTGCATTGCCGCGGCTCCCAAAATAGTCCCAAAGACGCTTACGTAGATCTGATTGAAATTTTAAAGAAGCATGAGGTGAAAGGATTAGGGGTTTTGCATTGTTTTGCCGGTGATTGGCAAGTCGCCAAAGAATTTCTGGACTTGGGCTTTTATTTGGGCTTTACCGGTATCATCACTTACAGCAAATCGCTTGAATTGCTTGAGGTCGTCTCAAAAATGCCCGAAGATAAAATATTGTCCGAAACCGATTGTCCGTATTTGACTCCCGCGCCTTATCGTGGGCAAAGAAACGAACCGATTTTTGTTGAATATATAATTGAAAAAATAAGCGCTTTGAGAAAAATTGAGTACGTCGAGGCCGCTGAGCTGACTTTTCAAAACGCGAAAAGACTGTTTAATCTTCCAATGGGGGATTAAACGTTTTTTTAGGCTTGACCGTTTTAAAATTTTTCTCTATTATATAAGTGATTTTTATCCACAGAGGGATGAAATTTATTTATTTTGAAAAAATGGAAAACGACAAAGAAAAAGACAAAAAACCATGGGTATTCGCGCTCGGCCTGACTTTTCAGCTCGGCTATACCATCGCAGTCCCATTGGTGGCTCTGGCTTTGATCGGCAGGTTTTTGGATGAAAGGTTTGAGACCTCGCCTTGGCTTTTATTGATCGGGATAATTCTTTCGCTGTTTATATCCAGTTGGTTGATATATTTCAAGATAATAAAAATCTTCGCCGAAATAAACAAGGATGATGATAAAAAGGAGGCAGTAGGCAAGAGAGAGTAGAAATCGGCATTGCGGTTGCAGTTTTTTAAAACCAAGGCTAGCCAGATATTCGTAACGTCACCTAAACAAAGAGCCAAAATCCAAGGCTAGCTAATTTAGAAGTAATAATTCGTAACGTATTTGTAATAAACATAACGCCAAGGCAAACTTACCAGCTGCAGTAATTTGTAACGTATTCGTAACGTATTTGTAATTATTCGTAATAAAAGAAACAGACAAAACCCAAGGCTAGCTAATTCAGAAGTAATAATTCGTAACGTGTAACGTATGGAGATATCCCTGTCCGCCGAACCAATATTTCATCTTGGGAAATTCACGATCACCAATTCACTTTTGACCACCTGGGTCGTGGTGTGTTTTTTGATAGTGGCGGCTGTCGTTTTGAAAAAAAAGTTAAAAAAAGAACCGAAAGGCTATCAAAATTTGGTGGAAATGATTTTTGACGGTTTTTTGAATGTCATGGATGGAGTCACGGGTTCCAGAAAACTGTCGATCAAATTTTTTCCGATCGTAACCACCATATTTTTATTCGTTATTTTTTGCAATTGGGTAGGCCTGTTGCCGGGCGTCGGTTCCATCGGTTTTCACGAATTGCATGAGGGCAAGGAAGCTTTCGTGCCTCTTTTTCGAGCGGGCAGCGCTGACTTGAATATGACGCTGGCCGTGGCCGTGATCGCGGTGGCCGCCACTCATTTTTTCGGCATAGTCACTTTGGGAGTGGTCAAGCACGTGGGCAAATTCATCAGTTTGAAAAATTTGATAAAAAATCCGATTATGTTTTTCATCGGGATTTTGGAAACGATAGGAGAGGTGGCCAAAACGATTTCGTTTTCGTTCAGGTTATTCGGAAATGTTTTCGCCGGCGAAGTATTATTGACGGTCGTGGCGTTTTTGGTGCCGTACATCGCTCCATTGCCTTTTTTGTTTTTGGAAATATTCGTCGGCTTGATTCAAGCTGTGGTTTTCGCCATGTTGACCTTGGTATTCTTGAGCGTGCAAACCATGGAGCATGAACATTGATTGATTATTATTAAAGATAACGTCTCAGACTCTAAACAAACAAGTGAAAATTTAAAGTCGAGAAACGTTATCGAATATTTATGAATGAAGATGTATTTAAAACGATTATCGCCGGTTTGACCATCGCTTTGGGCGGTTTCGGTCCGACACTCGCCATTGGCAAAATCGGTTCAAAGGCCCTGGACTCGATCGGCAGAAATCCGGAGTCAGCCTCGAAAATTCAAGCTCCGATGATTATCGGCATCGCTTTCGCGGAAGCCGTGGCCATTTACGCTTTGGTGATCGCTTTGATTGTAAAATTCGTTTAGTTATTTCTACCCGCTCTGTAAAATATAAGTTACAGGGCGGCTGTGAATTAATTATAAATTTTTATGGAAGAATTACTTCATAAACTCGGTATAGACTGGAAATTATTGTTGGCGCAGGCCGTGAATTTCGGCATAGTGCTTTTCGTGCTGTATAAATTCGCCTACAAGCCGATTTTGAAACTTTTGCATGACCGGGAAAATAAAGTTTCCACGAGTCTTAAAAATGCTGAAAAAGTCGAGGAAAATTTGAAAAAGTCCAAAATAGAAAGGGAGAATCAAATCGCCTTGGGAAGAAAGGAAGCCGAAAAGATAGTTGAAGAGGCGATACTCAGAGCTGAAGAAGCCCGCAAAAGCAAATTGGATTTGACGAAAAAGGACGCCGCCGAAGTGGTTAGGGAAGCCAAGGAAAAGATAGTTTTGGAGAGAAAATCGATGGTCGATGGCGTTAAGAATGAATTGGGAGAATTAGTGCTTTTGGCGTCGCGCAGAGTCACTAAAGATTCAATCGATCCCCGGGCGCAGAAAAAGTTGATCGAAGAAGCGATTTCAGATTTAAAAACCGCTAAAATTTAATTATGTCCGCGAATAATTTTTCCATAAATCAATTGGCGAAAGCTCTGATCGCCGCCGCCAAGTCGGAAACAGAAGCCGATGAGTTATTGTCAGAGCTTGATTCGATGGTTGAAGTTTTAAATAAACGAATCGAAATAAAAAACTATCTCGCTGACCCGGAAGTCAAATTCTCGAACAAGGAAAAGGCGTTGGATATTGTTTTTGAAAAATCGATTGGAGAAAAAAACAAAAATTTTTTGCGGTTGTTGATTCAAAGCGATAATATTTTGAATTTGGGACCAATCTACGAAGTCGCCAAGGCTGAACGATTGGCAGGATCGAATATTTCGTTGGCCGTGATCGAATCGGTCGTGCCCTTGGACAAGAATCAAGCGAATCAACTCAAAAAAGCGTTATTTGAAAGAACAAAAAAAGAAATAAGATTAAATAATGTCATTTCGACGGAATTGATCGGAGGGTTGCGCATAACCATCGATGACATGATTATCGATTCATCGGTCGCGGGAAAACTGGACAGGCTAAGGAATAATATCCGCGAAATAAATTGAGGGCGGCCATTAATAAAGTAATTCATAAATTTCAAATATTATGGAGAAAACATTGAAAAAAGATCACATAGTGGAAATGCTGAAAAAGCAGATTGAAGATTTCAAAGAAGACGTGGCCATTGAAAAAACGGGTAAGGTGCTTGAAGTCGGCGACGGCATTGCCAAAATCACGGGCTTATCGGACGTGATGGCCTCGGAAATGCTTGATTTCGGCGATGGTGTTCTCGGCGTGGCGCTTAATTTAAACGAAGATAGCGTCGGAGCCATGGTTTTGGGTGAATTTCATAAAATTAAAGAAGGCGACATAGTAAAAAGCACGGGAAAAATTCTGTCAGTGCCGGTGTCCGAAAGCTTGATTGGCAGAGTCATCGATCCGCTCGGTAATGTTATTGACGGTAAAACGCCGGTAAAAGCCGAGCAATTTTATCCGATTGAAAAAATCGCGCCCGGAGTGATCACCAGATCCTCGGTCAATCAGCCGGTGCAAACGGGTATCAAAGCCATTGATTCGATGATTCCCATCGGCCGAGGCCAAAGGGAATTGATTATCGGCGATCGTCAGACCGGCAAAAGCGCCATTGCCATTGATGCCATTATCAATCAAAAAGGGCAAGACATGATTTGCATATATGTGGCTATCGGCCAAAAAGAATCGAAAATCGCCCGTATCAAATCCAAATTGGAAGAAAAGGGAGCCATGGATTACACCATTATAGTCGTGGCGGGAGCTTCGGATTCGGCCTCGTTGTCTTTTATCGCGCCGTACTCCGGTTGCGCCATTGGCGAGTTTTTCATGGACAAAGGCAAGGATGTGTTGGTTGTTTATGATGATCTGTCAAAGCACGCCGTGTCTTATCGAGAAATTTCTTTGCTCTTGCGCCGACCGCCGGGCAGAGAAGCTTATCCCGGAGATATTTTTTACCTGCATTCCAGGCTTTTGGAGCGCGCCGCGAAATTAAGCGAAGAAGAAGGCGGCGGTTCGTTGACGGCCTTGCCGATTATCGAGACCCAGGCCGGAGATGTGTCAGCGTATATTCCAACCAATGTGATTTCAATCACGGACGGGCAAATTTATTTGGAATCGGATTTGTTTTATCAAGGTATCAGACCGGCTTTGAATATAGGTTTGTCGGTTTCTCGCGTGGGCTCGGCCGCTCAGCTGAAAGCGATGAAAAAAGTGGCGGGCAAATTGAGACTTGATTTGGCGCAATATCGAGAATTGGCGGCTTTCGCTCAGTTCGCTTCCGAACTTGACGAAGCGACCAGAAAGCAATTGGAAAGAGGGGAGCGAGTCACTGAAATATTGAAACAAGGTCAATACGAACCCATGGCCGTGGAGCATCAGATCGCGATTTTGTATATCGCGGTTAACGGTTATTTGGACGACGTTAAAACCGATAAGATCAGATTGTTTGAAGCCGGTTATCATAAATATTTGGACAACGTAGCCAAAGGGCTTTTGGATAAAATCAAAAAGGAGAAAGATCTCAGTGAAGAAATCGAAAATGAAATGAAAAGATTGGTGGAAGAATATAAGGGAACTGTCAAGGAAATGCTGGTGTCCTCGGACGCCGAAGAGGGCGAAGCTAAATAATTACCGGGAAAAACTATGCAAGCGGGATCGCGAGAAATCAAACGACGCATAAAATCCGTCAAAAACACGAAAAAAATCACCAAAGCCATGGAAATGGTGGCGGCGGCGAAAATGAGAAAGGCCGTGGATGGCGTGTTGGCGACGAGAGATTATTCCAACTTGGCTTGGGAGATGCTTTTGAGTATCGCGGAAAAAACGGAGACCAAATATCATCCGTTGCTGAAATTGAGAGATAAAGTGAAAAAAGTGGCCATTGTTTTAATAAGTTCGAATAGAGGTTTGTGCAGCGGTTTTAATAATCAAATAACCCAGAAAGCGATTGATTCCATAAAAAAACACGCCTCCGCCGAGCATGAATTGATAACCTTTGGAAATCGGGGACGCGACGCGTTGATTCGAAGCGGTTATCAAATCGATGCGGATTTTCCAAAAGAAGATATTATTTTATCGTCCGCTGAAATTTCTTCATTGTCGCACATGATTATTGAAAAATATATGGAGGGCGTTTATGATAAAGTGTTGATCGGTTACACCGACTACTTTTCTTCAATTAAACAAACTCCCAGAATAAAACAGATTTTACCTATTACCATGGAAGATGAATTTTTGGGCGCGGTGGGAAAAAGCAAAGGCATTCACATGACGCCGGAATTCGCGAAGGAAAAACAAACAAAGCATTTGACCAAAGGTGAATTTAAATATGAATATTTGTTCGAGCCCGATCCGCGCCGGGTTTTGGAAGCGCTTTTGCCGCGTTTGGTTGAAGTTCAGATATATCAGGCGACCCTTGAATCGAACGCTTCCGAACACAGCGCCAGAATGATGGCCATGAGGCAGGCTTCGGACGCGGCCGGAGACATGATTGATGATCTTAGCTTGGTTTATAATCAGGCCAGACAGTCTTCCATCACCAAAGAAATTATTGAAATATCGTCGGGCAAGGCGGCTTTGGAGTCCGTATAATGAAACACGTATCACGTATCATGAAACATGGAGCATGCCTGCCCGCCGTAGCTTAAGAGCGGAGGCGGGAATCACGTAACAATGGAACAATGTAACAATGAGGCAATTTTCTTGTCCAACCCCAATTTCTAGTTTCCAGTTTCCGGTTTCCAATTTATTTAATCTTTAATCAATATATCGCATATGAAAAACATTGGAAAAATAAAGCGAGTCATCGGGCCGGTTGTCGATGTGGAATTCAAAGACGGTTTGCCCGGTTTATTGAATAGTTTGGAAGTAAACGTGAGCGAAAATAATAAATTGGTGCTCGAAGTGCAAAATCATTTGGGAGGATCAATGATCCGAGCCATTGCCTTGGGAACCACGGAAGGCTTACGGCGAAATCTGGACGTTGTCGATTCCGGATTGCCGATTGAAGTGCCGGTGGGCAAAAACACGCTCGGCAGAATGTTTGACGTGCTTGGTCAGCCGATCGACAATAAAGAAGCCATTATAGCCGAAAAGAAATATCCCATTCACCGACCGGCGCCGGCTTTCGCGGAGCAATCCACTAAAACTGAGATTTTTGAAACCGGCATTAAGGTTATCGATTTGATTTGCCCGTTCACCAAAGGCGGCAAAGTCGGTTTGTTCGGAGGCGCGGGCGTTGGCAAAACCGTGGTGATTATGGAATTGATCAGAAACATCGCTCAAGAACACGGAGGATTTTCCGTTTTTGCCGGCGTGGGTGAGCGAACCAGAGAAGGCAATGAATTATATAAAGAAATGAAGGAGTCGGGCGTTTTGGAAAAAACCGCGCTTGTTTTCGGACAGATGAACGAACCGCCCGGAGCTCGCGCCAGAGTGGCTTTGACCGGACTGACCATGGCCGAATATTTCCGCGACGAAGAAAAGCAGGATGTTTTATTCTTTATTGATAATATTTTCCGATTCACTCAAGCGGGTTCGGAAGTATCGGCGCTTTTGGGCAGAATTCCTTCGGCCGTGGGCTATCAGCCGACATTGGCCACGGAAATGGGCGAGATGCAGGAGCGCATCACTTCAACGGACAAGGGCTCCATCACTTCAATTCAAGCGGTTTACGTGCCGGCCGACGACTTGACCGATCCCGCTCCGGCCACCACTTTCGGGCATTTGGACGCCACCGTGGTATTGGCTCGAAGTTTATCGGAGCTTGGAATTTATCCGGCCGTGGATCCGTTGGATTCCACTTCCGCCATTTTAAGTCCGGACATCGTCGGCGAAGAACATTATCAAGTGACCAGAGAAGTGCAGAGGATTTTACAACGTTACAAATCGTTGCAAGATATTATCGCCATTTTGGGCATGGAAGAATTGTCCGCGGAGGATAAAATTATTGTTTCGCGCGCCAGAAAAATTCAAAAATTCTTGTCGCAGCCGTTCTTCGTGGCCGAGGCCTTTACGGGCACGCCCGGAAAATACGTTTCGATTAAGGAAACGGTCAGAGGCTTCAAAGAGATTTTGGACGGTAAACACGATGACAAGCCGGAGCAATCTTTTTACATGAAGGGCGGCATTGACGAAGTTACCAAGTAGCATTAAACATGGATCATGGATCATATAGCACATAGCACGTAACATGAAACATTGTTACGAATTCTAATATGAAAAAAACAATTGTTTTGCCAATCATTTTGTTCTCGTTGATTTTTACCGCCTGCTCAAACGGCGAACGGCCGAGGTCGATCGAGGAACCGGAGGCGCCGAATCCGATCCAAACCGAACCGGTCAGAAAATTTGATCCGGCGAATTATGAAGATTTGGCCGCGCTATATGATCGAGCCAGAATAAAAACCAATTTGGGAGATATTGAAATAGTTTTTTTCGCTGACGACGCTCCTTTTACCGTGAGCAATTTTATGAATCTGGCCAAATTGGGCTTTTATGACAAGACGAAATTTCATCGGGTAATGAACGGATTCATGATTCAGGGCGGAGATCCGAACAGTAAAGACGATGATTGGTCGGATGACGGCAGAGGTAATCCCGGTTATCTTTTCAAAGACGAAATCAATGATCATAAATTGGTCGTCGGTAGTTTAGCCATGGCCAATTCCGGAGCCAACACCAACGGTTCGCAGTTTTTCATTGTCACCGCGCCGGAAACTCCTTGGCTTGACGGAGTTCATACCAATTTCGGGTATGTTGTCAGTGGCATGGATATCGTTTCGCAAATCGAAAAAGTTGAAGTTAACGACAATGATCATCCGCTCGAGGATATTGTCATTGAAAATATCGAATTAATAAAATCAGCGTCAGCCGACGTTGAAAACGTTACAAACGACATCAACGATTAGGTTTCTATGAATAATTACCGCTGTTACTAATTACATCAATCTAAAGCCTAAGAAGATTGTAATTTGTAACAAATGGACTAAAGAGCTAAACAGTGAATGTAATTCGTAACACTTGTAATATGGAAAAATTAATCAATTTCAAAATAGCCACGCCCGAGCGAGTCGTTTTTAAGGATGAAGTGGATCAAATCACTTTGCCCACCAAAATCGGGGAAATCACCATATTGCCGAATCATATCCCGTTGATTTCGGTTTTGGCTCCCGGAGAAATCAGGGTAAAACGCGGCAATTCCAGTTTCGCCATGTCTGTTTCCGGAGGTTTTATCGAGGTGCAAGCTGAAAAGGTGATAGTCCTGGCTGACACGGCCGAGCGCGCAGAGGAGATTGATATTGTTAGAGCCGAGGAGGCCCAAAAGAGAGCGCAAGAAGCCATGAGCAAGAAAAATATGGATGCCATTGAATTCGCCGCTTTGGCCGCGCAAATCGAAAAGGAAATGGCCCGCATTCGGGTTGGTAGAAAATATAAAAATTTGGATAATATTCGAGGGATTGGTAAATAGATAGTTACGAATTACAATCATCTGATAGGCCGATTAATATGTGTTACGAAGTACAAAATTCCATTTGGTCTATAGACAGATGTTACAAATTACATTCGCCTATAGCTTTAAGCCTGAGAATCTTGTAATTCGTAACAAATAACCTAAAAGCTAAACAGAATGTTGTAATTCGTAACAAAAAAAATTATGTCTCACAATTGCAAAGCCCTGCTCGTTTGCTGTATGGACTTTAGATTTCAAACAGCCATAGCGAATTTCGCCAAAAAAAAAGGTCTTGAAGGCCAATACGATTTGTTTTCCATTGCCGGCACTCAGAAAACTTTTATTGATGAAGCCACTCAAACGACAGCTTTGAAACAAGTGGAATTGTCGCAAAAGCTCCATGGCTCAACCGATGTTTATTTGATCGCGCACTGGGATTGCGGAGCTTATGGCGGCATTAAGGCTTTTGACTCGGAGGAAAAACAAAAGCAAACTTATTTTGAAGATTTGGAAAAAGCCAAATCGGTTATTTTGGAAAATTTCGAAAATTTAACGGTTCATAAATACCTGGCGAATCTGGCTGAAAGTGGGGAAATATCGTTTGAAATGATCGCTTAACCTAAAAGAGGTTGTAAAATATCATTGACAAATAAAGAGTTCAATGGTATTTTTTTATTGAACAACGACGGAAAGGAGCCTGGCATGACCGAAAAGAAGTTCTTTCTCCTAAAAGGAGGATCCATTGTTGGCCGTTTCGGGCTCACGCTCGACGTAGACGGCAAAACCTACCACGTTTGGCATCAGAAATTGCCTCTCGAGCCGAGGACTCTGCTCGATAGCCTCGCAGGAGAGCAGCCGGCCTTGATTTTTCGCCAGGCGCTTAATCACTTCAATGCCCAGGGCTTGGCGGCTCAGCTCATGACCGAGATGCTACTGCCGCTGGAAGTGATGTCCTCGGTCTGGTTGCTTTTTAAGAAGCAGTGCTTGTCAGCGCAATTTCGCGCCAAAATCGAAGAAGCAGTCAAAGCGGCGAGGATATCCGGCGTGTCCAAGCTCGAAGCCGAAATTCAGGTATTCGGGGAGATGTTCCCAACCAAAGAAGTTATCAGCAATTTTGATCTCTGGTGTCAATGGCTCGCCGATTGGACTCCGAACAAGAAATAGACGTCATCACTATGGCGTTTTTTAAATTTGACAAAATCGAGGTGGAATGTTAATAATTCAATTCAGGGCAAGGGAGGGAGGACATGAACGAGATCGAGATGAAGTGCGCGGTAAATTACATGCTAAAAAGCGACGATCCTCGGGATGTTTCGTCCATCTTCGTGATTGTCAAGACAGCCAACCGTCGATTTGTCCCGTTTTTCCAAACCTGCCCTGGCGGAAAGTTTGATGCCAGAGAGGATTTGTCCGGAAGAACAGAAAAAGAAGCGTTCGAAAATACGCGTCAGGCATTCGAGGGCGATGGATGTTTTGCGCGAAGAACTGGCGCGCCGATTCTGACCGACCCTGGCATGTTGTGCCCGAGACGCGTTCGGCAAGAGGCTTGGAGTAAATTCAAAAATGGCTGTCTTGGCAATGAAATGAGAGTTTCAATAAGTCGGTTGTTGAAATGCCTCGGCTTTGTCGCTCAAGTCGCGGAAAGGCCCAGCTACCAAGAAATCGGTATGTTTTACGCGGTTTCCTCAATCAGCTCGGGCTTTGGCAATGTTGCCAAATGGGAAGACGGATATCGTCTTTGGTATCCGCGAGAGGATAACGGGCTACTTTTTTCGATTGATTCCGAGAACCGGCTTCAAATCATACTGAAAAAAGAGCGAGCCAGAAGCTCATTGTGGAGGTCTTTTTGTGAAGCCCTGTCTCCGAGTTACTACACAAACAAGCCAAAAGGCCAGTTAATGACAGAGAGGAGGGAGATCGAGTGTTTGGCCAAACGGCTGAGTGGGCTTTCCCCCTCGTCAAGATTGGGTCAAAATCCAAGCGGGGTTCTGCTCGAGATTGGGGCCATTTACGCGTTTAATTATTTCAGTCGGACTCACAGGGATTTCATGCCCGACGCGTGGGAGAGACAATATTACGAATAAGCGTCGCCAAGCGACGCTTTTTGAATTGTGGATAAAATTTGTTAATAAGTCGATTTTTTTGATAAAATATAACTTGTTTCTAACAAATAATTGAAAATTTATGGTTCTTGCGGAAAGAAATTTTTATGCGCCGAATAAGTTTGATGGGGGGAAAAAACAAACCGGTGAAAAACCTGTCTTGACGCTTCTTGAGGGCGGAAAGGATAATAAAGAATTAAAAAAAGAAGCTTTGACAATCGCGGATCAAATAAGACAAAAAATCGAAGCCGGAGAAAAAGTGGAATTTAATAACTCATCTCCCGAATTTACGGTCTGGAAAGATACCCTGCTTCAAATGGAATCCTCGAGAAGATTGGCGGAAGCTGAAAAAGAGCTGGGCTCGCTTGAAAAAGAAGCCGAACAATTTAAAAATATTGAATACGCTTATTTGCCGTCAAGTCAGCTGACTTTTGAGGAAAAAATGAAGGCTTTGGATAACGAATTTAATATTCCAAAAAAGAAAAGCGAAGTCAGCGGGTTAAAGGACAAGGAGGCCAAGGTGATTGAAATCGCGTTCGAATATGAAGATATATTGGAGCATGCGGCCTTGCCGACCAGTCAATTGACTTTTGAAGAGAAAATGCGGGCATTAGAATTGAAAACCAAAATAGAAAAAAGAAAAAAAGAGATAAAGGAAGCATCCGGAGAAAAAGAGGTGGCGGCAAAAGAATGCGAAGTCGCCAAGGAAGCGGTAGCCGCGGAGAAGACGACAGGGGAACAATCGGCGGATAAAGACACGAAAAAAGAATTAGTCAGAGCGAAAAAGGAGCTCATGTCGCAGATGTCTATGGTGGAAAAACAGCTTGATGAGGAAACCAATAAATTGATCCTTCTCAATCGCAGTTTGGCCTCTTCTTTCAGAAAATGGTTGATGTTCTCGTTTTTGCACAAAACAAGAGTTGAAGTAAAAAAGAAAAAAATTGACGTGAGAGTTCAAAACTTGATGGCTCAAGTGAATGCGTTGCACAAGGCTATTTCGGCCGTTGAAGTTGCCCTGAAATAATGAAATCGGTATGAAAAGGCGCGAGGATCGCGCCTTTTGATTTTTAAATGTTTTTGCGATAAAATAGGCTCATATGGATATATCTAAGTTCAATCAAGAGCAAAAAGAGGCTATTGTTCATAGTGACGGGCCGCTTTTGATCGTGGCAGGCGCGGGCACGGGCAAAACAACGGTGATTACGAGCAGAATAGCTTATTTGATCGAGGAAAAAAAGATTTCTCCGGATCAAATTTTGGCCGTCACATTTACCGAAAAAGCGTCCGAGGAAATGGCCGAGCGAGTCGATCGCTTGTTGCCGTACGGGACTTTCGATAATTGGATTCTGACTTTTCATTCTTTCGCGGATAGAATTTTGAGGCTTTACGGCTCGGACATGGGCCTGCCCATTGGTTACAAATTGCTGGACCAGACCGGCCAATGGATTTTGGTAAAGAAAAATTTCGACAAATTCAAGCTCGATTATTATCGTCCGCTGGGAAATCCCAATAAACACATTCATTCTCTGCTTAGGCATTTTTCGCGTTGCAAGGATGAATTGATTTCCCCGGCCGATTATTTAAAATACGCCGAGGAATTGAAGTTGAACACCGATTCCGCTGATTTCGTGCAGACTCTGGATTTGGAAAACATGTCCTCGTCGGAAAGGGAAGAGGCGACCAAGCAGGAAATTCTCAGAGTCGGCGAGGTGGCCGAGGCGTATCATGTTTACCAGCAATTGTTGCTGGACAATGATTGTTTGGATTTCGGCGACTTGATAAATTACGCGATCGAGCTTTTCAAGAAAAGGCCGGCGATCCTGAGTCGTTTTAGAAAACAATTCAAATACATTCTGGTTGACGAATTTCAGGACACCAACACGGCTCAATACGAATTGATTAAAATGCTGGCCGCGCCAACGAATAATTTGACCGTGGTCGGAGACGATGACCAGGCCATTTACAGGTTTCGCGGCGCTTCGGTTAGCAATATCATGCAGTTCAAAAAAGATTATCCTGACGCCAAGGAAATAGTTTTGATAAACAATTACCGTTCTTGCCAGAAAATTTTGGACAAAGCCTATGAATTCATCAAACTGAACAATCCCAACAGACTCGAGGTTGAATTGAACATCAACAAGCGGTTGATTTCTCAAAAAGACGAAGATTGTCAAATCGAATATTTTTTGGCTCAAAGCCAGAAAGATCAGGCCGATATTATTATCAAAAAAATCATTGAATTGAAAAAAAACGATGTCAACGCAGAATGGAATGATTTCGCGATCCTGGTCAGATCAAACGACTCCGGAGAATTTTTCAATCATCTGCTCGAAGACGCCGACGTGCCGCACCAATTTTTATCGCTCAAAGGTTTATATTCCAAACCGGTTATTTTGGACACGCTGGCTTTCTTTAATTTACTGGACAATTATCATGAGGCCTCGGCCATGTATCGCGTTTTGATCAGTCCTTGGCTGGGTTTGCCGGAAAAGGACGTGGTTAAAATCATTTATCAAGCCAAAAGAAAAAACGAATCATATTATGAGACCGTAAAACAAATCAACGCGATCAAAGGTTTGGAAGAACGGACATACTCGAAAGCGTCAGGCTTGATTCAATTGATAGATAAATATTTGAATTTGTCGCAAAAAGATCAAATATCTAAAGTATTTGTCGGCTTTTTGTATGATTCCGGTTGTATTGATTATTTAAAATCCAAAGAAAACAAAGAGAATCAACTCAGCCTCTCTTATTTGCAAACTTTTTACAAAAAAATTCAACAATTCGAAAAAGAAGCCATTGGCGCCAAGCTGGCGGATTTCAAAGAATTGATGACTCTGGAATTGTCGTCAGGGGAAACCGGCGCCGTGGAAATTGATTTTGACAGCGGGCCGGACATGGTGAAGGTGATGACCGTACACGGAGCCAAAGGTTTGGAATTCAAATATGTTTTTATCCCTGATTTGGTGGAAAGAAAATTTCCGCCGGATCGCCGAAAAGACCCGATCGAGATTCCCGACGCTTTGTTGCACCTTGAACTGCCGTCCGGAGATGTTCATATTGAGGAAGAACGCCGGCTTTTTTACGTGGCGGCCACGCGAGCCAAAAACGGTTTGTTTTTTCTGTCCGCCAAGGACTTCGGTTCCGGCCGCGCCAGAAAACCTTCCAGGTTTTTGGCGGAAATGGGTTATGAAAAAAAGGAGATTGAGCCTGCTTTGGAAATGGAAAGAACTCAGGAGAAAAAAGATGAAAAACCTTTTTATGAAATTCCCAAAAGATTCAGCCACAGTCAGCTGACCGCCTACGAGAGCTGTCCGCTGAAATATAAATTCGCCAATGTTTTAAAAATTCCGGTGCCCGGGAAATTTCAGTTCACTTTCGGCGACGTTATTCATCGCACTTTGAATCAATTTTTGGCCATTCGCGCCAATGCGGGCGCTTCGCCGCAAGCCGATCTTTTCGGCTCCCAGTCCAAAGAATCCGCCGATGTTTTGTCGGAAAAAGATTTGCTGGAGATGTATGAGAAAAACTGGAGCTCTGATTGGTATCCGGATAAAGAAACCGAAATGAAATATCGGAAAAAAGGACGCGTCGCTTTGAAAAATTTTTATCGCGATTTTGAAGAAACACGGCCTGACGTCTGGTTGCTCGAGCGGCCGTTCACCATGAAAGTGGGGGATTACACCATTTCCGGCAGAATCGACAGAATCGATAAAATCGCCGGCGACCAAGTGGAAATTATTGATTATAAAACCGGCCAGGCCAAAGAGTCCCTTGACGCCGATTCCAAACGGCAACTTTTGCTTTATCAATTGGCCGTGGAAAAAGAATTGAACAAACAAGCCGGGAATTTGGTTTATTATTTTTTGGAAGGAAATAAAAAATTGCCGTTTGTAGGAGTTGAAAAAGACAAGGAGAAATTGGTTCAGAAAATATTGGAAGATATCCGCCGGATACATGATTTGGATTTTGCTCCGACGCCCGGTTCGCACGTCTGCGGTTTTTGTGACTTCAAAGATATTTGTGAATACAAAAAGTTATAGATTTTATGAAAGATTTGGAATCACTGAAAAATTTGCTTTCCGGCAAAGCAAGATCAAAACTGGCTAGACCGCTTTACGCCAGCATTGTTTTGGATAAGTTTAAAATGCTGTGCCGGGAAAAGTTAAGTCCTGATATTTATCGAAGCCTGAAATTCGTGAGTTATAAAAATAAAACGATTAAAATCGGCTGTTCCAGCTCCGTGGTGGCGCAAGAGATTAAATTGCGCGAAAGGGAATTGATTCTTCAATTAGGCGCCAAACTGAAGGGGTCTATGACCGTAAAAATAGCCATAATTATCAATTCGGAATAGCTATCCATTCATTTGCAAAATCCGATATTTTTTGCTAAAATTAAAACAGAGAGCGTAAATTATGACCTTACGTAAATATTTAATTTTTTTGACCGCCTGCACGGCATTATGCTGGTTGACTTTCGCTTTGGCCGTGAATTACACAAATCCCAACGCGGCCGGTTGGTTGGGGTTTTCATTCTTTTATCTGAGTTTATTCGTGTCGATCGTGGGTTCGTTTTCGCTGCTTGGCTTCGTGTTTCGAATGATTTTCAACAAGGATGAAAAGATTTATAAAAAAATTGATATTTCGTCCAGGCAGTCGATCATTTTGGGATTGCTTTTCATTGTCGCTTTGGTTTTGCAATCACAACGTCTTTTGACCTGGTGGAACTTCATCATTTTGCTGGCGATTACGTTGCTGATTGAAATTTTCTTAATTTCTTATCGCAAGTTCAGATAACCGTAAAAAGTAAAATTAAAAAATTCAATAATTGTTTTTTTTTCTTAAATAAAAATTATGCTTCAATCAAAGTATTTTTTAAAAACCACCAAGGAAAAACCAAAGGACGAAACGTCCATTAACGCGGAACTATTGATCCGCGGCGGCTTCATCGATAAATTAATGGCCGGTGTTTATTCCTTTTTGCCGATCGGATTTAGAGTTTTGAATAACATTAAAAACATAGTCAGAGATGAAATGAATAAGCTGGACGCGCAAGAACTGTTGATGCCCGCGCTTCACCCCAAGGAAATTTGGGAGGAAACGGGCCGTTGGGAAGAAGGCAAGGAAATTATGTTCCAGTTTGAAGGACGTTCGGGGAAGAAAATGGGCTTGGGCTGGACTCATGAAGAAATTATCACGGACATTATCAGAAAAAAGATAAGTTCGTACAAGGATTTACCCGTCGCGTTGTATCAAATTCAAGACAAATTCAGAAATGAACCCAGAGCGAAATCAGGATTGCTTCGCGGCGTGGAATTTTCCATGAAAGATTTGTACGGTTTTCATCGAGATATGGACGACTTTGATGAATTTTACGCGCGAGTGAAGGAATCTTATCTCAGTATTTTCAAAAGATGCGGTCTGGATTCGATCATCACCGAAGCGTCCGGCGGAGATTTTACGGAAAAATATTCTCATGAATTTCAAGTGATTTGTCCGAGCGGAGAAGATACCATCATCCACTGCACGGATTGCGATTTTTCTCAGAATAAGGAAATTGTGGAGAAAGAGTTGAACGATCTTTGCCCCAAATGCGGAGCAAAATTGAAAATTGACAAAGCGATTGAGGTTGGTAATATATTTACGCTGGAGACCAAGTATACGGAGCAAATGAAGGCTCATTATACGGATGAAAAAGGAGTGAAAAAGCCGATAATCATGGGTTGTTACGGCTTGGGTCCGAGCAGAGTGATGGGCGCGGTGGCCGAGATTCACCATGATTCAAGCGGTCTGATCTGGCCGTGGGAAATAGCGCCTTTTAAGATTCATTTGGTGGCCATAGGAGCGGAAGATGACGTTGTGATGAAGCAAGCTCGAGAGCTTTACGACCGCTTGTCGAAACAGCATCCGGATGAAATATTATTTGACGATCGCGAGGATAAATCCGCCGGAGAAAAATTGGCGGAAAGCGATTTGCTTGGTTTGCCGCTGAGGATTATCGTCAGTCCGAAGAGCCTGGAAAAAAACAGTTTTGAAATCAAACACAGAAATAAGAAGGAAAGTGAATTGATAAAGATTAAAAAGTTTGATGAAGAGTTGATCAAGTATTATGTTTAAAAAATTCTTCAATAAATTCTCGAAAAGATTGGGTATTGATTTGGGAACTTCCAATACCATTATTTGCGTTCAAGAAAAGGGGATTATTATCAATGAGCCCTCGATTGTGGCGGTAAATAACAGATTTGACCAAATTATCGCCGTGGGCGAAGATGCCAAAAAAATGTTGGGCAAGACGCCGAAGTTCATTACGATTTCCAAACCATTGGTGAATGGGATTATTTCGGATTTTGAAGTTACGGAAAAAATGCTAAAGTATTTCATCGATAAAATTCAAAGAGAAAGTTTTAATCTTTCGGCCAGGCCAATGGTGGTTATAGGCATTCCGCTGGACGTCACGGAAGTGGAAAAAAAGGCGGTTGAAGACGCCGCTTTGTCCGCCGGAGCCGGCCAGGTTTACTTGGTGGAGGAAATTATGGCCGCCGCCATCGGCGCCAGATTGCCGATTCAGGATCCGTCGGGCAGCATGATCATCAATGTCGGAGGCGGCAAAACCGAAATCGCCGTCACCTCGCTCAACGGGGTGGTCACCTGGAAGTCACTGGACGTGGCCGGCGAAGAGCTCAATAAAAATATTGTTTATTTCGCCAGAGATCATTTTAATTTATTGATCGGCGAGAAAATAGCGGAAAATATTAAAATCGCCATTGGCTCGGCTTATCAAACGGGCGAATCCGCCTCGATAGAAATGCGCGGACGAGATTTGGTTTCCGGTTTGCCGAAAGAAATAATCGTGGATGATTATCAGATCAGGGAAGCGATCAAAGGGTCGATTAGCCAGATTATTGATAATATTAAAGCCACGCTGGAAAATACTCCGCCCGAACTTGTGGCGGACATATATGAGCGCGGAGTTGTTCTGGCCGGAGGAGGCGCTTTGCTCAAAGGGCTTGATATCGCCATCTCGTCAAGCATTGAGATCCCGGTCAGAGTGGCTGATGACCCGCAAACTTGCACCATCAGGGGGCTGAGTATCTTGCTCGATGACCATAAACTGCTCAATGAGGTAGTGCTGCCTCCGGCCAATGAAGAAAAAATGGTGAGATAGCAAGCCTTAAGCTTGCTACCTTTTTTATATGCAAAGCGGTAATCTAAAAAAAATCAGTATTGTTTCTTTTGCCTCGATTTTAATTATCGTGATTTTGCATTACACGGGAGCGCTCTCTCCCGTTGAAAATTTATTCATGGCCGCGGTTAAGCCGGTCGGCGGAGCGGTTTATCGATTGTCCGGCAGGATCAATGACTTTTACTACAATCAGAAAAAACAAAATGAATTGATTGCGGAAAACGACAAATTACATGAAGAGTTGATACAAATGCAAATTGTGGAAAGCGAAAATCAGGAATTGAAATCGCAGCTCGATTTTTATAAAAGACAAATTGATTTTCAAAACAGTCGGAATGTTAAAGGCGTGATCGCCGACGTTATCGGCAAAAGCAACGACAATTATCAAAATTTTTTAATAATTGATAAAGGAGAAAAGCACGGAATCAAGGTCGGCAACGCGGTGACCAATGAAAATGTCATTGTAGGGAAGATTTACGAAGTATCCAAATACACGTCCAAAGCATTGCTTGTCAATGACAGTTTTTCCAAGTTGGCTGTGTCCGTGAACAACAACGATAATTCCGTCGGCATTTTGAGCGGGGAATTCGGTCTGGGCATGAAGATAGATTTGATACCCCAAACTGAAAAATTGAGCGAAGAAGATTTTGTCATCTCTTCCGGGCTGGAAGAAGCCGTGCCTCGAGGTCTTTTGGTCGGTCAAATAGATAATGTCGTTTACACCGAGGGAGAATTGTTCCAAACGGCTTTTGTGAGATCCCCGATAGATTTTAACAAAATACACTACGTAAATGTTTTGACCATAGAATATGCTGATTAAATGGCTCAAAATCGTTTTGTCGTTGGCGGCCTTGTATGTTTTTCATACCAGTTTAATTACGGGTTTTTTTTATCCGATCAGCGCTTTTAATATTTTTTTGCCCATGTTGATCTTCATCATGATTTTATACGGAGAAAAAATCACTTTGATATTTGCGGTCGTGTTCGCGATATTTATCTCATTAACATCTTCCTTGCCGTTTATTTTTGTCATGATTTCGGTGCCTTTCGCTTCGATCCTTTTAATCGCGATTTATAACAAATTCTTCACCAACAAATCTCTTTATTCTATAATTTTTTTAAATTTCATATTTTTGCTGATTTATCAGTCGCTTTCCGCGAGTTTGTATTTATCCTACTATTTTTATGTGAATAAAACAGTGGAAGGCTTTGTCAGGTTGTCTTTCTTGGCGAGCGGTTTTGTTTGGCAATTGATCTTGTCCTCGATTTTCGTCATAATCGTTTTTTACTTGGTGAATTTTATTTCCAGAAAATTAAAGACGGTTTATTTGGATTCCGCAACATAATTATGGAAAAAAAGGATCAAGAGAAAAAATCATCCGAGAATTCCGATATTTTCAGTTTGACGAAAATAAAAGACAAGGCGTTATCCAGAAACAGCCGTGTGTTTTGGACCGAAGAAGCGTATATCAATTATTCGGATAGAGATATAAACCGATCCGACAAAATTTATTTCGGCTTGTCGATCAACCAGAAGGTTATTCATATTTTTTTATTTATCGTTTTTTTGGGGTTGGGTTTGCTTTTGGCTCGTTCGGTGCATTTGCAAGTGATTAAAGGGGATGAATATTTGGCCACGGCCGAACAAAACAGAATCAGAATTCAGTATGTTAAAGCGCCGCGCGGCATTATTTATGATCGAGCGGGCAGAGCGCTGGTTTCCAATGTGCCTAATTTTCATTTGTACATCACGCCGTTTGATTTTCCCAAAGATGAACAAGAGCAAAATGAAATAATTGCCGAATTGGATAAAATCGTGGGTTACCCGCTGGGAGATCGTCTGGAAGACATAAGGAAGTTTACTCCGCGCCAACGTGAGTATTTCGAGCCGCTTGATTTGTGCGAGGACATTCCTTACGACATCGCTTTGAGGTTGGATGTTTACACGTCTAATTTATCCGGAGTCGGTGTTTTGTATGACGCCAAAAGAAAATATGAATTTATTGAAGAAGTGTCGGCAAATGAATATTTATATAACAGTTTATCGCATATTATCGGGTATGAGGGAAAGATTTCCGAGCAAGAATACGATGATTGGAAAGAGTCGGGCTATTTGTTGAGCGACCGGACGGGTAAAAGCGGCATAGAATTGAGTTATGAAAAAGCATTGAAGGGCAAGCATGGGAAAAAGCAAATAGAAGTCGATTCTCAAGGCAAGGAAAAGAAAATAATCGCGCAAGAAGACGCCGAACGAGGTCAAGGCGTAGTGCTGACCATTGACTTGGATATTCAGAAAAAACTTGAAGAATTGTTGCGAAACGAACTACTTCTCGCGGAGAAAAAGAAAGGAGTGGCCATAGCGATGAATCCGCAAAACGGTGAGATTTTGGGCATGGTAAGTTTGCCGAGTTACAACAATAATGATTTCGCTCAAGGCATGAAGGCGGATAAATACAAGCAATTGATCGACAATGAAGATAATCCGCTTTTTAATCGCGTTATTAAAGGCGAGTATCCGTCCGGATCAACCATTAAACCGGTTATCGCCAGCGCCGCGCTCGAAGAAAAAATAATCACGGAAAACACTTCATTTTTGAGCACCGGTGGCATTCGAATAGGCGAGTGGTTTTTTCCTGACTGGAAAGCGGGAGGCCACGGATTGACGGACGTGAAAAAAGCTCTGTCGGATTCGGTGAATACATTTTTTTACATTATCGGCGGAGGATATAACAATTTTGAAGGACTTGGCGTAAAGAAAATAAATTATTACGCGGCCTTGTTTGGCTTCGGTCAGGCGACCGGAATTGATTTGGCCGGAGAAAATCAAGGATTTCTGCCAACCCCGGAATGGAAATTCGAAGTAAAGGGCGAGCAGTGGTACATCGGCGACACTTATCATTTGGCCATCGGGCAAGGAGATTTTCTGGTTACTCCTTTGCAAATAGCCAATATGACCGCGATCATGGCGAATAAGGGCAAGTTTATCAAACCTCATTTGGTGAATAAATTTATTTCCGTTGATACGGGAGAAGTGAAGAACGTCAATTATGAAGTGGAAAGGGAGAATTTCATATCGCCATACAATCTCAATATCGTCAGGCAAGGCATGAGGCAGGCGGTGACCTTTGGCAGCGCCAAGATTCTATCCGGCTTGCCGGTCACTTCCGCGGCCAAGACGGGGACCGCTCAGTGGGGAACTGATAAGGACGCGCATGCCTGGTTTACGGCTTTCGCTCCGTAT
Organism: Candidatus Bipolaricaulota bacterium; assembly: GCA_035528115.1. Classification (NCBI taxonomy): domain Bacteria; phylum Candidatus Bipolaricaulota; species Candidatus Bipolaricaulota bacterium. The sequence goes on along the minus strand of DATKZF010000001.1, from coordinate 145,586 downwards.
GAAGACGCGGAGATAGCGGTTACCGTTTTAATTGAAGAGGGAGAAGAAGGCAGCGTCACCGCCGCTCCCGTGGCCTACGATTTTTTGAAATGGTATTTTGCTGAATATAAGAAGTTGTAATTAGTAAAGGGTAATGGGTAAAGTGTTACGAATTACAAGCGTCCATTTAGTTTTTAGGTAATTTGTTACGTATTACAAGATTCTCAGGCTTAAAGCCATGGATGAATGTAATTTGTAACATATATTCATCGGCCTACTAGATGATTGTAATTCATAACAATCATTCATGTGGATAGCTTCTTGACGCGATAATTAAAAAATTGTAGTATTTATCAATATAATTAAAAAAATATTTTATGGTTCCAGTATTAACTCCAGATGGTTTGGAAAAGATTAAAAAAGAGCTTGATTATTTAAAGAATAAAAAAAGAAGAGAAATTAGCGAAAAAATAGAAAAAGCCAAGGAACTGGGCGATTTGTCTGAAAACGCGGAATATCATGAGGCCAAAGACGAACAAGGCATGGTTGAAGCTAGAATAAAGGAGCTTGAAGGTTTGTTGAAAAGCGCGGTGGTGTCCGAAGCCAGCGGCAGCAAGGAAGAAGTAGGGGTAGGATCCGAAGTGGTGGTTAAATCCAAATTCGGCGAACAAACTTACAAAATAGTGGGATATAATGAGGCCAATCCTTCGGCCGGTTTTATTTCCAATGAATCTCCTTTGGGCAGCGCGTTTTTAGGCAAGAGAAAAGGGCAAGTGGTGGAAGTAGAAGTCCCTGCCGGGGTGATCTCGTATGAGATTATAGAGATAAGATAGAGAGCCAGACGTCTTGGCTCGTTGGCGCTTCAAGCCGGGCTTTTGTCCGGTTTTTGAATTTGCCAAAGGTAATCGAATGCGGTAAAATATAGACATTAATAGTCCTTTTGGATTTAGATATTAGATATTCGCAACTATTTGCAGTAAAACTTAAAATCAAATGCTGAAAACCAAGCTAAATCCTAATACATTTAATTATTCGTAATAGTAATATTTGAATATGGACCAAAAAATAACCAAAGAGCAAGAAGCGAGATTGCAAAATCTTGAAAAAATCAGAGCGGCCGGTATTGAGCCATATCCTGAGAAATTTGAAAAAAAGCAGACCTTGGCTCAGGCGAAAAAATTGTTTGAAGGCAAAAAAGTCAGCGTCGCGGGCAGAATCATGCTTTTGCGCGACATGGGCAAATTGACTTTTTGCCACTTATTGGACGCTTCCGGTAAAATGCAGATTGTTTTGAAACAAGATGAGGTCGGCAAGGAAGCGTACAAGGTTTTTGTTAAGAATTTTGACATTGGGGACTTTTTGGGAGTTAATGGAGAGATTTTTACCACCCAAAAAGGAGAAATTTCGGTTTTGGTTAAAAAATATGAATTTTTGGGCAAAGCTTTGAGGCCTCTGCCCGAGAAGTGGCATGGTTTAAAAGATGTTGAAACCAGATACAGGCAGCGTTATTTGGATTTGATAATGAATGATGAAGCGAGACAGATTTTTAATTTGCGCAGTCGCTTGATTAAAAGCCTGCGCGAGTTTTATTGGGAGCAAGGATTCCAAGAGGTTGAAACCCCCGTTTTACTGCATGAAGCGACCGGAGCGCATGCAAAACCTTATAAAACTCATCACAACGCGCTTGATATGGATGTATATTTGAGGATTTCGCATGAATTGCCGCTCAAGGAGCTGATCGTCGGAGGTTATGAGAAGATTTTTGAGCTTGGCAAAGCATTCAGAAACGAAGGGATTGATCCATCGCATTTGCCCGAGCATACGCATTTGGAGCATTACGCGGCCTATTGGAATTTTGAGGATAATATAGCTTTTACGGAAAAGATGTTTGATTATTTATTTGATAAACTCGGCCTCGATCGAAAAATAGACGTGCCTGACAGAGACGGCAAAATGAAAAAAGTCGATTTCAGCACGCCGTTTAAAAGAGTGAATTTTATTGATTTATTAAAAAAGGATACGGGACTTGATGTTTTGGATTATACCGACGTCAAAGAATTGTTGAAAGATATAAAAAAGAAAGGGATTAAGATTGAGGGCATGGAAAAAATGAACCTGTATACACTGATAGATAACCTGTATAAAAAAGTGAGTCGGCCAAAATTAATACAGCCCACGTTCTTATATTACTACCCGGAATCGCTCCAGCCTTTGGCTCGCAGAAACAATAAAGACCCCAGAGTCGTCGATCAATTTCAATTGGTAATCAATACTTGGGAGCTGGCCAAGGCTTATTCCGAATTGGTTGACCCCATCGATCAGCGACAAAGATTCGAGCAACAAATGAAGGACAGGGCCGCGGGAGACGAGGAAGCGTCTGAGATTGATGAGGATTTTATCACGGCCATGGAATACGGCATGCCTCCCATTTCCGGCTGGGGGATTGGAATTGACAGATTGATGACGATTTTAACGGGGCAGGAGAATTTGAGAGACGTGGTCTTTTTTCCTCTTATGAAAACAAAAGAATAATTAACACTGATCGACGGATTGGCAACCGATACATTGAAATTTAGTTTAGTCCGTTTCATCCGTTGTTATCCGTTGATCTGATGTAAAATATGCTGGATATAAAATTCATCAGAGAAAATCCAAAACTTATCCAAAAAACCGCGCAATTGAAAGGTATTGATTTGGATTTGAAGCGGCTTTTGAAATTGGACGAGAAAAGGCGTGAATTGCAACAGGAAATAGAAAAAATCAAGGCAGAAAAAAAAGAATTCAGCAAAAAAATGAGCGGCATATCCGAGGCTGAGAAAAAGAAAGTTTTGAAATCGCTCAAAAAACAATCGAAAAAAGAGAAGAAATTGGAATTAAAACATAAAGAAATATACGAAGAATTCGAACATTTGATGCTTTTTGTGCCGGCGGTTATGGATCCTCGGATCCCCGAAGGCAAAGATGACTCGGAAAATGTTGAAATTGAAAGTTGGGGAGAAATACCGCAGTTTGCTTTCAATATTAAGGATCATTTGGAATTAGGCGAAAAACTGGGAATTATCGATTCCGTCAGAGGCGTGAAAATCGCCGGTTCGAGGTCATATTTTTTGGTGGGCGATGGAGCCAGATTGGAGCAGGCTCTTTTGCAATTCGCCATGTCCAAATTGATAAATAAAGGTTACACGTTAATGAGCGCGCCGGTTTTGCTTAATCAAGCGGCGCTGGTTGGCACCGGCTATTTCCCCGGAGCTGAAGAACAAACATATTTCATGGAAAAAGATGACAAGTACTTGGCCGGAACCTCTGAGGTGGCCGTGACTTCATATCACGCGGATGAAATTTTGAATGAAGAGACTTTGCCGAAAAAGTTTATCGGCGTTTCCAGCTGTTTTCGCAGAGAGGCCGGCACCTACGGCAAAGACACCAGAGGATTGTACCGAGTCCATCAATTCAATAAAGTCGAACAAGTGATTGTTTGCAAAAACGATTCCAAGGAAAGCGAGCGCATGCATGAGGAATTGATGCAAAACGCCAAAGAGATATTGCAGGAATTGCGACTGCCTTATCGAGTGGTGGTTTTATGCACAGGAGACATGGGTATGTGTAAGGTTTACGCCAATGATATTGAAACATGGATGCCATCGAGAAAAGGCTATGGTGAAACTCATTCTTGCACCACATTCCACGATTTTCAATCCAGGAGACTCAATATGCGCTACCGCGACATGGATGGCAAAGTCCATTATTGCCATACGCTGAATAATACGGCCATTGCCACGCCCAGGATTTTAATTCCATTGCTGGAAATTTATCAAAATCAGGATGGCTCGGTGGAAATCCCGGAAGTTTTAAGGCCATACATGGATGGCCAAAAGCGAATTGAGCGAAAAGTTTGATTTTGTTTATGTTTAAAATGTTATATAACAGATATTTATCGAAATTTGAGCGGCAGGTGGCAACTTTAAGCAGGGTTGAGATTCTTTCGGCCAATATTTTGCATAATTTCGATTATTTTCAAAAAGAAAATCCCCAAGCTAAAATTTTCCCGGTTTTAAAATCAAATGCTTACGGCCATGGCTTAAAAGAAGTTACTCAAATATTGGAGAAGAGGGGAGTGGAGTATTACGTGGTTGACAGTTATTATGAAGCTCTTCAGATAAGAGAGGTTACGAATAGAAAAATATTGCTGATCGGTTATACCAAACCGGAAAATTATAAAAATTTCAAATGGAAAAATCTCTCGATTGCCATTTTTGATTCAGGGAGTTTAAAGGCGATAGGGAATTTGGGTAAGAAGATAAACATTCATTTGTTCATCAACACGGGAATGAATCGCGAGGGAATATCCATGGACGATTTACCGCTGTATTTGGCCGAACTAAAAAAGTATTCACGTATAAATCTGGAAGGAGTGTGTTCACATTTGGCTGACGCGGACAATGAGGACCAATCATTTACCGAGAGTCAGCGTCAAAAATTCAGCCAAGCTTTAACCATTATTGAAAAAGAAGGCTTTAATCCCAAATATAGACATATCTCGGCCACCGGCGGTTCTTTTCGGATTAAAAACCCTGAAATAAACGCCATTAGGCTTGGCATCGGCTTATACGGTTATAATCCCATAAAGCCGTTTGATGCCAATCTAAGGCCGGCTTTGCGGCTTATCAGCACCATTGTGTCGGTTCAATCGCTGAGCGAAGGCGAAAAGGTCAGCTACAATTGCGCCTTTAGCGCTGACAAACCGATAAAAATAGGAATCTTACCCGTGGGATATTATGAGTTTTTGGATCGCCGCTTGAGCAATTTGGGCAAAGTCAAATATGAAAACGATTTTTTACCCATTGTGGGGAGAGTCTGCATGAATTTGACGGCGATTGACTTGAAGGATCATAATTTGAAAATAGGCGATGAAATAACGATAATCAGTGAACACCCCCGGGATTTGAATTCCGTGGACAGTATCACCCAACAGATTAATACGATTTCATACGAAATATTGGTCAGAGTAAATAGCTCCATAAGGCGAAAAATCAAATGATTATGAGAATGGACCAAAACAAAAGTCACTTGTCAAAGGATTTTGTCGTGTCCAATTATCAAAATCCGAAAAAGGTCAGAGACGGGAAAGTTTTGAAAAAGAAAAATTTGATAATAACCTTGATCGCGGTTATTATTTTAGGCATGGCGTTTGTTTATTTTTTTTATCTGTCTTCTTATTTTAGAATAGAGCAAGTGGAGATTTTTGGGTTGAAATACATTAAAAATGAAGATTTCGATAACATAGTCAAGCAGGAGATGCAAAGAGGGGTTTTATTCAAACATAATAATGTTTTTTTGTTCAATATCAATGATCTGCAGAGTGAAATAGCTCAAACTTATTTATTGGAATGGATAGAAATTCAAAAAAGCTTTCATCCCGCCTATGTGTCAATAATTTTACAAGAAAAAGTTTCCACCTTGGCTTACATCACGCAGGAAAATTGTTTTAATATAGATATTAAGGGAGATATCGTTGAGAAATGCAATGATCGAAGCTCCGAGTTTATTCAAATCAGATTTGAAGGGGATAAGAGCGTCGGCGTGGGAGACAATGTACTGTCGTCGGAGGAAATAAACTATATCATTGAATTGAATGACCAGTTGGAAGGCCAAGGCAACAAGGTAAAGACATTTAAGCAAATTTCCGATTCAAATTCGGATCTTCGAGTGATGACCGAAAAAGGGTTTGAGATATACTTCAACCAAAAGCTGAGCATCACCGATCAACTGAAGAGGTTGAATCTATTGATTAGGGAAGAGGGGCTTTCGGACAAGCTGGACAGATTGAACTATATTGACCTGCGTTTCGGGGAGAAAGTGTTTTATCAATAGATATTTCAAGTTAATCCGGTTGCTAAAATTTTGGTATCATGTTTTGCGACGCATAGTGGGAGAGAGCGATGAAGATAATGGGGAAATGGGTTTTTATAAACCAGCAATAGGTAACGAGTATTAAGTAATAGAAAATAAAAAATAAATCATGGAAAAAGGGTTCGGATGGCAAATCCGGATTTTTAAATTTTAAATGTCTTAAAGGAGCTGAAATTTTTTTCTGTTGAAGATTCGTTTAAGTCAATAATATTAACACAAAATAGACCAAAAGCGAGGCTCAAAATTGCGTTTTAAGGCCTATTACGCATATTTTGCGAGATTGCACCGCAAGCGTTGCAAAATATGCGAACCTTATGCGACACATAGCCCAAGGAAAGTTGGTTAATGTGTCGCATAAGGTATATTGTGCGACGCTTCATATCCTCCAATCCAATGCGATGAGCGCTACTCTCCCCGCCTGAATCTCAAAATCTGAGCTTGAAGCAAAGACAATTAAATAAATAATAAATCAACGGCTGCTTGTTTTCCTTCTTCTTAACTTGTTGTAAATAATATCGCTCATTTCAAATTATAGACAAATTTTTGCTATCCCCCATGGTTTTTGAGTTTTATGACCCACGAAATGCAAATATTGATATACTTGACGGGTTTTACGATGTTTGATATTATTATGCCATCGAGCTAATTCGCAAGCGCCCTAACGCTTCAGCTGTTGGCCAAAAAAATGGACTAGCGTTAGGTTGGAAGAGCGAAAGATAGCTCGATGTGCTGGTTCTGGTCCTGTCCGTTGGGCTGGAGCGTCTCTCGGGAGAGCTCCGAAACCGGCAACCGGCGTCCACCAAGTGGCGCCCACAACCTGACCGTCCGTTGCTCTTGAGCGGACGGTTTTTTAATTTTAAATGTAATGGATGAATTTTGATTTTTTGTCTAAAATAAGATAAAAAACATCAATAATGCCTTCTGGCTATTGACAATATATAAATATTTGCTATAATGTTGTCAGTTCTTTTCTTTGGATCTCTTGCACAAAGGTGTGCGAGGGTGTCTAAAACTCACATGGCAAGGAGGAAAGCCATGGAGGGTTCCCAGTGAGTCGCTGTTTCGGCATACGGTTCCAAATGTCTGTGCCTCGACGACGGCATCGTGACGGCCAGCGCGACGCGACCTGACCGAGTGACCCGGCGGCGCCGACTGAGTGAAGCCATCGAGTGATGGCAGATCTTGGTCGGACTCTACGACATTTTCAGCCGTCTGCTAACAAGTGGACGGCTGAATCATTTTAAAAGAAAAAACGCCTTTTTGAGGCGATTTTTTATTTATTTTGCTATTTATTAAAATCCCATATCCGGCAGATAATCCAGCGGATTGACCGGAATACCGTTTAATCTGACTTCAAAGTGAAGATGAGGCCCGGTGGACAGATTGCCCGCTCCAAGCGTGCCGGGCATGCCGCCGGTTTGGCCTATTTGTTGCCCCTTGATGACATATTGATCCGGTTTGACCAGAATTTTACTGACATGGCCGTAAACCGTGGAAATGCCGTTGGCATGCATGATTGAAATATAATTGTAGCCATAGCCGTTATCCTTGGCTGATATCACATAACCATCGGATGCCGCGTATATGGCCGTGCTTTGATAAGCCCTGACATCGATGCCGGGATGCTCGAACAAATGTCTGAACGGATAAGTCGGGTCGTGAAAAGTGGCAGAAATGCCTCTGGAAATATCTTTGATCGGCCACATTATGGTCGAATCGCTCAAAGGCTTAAATCCGGACTCCGTTTTTGATGGGGAGGCTTCTTTTCTTTTGTTTTCCAACTCTTCGAGTTTTAATCTCGCTTCTTTTTCCAATGAATAAATTTCCGCGCTGGAATTTTGCTGTTCCTGTTTGGTTTGCCAGTATAAATTGTAAAACTTTTCTTCGGAATTTTTCGTTTCTTTCAATAAATATCCTTTGGAATCCAATTCTTCTTGCAAAGCTATTTTTTGCTGCTCAGCTTGTTTCCTTAACTTGTCCAACTCATCATTTTTTTTATTCAAAGTATCTTTTTTGCTTTCCAATTGAGCTTTGTATGATTTGACGGAAATCAATGAGTTCTGCAGGTTTCCTTGCAATGATTTGGTGTGTTTAACTTGATCGAAAAAGTCGGACAAGGTGTCATTGGCCAATAATATTTGCAGTGTCCCCTGTTGATCCGATTTATACAATAATCTGACCAATTCTTGGAGTTCGTCGTCTTTTTTTAGAATATCCGCTTCCCTGTTTGAAATTTGAATCGCCACGTCTTTTATTTCAAGCTGGGTTTTTTCAATGGTGGCTTCCGTGGTTTGAATATCTATTTCCGCCTTGGCGATCTTATTTTCAAGTATTGATAATTGATTTTGCAAACTGACCGTTTCGTTTTGTTTTGCATTAATATTATCAAGATAAGAATCAGCTTGTTTTTTCAATGATTCCAGGGTTTTTTGTTTGTCTTTTATTTGGGAATTAATGTCATTGATTTCGCTGTCTATATCCGCTCTGGCAAAACCAAAATTGGCGAATAAACCGATTATCGCCGCGATCGCGCAAATTTTAATCAACCCTTTTGTTTTTGTTTCCATTTCAAAATTGAGTGAATATTACGCTGACAATATTATAGCATAATTTCTCAAAGCATGGAAATGGCTTTTTTGATTCTGGCAATGGTTTTCTTTTTGCCCAGAGCGGCCGCTATTTCAAACGGTCCCGGAGAAGCCTGTCTGCCAGAAAGAGCGACTCTCATCGGCCACAAAACATCCCCGTTTTCGAAGCTATTTTCCTGAATAAAATTTTTGATCAGCGAATCCAAGCGGGTTACGGAAAAGTCGTCGGTTTTCAATTTCGACAGAAAGTTAAGCAAGGCGCTCAAATGTTTTTCAGTGGAATCCTTGGTGTTCTTTTTCCATAAAAGGCTTTTTACATCATAATCAATATCCGCCACAAAGAAATATTTTAAAGCCTCGGGCAAATCCGAAAGTTTTTTAACGCGGTTCTTCTCCAATTCTATAATTTGTTTCAACACGGGATATGTCAATTTTTCTTTGGTTTCGAGAACCTTGTACTCCTTTTTGGTCAAAGCGATCAATTCGGCTTTTTCCAAAACAGGCAGAGCCATGGCCATGAATTTTTCAACCGTGAGTTGTTTCAGGTAATAGCCGTTCATCCAGTCCAATTTGTCCACGTCCAAAACCGCCGCGCTTTTATGCACTCTGTCCAGATTAAACTGTTTGATTAATTCGTGCATGGTGAAAATTTCCTGATCCGACCCGGAATTCCAGCCTAAAAGAGCGATGAAATTAATCAATGCTTCGGGCAAATAACCTTTGTCCATAAAATCATGGACAGAAGCCGACGCTTCCCTTTTGCTCAACTTCTTTTTTTGTTTATTGACCAGTGGCGGCAAATGAGCGAATATCGGAGGCTGCCAACCGAAAGCTTCATAAAGCAACACATGCTTGGGCGTGCTGGGGATCCATTCGTCTCCGCGTAGAACATGCGTTATTTTCATCAAATGATCGTCAATGACATTGGCGAAATGATAGGTCGGGAAACCGTCGGATTTGATTAAAACATAGTCGTCCAAATCCTTTGTGTTGACCGTTATTGTCCCGTGAATTTCATCATTGATTACAATATCTTTTTCCTCCGGCATTTTGAAACGGATCACATGAGGCGCTTTGTTGTTTAATTTTTTTTCAATTTCCTCCCTGCTTAAATGACGGCAATGATTGTCGTATTTTGGCGGCAGGTTATTTTTTGCTTGCTCTTCCCGCAAATTGTCCAAACGGATTTTGTCGCAAAAACAATAATAGGCTTTGCCGCTGTCAATCAAATGCGCGATATGTTCTTTGTAAATATCCAAACGCTCGGATTGAAAATACGGTCCGCTCTCCCCTTTTTGAGCTATCTTTCCTTCAGTCAAAAAAGGCCCTTCATCGTATTCTATATCTGTCCAATTCAAAACATTCAGTAAATTTTCCACCGCGCCTTCCACGTATCTTGATTGATCCGTATCTTCGATTCTAACCAAAAAATCGCCGTCATAATGTTTGGCGAACAGGTAATTATATAAAATTGTCCGTAAATTGCCGATATGCACGAATCCTGTCGGACTTGGCGCTATGCGCACCCTTACCTTTGAATAGGGTTTGTTTTCCATAATTTTAAGCTATAAACACTTGTTTATAATTATAAGCCAGCTATCCCCCGCTGTCAATTTTAGCTGTTAAAATCGGTTGATTAAATGAAATGTTTTTAAAATTCGCTAAAATTAGCTTAAAAATAAGCACTATATTGACTTTTTGAGTAAAATGTGATATTATTTAATGTTCGATTCGGCGAAAAAGCCGAACGATTATTTAGTATATTGCCAAAAAGTTCCGCTAAGCAAGCATTAAAGCGCGAGTAATCCGATCGCAAGATCGGCCAGATTCGAGAACACCCAGAAAAGCCCGCGAGGTCGGGCAAGGAGCATGATCATGGCGACTAAGGAATTGAAGACTGTGGCCCAGGTGATCGCATTCCACGGCACGACCGTGGCGGTCAAGAACGGGAACAACGAGATCCTGCCGGTGACCTTCATCGGCGAGGAAGGCAAGACGACCATTTCCGGCCCGGACCAGATCACCCACCTAATAAAGTCGGGAGTTGATGACCGCAAGGTCTCGCTCCCCCTAGACAAGCTGAAGGTGCACTGCAGAGTGTGCCGGAAGGCGGAAATGACAGGTGTCATCTCCGTGTCAGAAGCCTTCGTTGTCAAGGGCGAGGGCGACATCTACCACCGCAAGTGCGCGGCCGCGGTGCTGGCCGCGCGCGACAAGGAAGAGGCGCGACGGCTGGGCATTAGCCGTCAGGCCAAGATCGATCAGCGGCAGATCGTACCGCTCATCAACCCTCTGGCCTGGGCCGCTCGGCAGGAGCAGGTCAAGGCGGCTATTTCCGGCGAGGGGAAGTTCCTCTCGGCCGAAGCCATGACCGAGGCTCTCGGCGACGACATCGTCGGCAAGGGCAAGCTCAACCCCGAAAGGTTGGCCGAGCGCGCCAAAGCGCTCGCGCTCGACAAGAGCGAGCGCGACTTCGCTCTCGTGTCGCGGGCGACCGGACGGCCCGGATTCGCCATCCTCGGCCGCTTGAACGCGGTGGCGATCTGCCAGGTCCGAAAGGATCTGGTCTTCGACCGCCTCGAGGACGGAGCGGCCGATCTGTTCCGGCTGGCCAAGCACATGGCCGGCCGCGACAAGAAGCGTCAGGAGAAGACGGCGAAGGTGGTCGCTCGCCTCGAGTCGAGCGACCCGCTGAACTTCGAGCCGTTCGAGCTCATGCGGCGGCTCAAGGAGGTCTTCGAAAACTCGGAGACCGAGAGGTTCGCACACCCGAGCGATCGGGTGGAATGGCCGGTGTTCGACTGGAAGGAGATCGTTGCCTTCTGCGTCGAAAGCGGCTTGTTCCCGACCGGTTTCGGCCCTCACCCGGACGCCATTGCGGGCATGGACGTCTGCCCGATTCTCGTCATGACCTTCAAGGTCAAGGACAAGGATCGGGTCGTTCTCCTCCACTCGAGCGAGGCCTCCATGGCCGTGGCGCTGGCCAGAAAGTCCGGCCTCAAGGATTCTCGCTTCCGCGATGGAAGCAGGATCGAGGTTGAGGCGGAGGCTCAGCCTCTCAGCACCACGCTGAGCTGGCTGTGGAATCGCTTCCAGCGCGCGAACGAGCGAAAGCTCCAGCGCGCGGCTTCCGAGGTCGCTTCCGGCTCCGTCCGCGTGCGCCTGAAGCTCGTGAACGGCGGCAAGTAGTTCCCACCGGTAACTCACCCACCCCCAAATCCTACCCAAAAACCCGCGAGGTCATTCTTCGCGGGTTCAGTATTTTAAAAAAGTTACAAATTACATTCTTCCGGTTAGCTTCTATGCGGTTGTTGCGAAGTACGTTCATTTATAGCTTTATGCCTGAGAAGATTGTAATTTGTAACAAATAACCTGAAAGCCTAAAAGATGACTGTAATTCGTAACGAATTTTAAATTTTATCAAAGATTTTTTTAATCGTTTCTTGCCTCACTTTGGCCAGCACCTTGAAAATATTTTCTTTCTTGACCCACTGTATTTTCTGAGCTTCATCCGAGCGCCTGAATTTGAAATCATTTTCCTCGCCCATAAATCTCCATTGCGCGAATTTTTGTTTCTGGCCTTTGTATGGCTGTTTTAATCTCGCCCAGTCGGGCCAGTCATACTTGTATTCATCGGGCAGGATTTTTATCAATTCGATTTTATCTTCGGGCAAACCCAATTCTTCATTCAATTCTCTTTTGCCCGCTGAGCGCAAATCCTCGTTTTTTTCCACCCCGCCTTGAGGCAATGTCCAGTAATTGAATCTGGGATTAAGCATCAATAAAATTTCATTGTTTTTATTGTAGATAATGTTGAGCAGATTCGGTCTATATTTGCAGAGCCAGCCTATTCTCCATTTTAAGCAGATCAGTGGAAAAACAATTACGGCGTTTAGAATTCTTTTGATTCGTTTGGGCTGTTTCAGCAATCTGAAAAGCCATTCCAGACCGATTTTTCTCAGCCAGCTTGGAGACCTTTTTACTTTGGCGGCCATAAAGTCAAATGTTCCACCCACTCCCATGGCCAGTTTGACGGTTTTGAGCTTCAATAAATTTTGATCGATCCAATAAACTTGCTTGGCCGCGTCAAAAGCCACGAAAACAATATCTGCTTGAGCCTTATTTATAAAATCCAAGACTTTATTGTTTTTATTGATATCATAAGCAATGCTTCCGCGCTGATATTTTATTTCAATCCCCTCGCCCGCGCCCACGATGTTGATGTTTGGCAGTTGCTGTTTAATGTTTTTCGCCGCTGTTTTGGCCACCTTGCCGGCTCCGCCGAGCAGCATAACTCGATAACCGTTTTGACTGGCTATGTTTAAGATATCCCAAGTTAAATCCACGCCGGTCAGGCGATTGGGAATTTTTTGACCCAAAATGGCCGCGCCAACCTTAAGGCCGAAGCCATCCGCGATATTGATGTCTGCAAAATTCAACAATTTTTTGAATTTATGATCTCTGTTCGCCAGCAAGCAGATTTCCGGATTAGGTGTATAAATTTTATGCCCGGTCTTTGATTTTAAAAATTCTCCGATCTTAAATAATATTTCGCTTTTATTATCGAGGGAAATATTTACGCCCAAAATCGTGGAAATATTTTTATCGTATTTTTTCATAAATTAAATTGTGCCAGCTTGGTGTGAATGGGGCCTTCTTCGGTCAAATCGCTGCAATATAAATTGAAATTCCGAACAGTAAACCCGTTAATTTTACTAATAGTTATTTCCTTAAACTCCCCGTTCAAATATTTTATTCGGCCTAATGTAAGGTGGGGAGAAAAATCCTTTTTTTCATACTCAATCCCCTCTTTGTCCAGCCCGGCCTTGATGGACTCATTGATTTTTTTAAGTTCATGGTCGCCTTTTATGATTGATAATTTAATAATGTTAGGATTGGTCTTATTCGGGAAATAGCTCGGCCTGAAGTCAAATTCAATATCAAACGGCGCGAATTTTATGTTGCTCAAAGATTGTTTGACCGCTTCAAGTCGATCATACTCCACTTCGCCGATAAATTGCATGGTCAGATGCATATTGTCGGGCGATGTCCATTTTATCCGGTTTTCAGTATTCAAAGACTTTAATTCCTTCACCATGGCGAAAATTTGATTTTTTACATTTTGAGGTATTTCAATCGCCAAGAAGCAACGCATATTCGTCTATTTCAATTATATCTCAATTTTGATATAATATTATTGTATTTAATTATATCCTAAATCAGCGCCAGTGTAAATATAAGTAAAATTACGATGTTTGTGAATATTGTAATTCGTAACGTCTTTATAATTTATGAAGGAAGCCATTAATTGGGAGAACTCAAAAGAACACTCCATAAAATGTTTCAATTGCTTGCAAGGTTGTTTAATCAATCCTGGCCAAAAAGGCTTGTGTCAGGTCAGGCAAAATATTGACGGCATTCTTTTCAGTTTGAATTACGGCAAATTGATTTCGCAAAATGTTGATCCTATAGAGAAAAAGCCGCTGTTTCATTTTTTGCCCGGATCTCTCTCTTACTCGATAGCCAGCGTGGGCTGTAATTTTAGATGTCTGCATTGTCAAAATTATTCAATATCTCAAGTTTCTCCGCTCGATGAAATTCCCGGAGAAGACGTGGCTCCTTGGCAAGTGGTCAATTCCGCAAAAAGCCTGAATTGTAAAAGCATCGCTTACACTTACACCGAGCCGACGATTTACGTCGAGTACGCGCTGGAAGTTATGAAACAAGCCAAAAAAGAGGGACTGTTCAATGTTTGGGTATCAAACGGGTATTTCACCAAGGAAACGTTTGAATTGATTGAACCGTATTTGGACGCCATAAACATTGATTTGAAATTTTTTACGGAAGATAATTATAACAAAATCTGCGGAGCCAAGTTCAAACATGTCAAAGACTCGCTGATCAGAGTGTCCAAATCCAAAGTTCATTTGGAAGTTACCACTTTGCTCATCCCTGGCTTAAACGACTCGGACGAAGAGGTTTCCAAGATGGCCAAATTCATCCGTTTTGATTTGGGCAGTGACACCCCTTGGCACCTGACCGCTTTTTGTCCGGAATACAAATTGGATTCATTGCCACCGACGCCGGAAAGCTCGATCGAAAACGCCATTCGCATCGCCAAGGATAATGATTTGAGTTTTGTTTATGCGGGCAATTTAAAAACTTCAAAATACGAAGACACTTATTGCACCGAATGCGGAGAGCTTTTGATTTTGCGCCGCGGGTATATTATTGAAGAAAAGTATCGAAATAACAAAGTTTGTCCAAAATGCGGGATAGAACTGCCGTTTGTTTTATAAAAAGAAGTATCGGTCTCCCCATGTTTGATGATTCATGTTACGTGTTATGTGACGCATGCCTTGACAGGCATTTTTTATTTGGTACAATATATTAGCAGTCATGTATCAAGAGTGCTAAATACTATATAATTTGTGACAAAATCGACGATCGCATACTATTTGTAACCATTCGTAACGAAAAACCACAACCAAGCTTGTCCTACTCGAAATAATTATTTGTAACCTTATGAATATCAACAAATTCACCATAAAATCTCAGGAGGCGCTTCAAAACGCCCAAAATGCGGCTTTCGAATACAAGAATCCTCAATTGGACGTCCTGCATCTTTTGTATGCTTTACTTAAGCAAAACGACAGTATTGTTTTGACGGTCATAAAAAAATTGGATAAAAACGTTAACGCCATCATCGCTTCGACCGAAAACGCGCTCAGGGCCCTGCCGAAAGGCCAAACGGCGAACGAAGCCGGGCAATTGCTGGTCTCCCCCGCTTTCAATTACGTTCTGGGCAATTCGGAAAAGATGGCGGAAAGTCTGGGTGATGAATTCATCAGCACCGAGCATTTGTTTTTGACACTGATCAACGTGGATAGCGACGCGCAAAAAATATTGTTTGAAAATGAAATTTCATACGAGCAAGTATTGAAAATATTATCCGAGGTGCGGGGCAAGCAAAAGGTCACTGATCAAGAACCGGAAAATAAATACCAAGCTTTGGAAAAATACACCGTTAATTTAACTCAGCTGGCGAGAGAAGAAAAATTGGATCCGGTTATCGGCAGAAATGACGAAATCAGACGAGTGCTGCAAGTTTTATCCAGAAGAACGAAAAACAATCCGGTATTGATCGGCGAGCCCGGCACGGGTAAAACGGCCATTGCCGAAGGATTGGCTCAACGAATCGTCTCAGGCGATGTGCCGGAAAATTTGGCCAATAAAGAACTCATCGCTCTTGACTTGGGCAGTTTGATCGCGGGTTCCAAATTTCGCGGCGAATTCGAAGACCGGTTGAAAGCGGTTTTGAAAGAAATTCACAATAATAAAGATAAATTCATCGTTTTTATCGATGAACTCCACACCATTGTCGGCGCCGGAGCCACGGAAGGAGCCATGGACGCTTCAAATTTGCTAAAGCCCGCCTTGGCCAGAGGCGAATTGCGCTGCGTCGGCGCCACGACCATCAAAGAATATCGAAAATATATTGAAAAAGACGCGGCGCTGGAAAGAAGATTTCAGCCCGTCTTGGTTTCCGAGCCGTCGAGCGAAGACGCCATCTCCATTTTAAGAGGCATCAAAGAAAAATATGAAGTCCATCACGGCGTGCGAATCACTGACGACGCCATTGTTTCGGCCGTGGCCTTGTCTCAACGATACATTTCAGACAGATTTTTGCCTGATAAGGCCATTGATTTGATTGACGAAGCCACTTCCGCGCTTAGAATTGAAATTAACAGCATGCCTGACGAATTGGATCAATTGCAAAGAAAGATTAAAACCTTGGAGATCGAAAAGCAGGCTTTAAGCAAGGAAAAAAACGAAGACTCCGTTGCCAAATTGGCTGAACTTGAAAAGCAATTGGCGGGATTGAAGGAATCTTCCAATCAGCTGGAAATTCATTGGAAAAAAGAAAAGGAAATCATTTCCAAAATTCAGGAAGCCAGCAAAGAAATTGAAAAATTAAAACAAGAAGCGGAGATTTTGGAAAGAAAGTCCGAATACGACAAGGTGGCCGAGATCAGATACGGCAAAATACCCGAACTCGAAAAGGAAATCTTGGCTCAAAAAGAAGCGTTGGCTAAATTCCAGACCGGCCCCGGCGGCAAGCAAATATTGAAAGAAGAGGTCACTGCCGAGGATATTGCCGCGGTGGTTTCGAAATGGACCGGCATTCCCGTTACCAAAATGCTTCAATCCGAAATAGAAAAATTGGCGGATGCGGAAATGGAATTGCAAAAAAGAGTTATCGGGCAAACAAAAGCCGTGGGCGCCGTAGCCAACGCCTTGCGACGTTCGCGAGCCGGCTTGTCCGAAGAGTCTCGACCAATAGGCTCGTTCATCTTTTTGGGTCCGACGGGCGTGGGTAAAACCGAATTGGCCAAGGCTTTGGCGGAATTCATGTTCAATGACGAAAACGCCATGATCAGAATCGATATGTCCGAATACATGGAGCGGCACTCGGTGGCCAAATTCATCGGCTCCCCTCCGGGCTATGTCGGACACGAGGAAGGCGGACAATTGACCGAAGCGGTCAGAAGAAAACCGTATTCCGTGGTTTTGTTCGACGAAATCGAGAAAGCTCATCCGGAAGTGTTCAATTCCCTTTTGCAATTGTTAGATGACGGCAGATTGACCGATTCTCGAGGTCGAGTGGTTAATTTTAAAAATACGGTTATTATAATGACTTCAAATATCGGCAGTGATTTGATTTTGCAAATGGCGCAGCGCGGAGAAATAGGCTTTGCCGAAGCGAATAACAAAGCCTCATCGAGAGATAATATGAAAAATAAAGTATTGGATTTACTGAAAGAAAGATTCAAACCGGAATTTTTAAATAGAGTTGATGATATTATTGTCTTTGAAAGCTTATCTAAAAGCGATTTGGCATCGATCGTTGAACTTCAGTTGGTTAAAATAAAGGAAAGATTGGCCAAAAAACAGATCATTATAGAATTTACGAATAAATTAAAGGAGTTTTTGACACGAAAAGGTTTTGATCCCGCTTATGGAGCTCGACCGCTTAAAAGAGTTATTCAAAATGAGATTTTGGATGAATTGGCCATGCGCATTGTTACCAATAAAATCAATGAACAAAAAACCGTTACGGCTGATTTTAGCGATGGCAAAATCAATTTTTCATAAAAACCGTGGTCGCGCGTTCGCGCGCGTAGGAACAGGGCAATTGTTCCTACGCCGGCGACGATGTCGCCGACCGCGGTTTTTGTAATTATTGATAATGGTCGGCGTCTTCATCTTTATACGCTTTGCATTATCGCAAGCTATCCACTATAATGTTAAATATGACAAATAACTTCATCAAAATAAATATGGCCAAAAAAATCTTGTTTTATGTCGCTGTTTGCGGTTTATTATTATCCCCCGCTTTTGGTGTTGCCAAGGCGGCGGAATTCGATCCGGGACTGATTATTTCGGATTTCGAGCTTTTTAATGATTCGGCCATGGACGAGAAAAACGTCAGATTGTTTTTGATGTCTCAGCCGGGCAAATTAAAAGACATGATTTTTGAAGACATTGATGGCGAGGTCAAGGATGCGGCGCAAATCATCTATTTGGCGGCCAAAAGATACGGAGTGAATCCGAAGTATTTGATGGTTGTTTTGCAAAAAGAACAAAGTTTGTTGGAAGATCCGGATCCGTCGGAAAATCAATTGGCTTGGGCGACAGGATATGCGGTTTGCGATTCATGTTCCAAAGACGATCCGGCCATTCAAAAATTCAAAGGATTTGCCAAACAAGTCGATTGCGCGGCCGGCGCCATGAAATATTACACGGAAAATTCCCACAAATTTTTGTTTCAAAAAGGCGGCACTTATCAAATCGACGATGAAGATGTCACCATTTACAATCAGGCGACGGCCAATCTCTATATTTACACGCCGCACCTGCACGGCAATTATAATTTTTGGAAGTTATGGAATAGATATTTTATTCAAAAATATCCGGACGGATCAATTGTGCGAGCTGACGGCGAAAAAGGCGTATGGCTGATCCGAAACGGCGAGAAAAAACCATTTGATTCTTGGGGCGCCTTAGTTTCAAGATATAATCCGGAAAATATTTTAATCGTTGATAAAAATTCTTTGAGTCAGTATCCCGCCGGCGCAGTGATAAAATACGCTCAATACTCGCTTTTGTCCGATCCTGATGGAACTATTTATCTTTTGTCCGACGATAAGCTCAGAAAAGTCGAAAGCAAAGATGTTTTCAAAACCATAGGTTTCAATTTGGAAGAAATCATTGAAATAACAAAAGCTGAAGCCGAATCCTATCCGGCCGGCGAACCCATCACCATGAACACGGCCTATCCGGCCGGAGCCCTGTTGCAGGACAATCAGACCGGAGGAGTATATTTCGTTCAAAACGGCATTAAATATCCGATCATCAATAAATATTTACTGGAAATCAATTACGCGGGGCAATCGTTGAGGCAAGTAACCTCGGACGAATTGGCCAAATACACCAGAGGCGAGCCCATTTCGATGCGCGACGGTGCTTTGATTAAATCCTACGACGCTCCCAATGTTTATGTCATTTCCAACGGCAAAAAGTGCTTAATTGATAACGAGCAGGTTTTTGACGCCATCGGCTACAAATGGACAAACATTAAAGTCATTGATCCATCTACTATTGTAAATATAGAGAACGGCGCCGAAATCACTTTAAATTACACGGAAACCGAATAAAACATTATGCCATTAGTTTTCGCTTCAATCGTCCCCCATCCGCCGATTATTATTCCCAGCATCGGCAAGGATAATATTAATAAGGTGGAAAAAACAATCGTTTCGCTTAAAGAACTGAATAAGGATTTGATCGCGGCGAACCCGGAAATCATTATTGTCATATCACCGCACGGAGAATTTTTCGCTGACGCTTTCAATATCAATACCAACGCCGAATACTCGGCTGATTTTGAGCAGTTTGGCGACTTTCAAACCAAATTCAAGTATAAACCCGACTTAGAATTCATCAATCGTTTCAAAGAACAGGTGGAAACGGATTTGCCTATTTTCCTAAGTCAACATCAGAATTTGGATCATGGCAGTTCGGTACCTCTTTATTATTTGGCGGCCGGACTTGAAAAAGTAAAAATAGTGCCGATTAATTATTGCCTTTTGAGTTATCAGCGTCACATTGAATTCGGCAAAGCGTTAAAAGAAGCCATATTCAATTCGGATAAAAGAATCGCTATCGTGGCGTCCGGAGATTTGTCTCATCGATTGAGTAAAGACGCTCCGGCGGGCTTTTCCAAACGCGGCAAGGAATTCGATAAAAAGTTGATCCAATTGCTCAAAGCCCAAAAACCGGAAAACATTGTCAATATGGATAAAGATTTGATCGAGGAAGCCGGAGAATGCGGCTTGAGATCAATTTTGATTTTGCTGGGAGTGGTGAAAAATATGAATTATGAATTCGAAGTCTTATCATATGAAGCGCCTTTTGGCGTCGGGTATTTGGTTGGACAATTTGTCTTTAAATAATTTCCAATAACATCAAATCGTCGCTGCCGCGGCGTTTTTTTTGTCGGCAGCGGATAACGACGTTGCCATTGCGGGGGGTGAAATATTATTCCGCCTCTACGCGCGTGAACGCGAGCAATCCGCGCCCTGTTTATTTTATCCGTTCCTTGATAAAATACGGGTATGAACAAAACAGCTAAAATTATACCGCTGAAAAAATTACCCAGAAAACTGGAGGCTTTTGATTATATTGTGCCTGAAAATTTGATTTCGGTCTGTAATCCCGGCGCCATTGTTTCCATAATATTCAAAAACAGCAAGATGCTGGGTTTGGTCGCCGAAGTGTTTGATCAGCGCGGCCCTTCAAAATACAAATTAAAGGAAGTGTTAGCGATTGAGGACTCTGAGTTGATCTCCGAATATCAGATAAAATTCATAAAATGGTTCAGCGAATACTATCATTATTCTTTGGCTTCGTCCGTTAAATTGATTTTGCCGGATTTTCCGAAAAAACGAGGAGAATACGGAAAAAAGGAAGGTTTGGAAACCGGAAAAAAGATCGAATCGACCGGCAAGTCTTTGAACTTGGCCAAAACGATATTTTCGGGGAAAGAAAAGGGCTGTTTACTGATAAATAACAATACGCGTCTGATGACCGAGTTTTACGCCGATCTGGCCGCGCTGCGAACCAAATCCAAGCGTCAGATATTGTTTCTTTTTCCGACCGTGGCTGAAATTTCCAAGTTTTACGATCTCTTGCCTCCGGAGGTTAAAAAAGTCGCGGTGATTTTAGACAGCAAGGCCTACAAAACCAGTAAAAACAAATATTTGGAATATTATCGGTTGGTCGCGGATAACCAATTCAAAGTGCTTATCGGCACGCGCTCCGCCTTGTTTTTTAACCTGAAAAACGTTGCGGAAATAGTGATTGATCGCGCCGAAGCGGATGATTACAAGCAATGGGATCAAAGTCCCAGATATCAAGCGAGCGAGCTCGCGTTTAAGCTCGCAGAGTTTTTGCCGGCCAAGCTGATTGTGTCCGGTTTCGCGCCCAAAGTTGAGGATTATTATCGCTGCGCGCAAGAAAAATTCAAAATGATATCAATAGGCCAAACAATGCCTGAAAAAAATATACAGCGCGTGGTTTTTTCAAGCGGCGGGGAAAATTATTATTTGACGGACAACTTGGATCAATTCATTAAAAAAGGTATTGAAAAAAAAGAAAAGATCTTACTTTTGGTCAACAAGAGAGGAGTGGCCGGCTCGCTTATTTGCAAAGATTGCGAAAAAATCATTGAATGCGAAAACTGCAAATTGCCCCTGACCGTTTATCCGGGAAATAAATTATTTTGCCATCATTGTTTGAAATATTTTGAAATGCCGGTAAATTGCTCTAATTGCGGCGGGGTGAATCTTTTCTCCTCTGGCATCGGCGAAGCCGGATTCAGCGAATTCATAAAAAAGAAATACGCTTACCCGGATATTACCGTCGGGCTGCCCTCGTTGATTGATGATGATAGAATATATGATCGAGCCGCTTTGGCCTATTTTGACAGTTTGTTTTATTTGCCCGATTTTTCATATTCAGGGAAAATTTTCGGGGATCTTCGAAAAACGGTGGCCATGCTTTATTCACAAAATAATAATTTGAAATTTTTGATTCAGAGCAATTTTTTGAATAATTTCGCGGTCTGCGATTTTTTATTATCCCCGATCGAATTTTACAAAAAGGAATTATTTGTAAGAAAACAGTTCAAATATCCCCCTTATTTTTCGCTGTTCAAAATTATTGTTCGGGATAAATCAGAAATTGCCGCACAAAAAAAAGCCGATGATATTTACGAAAAAATCAAAGAAATCGCGGGCCTTGAAATTTCTCCCCCCTATCCCGCTTATACCAAAAAAATCAGGGATTATTACGTATGGCAAATGGCTGTGAAGTTATTGAAAAATGAAGCCGAAAACGAATTTATCTCCAATTTGAGCGATGATGTTATAATTGACAAAAACCCTTTGAATCTGTTATAATATAATTTGAATTTACAAGATTACAGATGAATATACCAGATTATACAGATTAACTCACCAATATTTACCTCGTATATTTTATGATACTATATATAGTCAAACATCCAAACGACATATTAAGGGCGAAAAATGAGGAGATCAGCCCTGAATTTATAAAAACCGATGAATTTCACCGGCTTATTTCAGATATGAAAGAAACTATGTTGAAACGAGATGGTGTTGGGTTGGCCGCTCCGCAAATAGGCAAAAACATTCAAGTTTGTTTGATCAATACCGAGGATGGTGTTTTGGTTTTGATAAATCCCAAAATAATCAAAAGAAGTTTTCGAAAATCAATTGACGAAGAGGGATGCCTTAGCATTCCGGGCGTTTTCGGGAAAGTTAAGAGGCATAAACAAATAAAAGTCAAAACATTGACCTTGAAAGGCGAGCCGCTTGAAATTAACGCCGAGGGCATGTTCGCCAGAGTGATTCAGCATGAGGTGGATCATTTAAATGGCATTTTGTTTATTGATAAAATGGTTAAATAAGAGGATGCAAGAATATAGGTTTGGCTATCCAATATTTTCATAGCCTGAGAAGATTGTAATTCGTAACAGCTAATTTAAGAGTATAATGGAAGTATGAACAACATAAAAGTAATTTTCTTCGGCACGCCCGATTTTGCCATCCCGACTCTTCGAGCGCTGGCTGAGAATTTCTCAATCGAAGCGGTCGTTACGCAACCTGATAAACCAAAGGGCAGAAATAAAATATTATCGGCTTCGCCGATCAAAGAATACGCGCAAGCGCGTGATTTTTTAATTTTACAGCCGGAAAAGTTGGATAAAAATTTCATTGATGAATTGAAAAAAATACAACCCGATCTCGGCGTGGTGGTGGCTTTCGGCAAAATTTTACCCAAGGAAATTTTGGATCTGCCAAAACATGGCTGTTTGAATATTCACGCTTCCCTACTCCCCAAATACCGCGGCGCCGCGCCCATTCAGGCCGCTTTGCTCAACGGAGACAAGGAAACAGGGGTTACTATTATGAAAATGGACGCCGGTCTGGATACGGGAGATATTATTTCTCAGAACAAATCGCAAATCAAAAAGAGCGATAATTTTCAAACGCTTCATGACCGCTTGTCCGTGCTCGGCGCCGAACTCATGTCTAAAACCATTTCTAATTATCTGTCAGGTCAAATCAATCCGCAAAAACAAGATGATTCGGCGGCTTCTTACTTTCCCACCATCACCAAAGGCCAAGGCCGTATTGTCTGGCAAAGTTCCGCCGAGCATATTTTTAATCAAATTAGAGCGTTTACTCCCTGGCCGGGCGCTTTTACTTTTTTTAACGATAAAAAATTGGATATATTGTCGGCTGATGTCGCCGAATGCGGTGAAGCTAAACCGGTCGGCTCGGTTTTTAAACATGACGATAGGATTTTGGTTCAATGCGAAAACGGGTGCTTGGAAATCAAAAAAGTTAAGTTGGAAGGGAAAAAAGAAGTAGGTGCCAATGATTTTATCAACGGACATCCGGAATTCATAGGATTAAAATTACAATAAAAACGCGAAGTAGATTCACTTCACGTTTGTCGCGCCTTTATGGCAGGCGGACTCTTTGGGGCGTGATCAGCGCCACGTGGATAAAGTTTTAGTGAGGAGTTCGATGATCACCAAGATGATCAACAAAGTGATCAGGAACACTGGGAAGTACCGGTACGCCTTAGGACTGTTTTCGGGCATAGCTTTCATGGCACTAGCTCCTCACCGCGAAGGGGTTCCTCCTCCCCTAAATATACACAAGCCTTAGCTCGCTGTCAAGAATTCAAAAACGCGAACCAGATTCAGTCCGCGCTTGGGATATTCACTTTCTCGGACAACCTTGCGAGGTGCTTTTTTTCGCTCCAGTCGCAAACAGAAAGTAGATGCAGCAGTACGCGATGATCAAGCCGCCGAAGCCCACGAGGAGCGCGGCCTGCTTGTCATTGAGAAACCAAAGGATATCAAGCATTTTTCTCCCCGTCTCCCCCCAATTCCGTGATTGGAGTCGGTTCATCAGTACTGGGTGGGTCGCTGTTTCTTCTGAGCTCCTCCAGGTACCGCAGTTCTCGTCGAATCAGGACTCCTCTCACGACGAGGTAGATGACGACAACGAAGATGGCCAGCGCAATGGCCACCAGCATGCCTTCTCTGTTGAGCGCGGTTCCCGACGGATCAATGTCCCACATGTGACACCTCCTTTTTTGCGATCGGAGATTAAATATAGCATTTTGAATGAAATTGTCAATATTAAAAGAGGAATAAGTGATTCCCCTCTTATTTCCTCACGACCCCGATGCCGGGATAGAGAGACAGCGATTATTTTTGTGATGAGGTTGAAACGACAGGTATTGGTAAAATTTCAAACCAAATCCCAATCAAAATTAAATACCCGATTCCAAGAGGATGGTTAAGGTATGGACTGAACATATGCGTTGCCATCAGAGCCAGTAGGCCGAAGATCAAGCCCAAAATCAGCGGCCGCTCAAATTCCTTCACCGCGTTTTTAGCGGCAAACCAACCCAATCGCCATATTTTATAAATATAAAGCAGATAAATGACCAATCCGGCCAGACCGAATTTCAAGATTTGATCAAGGTAGCCCCATTCAAAAGCGAAAGTCGTGTATTTGCCATCCGGAAATTCGGACAAAAGCCTGGGATCCGAAGTAATGTAAGTGACTGTTTGACCGAAGCCCGAGCCGATGATTGGATGTCCGGCAATGGCCAGACCGAGCTCGGGCAGTTGGCTCCAACGACTGGAAACCGCGGCTTCGTCGCTGATTTGAAACCTGTGCCGCAAAGCGTCAAGGTCAACTTTTACCGGCGGTATCGGAAATTTGACCACCGCGATGATCAAAAGAACGCTGATTGTCAAAGCGCTGAAAAACCAAGCTTTTATTTTGCTCACTTCTTTGATTTTTAGGCGATATTTAAAAAACATTACCCCGATCAATATAATAAAAGTTCCGGCCGCGGCCACCCAAAAGCTTCGAGACAAGCTGAAAATCACATTTGATAGCGCCGAGGCGGAAATAATAAACAGCCCGATCGCATTCTTAGTTCTTAAATTTTTCAAGGAAATCAGTAATGCAAAAGCGATAAAAAAACCGATTAAGGAGTAAATCTGAGCTTGTGAGAAAACGCGGAAAAAATTGCCCGATAATAAAGTGATTTCTCCAAAGCCGGTGTCCCTGACCCAGTGATAAAGCGGTTCGGCAAAGCTCAGGCCATGCGAGAAGATATAAAGTAAAACGAAACATTTGAGACAAACATGGGCAGTGGCCGCCAGAAAAACTCTCAATAAATTCAAAATTTGAGCTTTTGAGGTGATTAATTGATATAAAATCGGCGCCAAACCTAAATACAAATAGGCGTTTGAGTCAAAGAAAATATCACCGGGGCTTATTTTTCTAATCAAGGCCCAAATGACTCCCCAAAAAATAACAATAAAAATAAGAAAATAATAATTTCTTAATTTGGAATACCAGAAGATGAATCTCCCCTCTTTTTTCAAACAATCCCTAATAATTTTAATCAAACCGATCAAGAAAACAATTAGGAAAATACCAAGCCGAATTGAAATGCCACTTTCTTGAGTTATCGGCCAGGAAAATAAATAACCTTTTGAGCCGATAATCAATTCGGAAATCAATACAATTACACTGAACTCATATTTTATACAGCCCAAAACAGCGGTTAAAAGCAATATTAAAATGAACAAGGGCTTTTCCATGAAGACGTTGAAAAACCCAATAATCGACAAAATTTCAGTAAGAATGAATATTCCCAGGGCGATGTAGAATGTTTTATCGAATAGTTTTGGCATATTTGTTTGTGAATCGTATTGTTTTTTGTCATCTCGAGCGCAGTCGAGAGATCTTCTCCAAACGGACTGGAATGGATTTCTCTATTTCGTTAGCGACGCTCGCTTCAGTTTGTCCCGAGACAAAATGGTTTTTAAACTTATATTTTAGACTGAGTCCTTTGCTTTACCTTGAATATTTGTGTCAACCAAGCTAAAAACAAACTAAATGGCGACAATATCAACAAAATGGAATAAGATAAAAAGCTTTCGTGCTTTTTGAAATAGGTTCGCATTCCCTTATTAAACCTTTTTTGCTTTGATAAACTGGGCACTTGCTCAAAAGACTTGCCCTCAAAATGAATGATTGAAGTGATTGGCGTATAAATATTTTTCAAGCCCGCGGATTTTAATTTTTCGCACAAATCAACATCTTCCCAAGACAACCAATAATCTTCGTCCCAGCCGCCGATTTTTTCAAAAACGTCGCGTTTGATCAGAATGCAAGCGCCCATCAATTGCTCGACTTCGGCTTGCCGATTGTAATCAAAGCCCTTGGCCAAATATCTTTTCAAACTTTTGGTTTTGAAAACATGATGCAATTTCAGCAAAATCAAACTTTGATCCCAAACCTTGGGGAAATTCTTAACGCTCGGCTGGATCGTTTCATCCGCATAAATCAATCGACAGCCAACGGCCCCGACATTTTCTTGAGCTTTCATGAAATTCAACATTTTTTCAGCGGAATCTTCCAAAAATCTCATATCCGGATTTAAAAACCAAACATATTCTCCGCTTGAAGCTTGCCAACCGAGATTATTGCCCTTGGAGAACCCATGATTTTCTTTTTCCGCCAAAATTTTGAGCCGGCTGCCCGCGATTTCATTTTGATATTCGTGTTTTATCGCTTCAACCGAGCCGTCTTTCGAGGCATTATCGACAACAATAACTTCAAAATTAATATCCGCCAAATTAGAAAAAATCGATTTTAGAAAATCGATCAATAAGATTTTAACATTCCAGGAAACCGTGATTATGGATAATTTTTTCATAATTTGTTCTCGACAATATCAATCATTTTGCCGACTTTAAATTTCCAATCTTGCTTTCGCGCAATATTTTTTCTTTTTTCCGCCATTTCGGCGGAGTCCTCTTTTAAGGCCTCATTAACAAATTTGTTGAATTGTTCAAAATCGTCGGCGATGTAAATATCATTTTTATAAACTTCAACGCCCGCGCCGCGAGTCGTTACCACCGGTTT
Source organism: Candidatus Bipolaricaulota bacterium (assembly GCA_035528115.1). Taxonomy (NCBI): domain Bacteria; phylum Candidatus Bipolaricaulota; species Candidatus Bipolaricaulota bacterium. The sequence goes on along the minus strand of DATKZF010000001.1, from coordinate 118,492 downwards.
TCCGGCCGCCAAATAGTCATATAATTTCATGGGATCCGTTGATTTGATAAAATTATCGATTTTATGAGGAATAATGCAGACATCGTATTGATTCAAATATGCGGGCAAGTCAGTGTATTTAATCCGGCCGAGCAATTTCACATTGGACAAATTACCCAATTTTTTCTTTATCTCGCCTTTTTTCTCCCGCCAAATCGGTCCGAGTAAAACCAAAATTTTATCAGGATTTTTTTTCGCCAAATAAGCCGCCAAATCAACATCGAACCTGTTTTGGATCGTGCCGCTATAACCGATGATTTTTTTATTTCCTTCCTTGATTTCCGGCAAGTTTTCCGATAAATTGAAATTATCGAAAAATTCGGCATCGACCCCGTTCGCTATCTGCGTAAGGTTATCGTCTCTGCCCATTTTTTTATAAAAATCGATCAATTCTTTGGAAACGGTAAAAATGCTGTCGGCTTTGGCGGCCACTCGTTCGTAATTTTTTATCAATTTTTTCTTGCTCATCAATTTCAGATAACCTTTGTGTTCCGTCCAATTGTCCACGGTGTCAAAAACAAAGAGATCTCTTTTGATCTTGGTTTCAAATTGCATGAACATCGGGTTATACGACCAGACTACCAAATTTTTAGTCATGGCGAGCTTGCCGAGCAGTCCGCTTATTTCCCGCAGGACGATATTCGGCGAAATCAGCGAGTCAATGGATGAGTACACGTAGATTTTGTCGGATTCGCGGTAGCACATCGAGGTTAAATCTCCGAAAATCAAATTTTTGTTTTTTGATTTGGCCATTAAATTTTTAAAATAATATTTTGGAGCTTGGGAGAGTTTGAGCGGCAAAAAATCAATCGCCAGAATTTTTCCGATTCTCGGATCTTTTTGCAGGTTTTGCAAAATAAAATAATTGCGATTAAAAATGCCTTGCCTCCAATCGCTATATGGAGACATATTAAACATCAAAATATTGATTCGAGAAGTGACGTTCATTTATTTTTTACTAAATTTAAACCTTATATCAGTGAAGTTTGTTCCGGGCCTCGATCATCGCCGATGTACAACTCAGTGTTATCCAATGCGAATATTTTTTCGGAAAATACGCTTGAGGCCTCGACTCCGCGTTCATATTCCTCGGCGGCCACATTAGCCTTTGATGATAATTCATCTATGCGGTACAAAATCACCGCTTCCAGCGACATGGGCAACATCGGACTGCCGAATTCGCGCTTGCCATGATGGCTCAATATTAAATTGTGCAGTTTGTATTTTAAATTATCGGGAAAATTTTTAATCGAATCAATTTTTTTGGCAACGGTTAAAAATCCCAATGGCAAATGCCCGACGAGCTTGCCGCCGATCGTTCTTTTAATGCCGCCGTTTATTTCGAGCTCTTCCATTTTACCGATATCATGCAACAAAACACCGCAAATCAATAAATCATGATCGACTACCGGATAATCCTCGGCGATTAACGAGGCGAGATTGAGCATCTCTGTCACGTGTTCGAGCAAACCTCCCAAATAAGCGTGATGAATTCGTTCGGCGCCAGGAGCTTTTTTGAATTTTTCCTCGAAATTAGAATCACCGAAAAATCCGTCAATCAATTTTTTCAGATATTCGTTTTTTATCGAAAAAATATTTTTTTCCACAATTTTATATAGATCATCAATGTTCTTTTTTGATTTACCCATGAAGTCGGATTCATCATAGTCTTGAGCGATGCTTAACGACTCCACAATTATTTGCTTATTCCCCTTAAATTCCTGCACAGAGCCTGAAACGGATACGATTTGACCGGTTTGCGCTTCATGGCAATCGCTTAAATGATCCGCCCAGACCTTGGCGCTGACCTGGCCCGTTTTATCACCCAAAAGCAAATTCCAATATTCTTTGCCGGCTTGAGTTTTCGATTTATTAACGCTTTTTACGAAAAAAGATTCACCTGATAATTTTTGTCCCAACTCCAAATTTTCCACGAAGTTTATTTTCATACGTTACACGTTACGAATTATTGCGGCTATTATACTAGCCTTAATTTTTGGTTTAATAAATCGTTACTAATGGTTACAAATTTATAAATTCAGTGATCAGTAAATAGTAATGAGTAATTTGTTACTAATTACAATATTCTATTAAGCTTTTAGGTTATCTGTTACGAATTACAAGATTCTCAGGCTTAAAGCTATAGGTGAATGTAATTTGTAAAATATATTAATCGGCCTAACGGATTATTGTAATTCGTAACAATACTCCATGATTCATGTTATGTGTTACATGATCCATGTCCAAACGTCTCCGTCTCATATACGTAAATATCAACATCATTTTTTTTCCAAGCGCCTTCTTCGAGCCCCGCTTTGACGCAAAGACTGGCGTAAAAGTCCTCTTTGTTTTTAAAATGTTTCCAAACATCCGGCAAGTAAGTCGCTTTCCTGCCTCCTCGACGGATTACCACGCCATTGATCCCCTGTTTGACGTGATTAATATTTGTTTTTTGCGGAACGCTCAAAACGGAAATCTCAAGCTTAATGTCCGTCAATTCCTGCTTTTGCAAGGGCATAAATCTGGGATCTTCAAAAGCCGCGCTGACCGCGTTATTTATCACAGCTTGCCAAATCGTCGAAACGGGTTCGATGTAGCCGATACAACCTCTTAATTCACCGTTTTTATAGAGAGTGACGAAAACTCCGTGATTTTCCAATAAAACGGGATTTTGCGTTTCCGGATTAAAATCCGCGCCTTCCAATTGAGCTTCAATGGCGGCTTTGGCCAGTTTCAACAGTTCTTTTTTTTCAAAATCCGATAACGAAAACATATATTACATTATACTAAAAAAATCGAGTTTTTACCACACCCGATTTATACATTGAATTTGAGATAATACGCGAAAATCCCACAGGCCACGGACACGTTTAGGGATTCTTTTTCTCCCATCATGGGCAGATGAACGGTTTTATCCGATTTTTCGAGCAACGCTGCGGACACGCCTTTTACCTCATTACCCAAAATAATAGCCGCCGAAAATTTCGGTTTAAATTTCAAATAATTAAGGCTCTTTTTTGTTTTTTCCAGTGCAATAATTTGATAACCTTGTTTTTTCAAGTCATCAATAAGTCTGCCGGCCTGTTTCTTATATTCCCAGGCTACTTTATTTTCAGCGCCTAGGGCGGTTTTGGCGATTTTCTTTTCATCCTTATCGGGTCGCGGAGTATAGCCGCACAGATAGATTTTTTCAATGCCGGCCGCGTCAGCGGTTCTGAAAATCGAACCGACATTAAACGCGCTTCTGATGTTGGGTAGAATTAAAACAATTTTTTTCATATATCCTGCGTCTCCACCTAATAACCTAATAAGCTACAAGCTACCACCTAGAGTATCAACATTGCGTCTCCGAAACTGTAAAATCGATATTCCTCCTTAACCGCGGTTTTATAGGCGTTTAAAATATTTGTTCGGCCTATTAAAGCGGCCACGAGCATCATGAGAGAGCTTTGCGGCAAGTGAAAATTAGTGATCAAACCATCGATTATTTTGAATTTATAACCAGGATATATAAAAGTATTCAATTCTCCGCTCCAAGCTTTTTTAACGGCCTTTGCCCCCATTGCGCCTTCCAGCGTTCTGGCCGTGGTCGTGCCCACCGTAATTACTCTGCGGCCGGCTTCTTTGGCTTTATTTATTTTGTTGAAATTCGTTTGATTGATTTCCACTTTTTCATAATGAAGCTTGTTATCCTCTACTTTGGCCTGGCGTAACGGGCCGAAAGTGCCCAAACCAACATGCAAAGTCACATAAGCGAATTTCACGCCTTTGGCTTTTAATTTTTTTAGAACTTGCTCAGTGAAATGAAATCCGGCCGTGGGCGCGGCCACAGACCCCTGTTTTTTTGCGTAAATGGTTTGATATTGCTTTTTAAGATTACTTTGACTCTCCGAGGATTTTATATATGGAGGCAATGGCACTTGCCCGATTTTTTCCAATTTTTTGCGCAAATCTCCTTTGTATTCAAATTTCACCAACCATTCGAAATCATTGATTTGTTTGCTTAGAACCGCGATTAAAACTTTGTCAAAAATGATTTTTTGCCCGGCCTTTTTATTTTTACCTTTTACCAAGGCCTGCCAAACGTTTTTTTTCTTTTCTTCGAGCAAAAAAACTTCCATGGCTCCTCCTGTTTCTTTTTTCCCCAAAAGCCTGGCCGGAAACACTTTGGTATTGTTAAAAACCAAAAGATCTCCTTTGTTCAAATATTTATCCAAATTATGAAATTTTTCATGCGACAATGCTTTTGTTTTTCTAGCATAAACAAGCAGCCTCGAGCTGTCTCGAGGCGTGGCCGGTTTTTGAGCGATAAGATTTTTAGGCAAATTGAAATTAAAATCGATCACCCTCATAGTCATTTAATCCAAATTTTCTTTTATTTTAGCCATCATTTCATTCATTTCGATAAAATCGTCATAATTATCGCCTTTTTTCGCCCAGACGATTTCATGCTTGGGATTGATTAAAAATACCGAAGGGATTAAATATTTCGCTTGATTCTTTTCTTCTTTGGGAACGCCGAACAGCTCGGACACCTTAAAATCAGGGTCGATTAAATTGGGGAAATCAAGCCGCAAAAAAGTTTTAAGCACGGCCGCGGCCAATCTGGAATCCGGAGAAACCGCAGTTATCTTTACCTTGTGTTTTTTAAAAAATTCGCGCTCATCGCCTAATTTCATTAAAAACTTTCGGCACAACCCGCAGAATTTGCCCCGAAAAAATACTATAAGAGCGAAATCATCGCCTTGCCAATCAAAAAAATCAAACGGTTTTCCGGTTGAGTCTTCACTTTGCCAATTATTGATTGGGATTTTTAGATCCATAAAGCAAAACTATGTTTGACAAACTGATTTTCTAATGTTAATATTTTTTTGTCTAATTGCCTTTATTGGTGTGAGACAACAGGAGGAAGCGGGGATGGCCAATCCGAATGATCCCTTCGAACAGCACAAACAGGTGGTGTTGGGACGCTTGCGCGGAGACAAGGTTCCCGTAAGCAAGTTGCGCGTGTCCGTCGGATACTTCATCGATGGACCGGGAGGAAGGAGAGACCGTACCGCTCGAGCCTTTGCCACTCTCGAGCAGTGGCAAGAAATCATCAGGGAAACCAATTTCCACTGAGGCTCGATAGCCGCCACGAATCCGGTTTCAGCCACGCTGACCGGATTTTTTAATTAACAGCAATCGTCAAGCGACATGCCTTCCAGCTCTTTGAGTTGCTCTTCGAATTTATTCAAACATTCCTGACCGCAAAAAACCTGCTCATGTTTTTCAATGAGATTATTACTTTCTTTGCCGCAAACCGCGCATTTCTTTGATGAAATATTCATAGAAAATCGGTTGATTATTGTAATATATTAAGATATCTTTTCATCTTTGTCAACCAAAAAATCAATTTAACGGAGTAAGCTTTTTCGCCGCTTCAAGATATTCGGAATACCCGTACTCATTCATATAATACCACCACTCCACTCCCCATAAATAATAAGATTCAAAACCCGCTTTCATGGCAAAATCGATATTATCGTTAAACAATTCCACATCAAATTTATTTCTTTGTTCGGATACGGACACGCTGTTAAACGGCACATTAAACCAAGGCTCCATTTGCATTTCAGCCACTATAACCTTATCGACTTTTTTTTCAGCCAACCAAGCTCGCTTCGAATACCATTCGGGCGGCAGAGGCCAATGAAAATCGCCGGTCATGGGCGTGGCGACATCTCTGTACATGGTAATTCCCAAAACATCGGCGCGTGAGCAAATTTTTCTCCAAGTGCTCAATTCCCCGGAATCGGTCAGCATTATCGGCCGATCGTCCAATGATTTCACCAAAGCTATTTCTTTTTCGAAAACATTTGGCTGAGGCTTTTGACAAGTGCCGAAAGGAAAGAAAACCTCGTTTTCCACCTGCCACATGATAATATGTTCATTGTCTTTGTAGCGATTTACAATCAAATCTACCATTTCCAAAAGCTGGACCGTTTTCTCATCATTGCTGATCGTATTGGTCCATCGAGGCTCATAACACTCGGGCCAACGCAAAACTTTTTTGCCGAAAACCAAAATCACGTCAACGTTTCTTTTTGACGCTTCATCAATCATCCAATCCAGATCATTAAAATCATAATCATCGATATCAGGTTCGATTTCATCCCAATAAGCGGCCAGTCTGATGTTTTTGAAATTCAAATTGTCCAAAATATCAAGATAGGTTTTTTGCCAATCAAGTCCCAGTTCTCTGGCGAATCTGGGAGAATATGTCACGCCCCAAGCAGGGTTGTCATTGGCGGACTTTGGCGGAATCAAGGTGTAAAGAAAAAACAACACGCCGGCCAACAAAGCCGCCAGCATTAAGATAACGATAAAAACGCATTTTATTTTTCCATGGCCTTTTTTTTGTTCGATTTGCGAATTTTCCATATCAAATGATTAGAATCAATCCGGTAATGATTATGACTATGGCGATTATTTTTTGAATAACGACTTCCTTGCCGACCTGTTCTTTTAATTGCGGGAATTTTTTAGCCAATAAAACCGCCAAGATCAACAAAAACACATATTGCGCTCCGGCCATGGCATTAACCAAGGCGACCTTGCCGATGGCTACGGCATAACTGACCGAAACGAATCCGGCCGCGGCCAAAGATTGCGCCAATAAAACCAGAAAGGCTTTGTCTTTGGTGGTCTCACGTCTTCTGTTTTTATAATCCTTTAAAATATCGGACAACACATGCGGAAAGAACATTAGCGACACGCTGGCCAATATTCCTCCGACTCTCATGATCACAAAGCCCGAAACAAACCCCGTTTCAAGAAAAATAAATTTGGACAAAAAATAAAAGCAACCAAGAGCCGTCGCGCTAAGCAGCGCCCACAGAATCGAAGTTTTGGATTTTTTGCCTCGCGGCAAATGGTAAAAGATCAAGAAACTGCCTCCCAAAATCAAGAAAAAGGCGAAATACTGCCTGGTTGTCAGAAGTTCAAGGCCGCTCAGCGTAGTTAAGATTAAAACAACCACCGGTATCAAGCCGCCGATGAACGAGGCCACCCTGCTGGCCTGGCCCAGTTGAATCGCTTTGTAATAAGGTATTAACGCGAAAATGTATAAGGCTCCGACCAAAATACCCAGTAAAATTATGGGTTCGCTCGGCCAAACAAATCCGAAAAAAACAAACAACAGGCCGAGACTGCCGAAAACTCCCACCGACAAAGCGTATTCCGTGGCTCTCTTTATCTTTGTCAAAACAAGTTTATCTATAATATTTCCGATCGAAAAAAACAAATAACCAAGTATCGCTAAAAATACCCACATAAGTTATATAAACATGGAAATTAGATATCCCAAAATCGAAAAGAACGCTATCGGAGGCAGAGCTGGCATGGGCGCGCGTTTCTTTTGTATGTTGAAAATCAAGTGGATGCACAAAACTCCGACAAGCGAACCGATGATCACGCCCAAGGAAGCTATCAGGCCTTCCGGCAAGACGCTGGCCGCGAAAATCATGGGCAAAGCAATATCTCCGGTGCCCAAAAACATAAAGCCTTCACCTTGCCTGACCTTCTGCAAGGGCACTGTCCAATTTTTAACATGCTCGGGAATGATAATTGAAAATATCACGCCTCTGGATAAAAGCCCTTTGAACATTTTTACCATCGTTTTAGTTTTATATACGGCGATGTAATCGTAAACCGATAAGACAATCAAAATCACGATGACTCCCATTGGCGTCAAATCCTTGCCGATCGAAGCTGAAATTCCGGCCAAGCCCACAATAATGGCGAGATTATGAATCCAAATGCTGGGGGCTGACAATCTGATTATCAAAATTATTAAAACGCACAGCAAAGCCAATTCGGAAATCAAAAAGGAGCTAAAAACTTCCATGGCTCCGATGGCCACCAGTAAGTAAAAAAACAAGATGAAGAACCTGCCGCCTTTAAGGTATTTTATGGCCAAAAGCACGAAAAGTGTGGCAATCGAAAAAGACAAAACGAAAGTGTACCAAGGAACGGGCATGGTTATTGGAGTGAAGTCTTGTTCTTGCCAAATAACAATGGCTGTAACAAGAGACACCACTTGCGCCAAGGCAAAGGTTAATAAAGTCTGCCACAAAGCCGATAGCTTGGCTTTGCCGTTTTTTGTTTTGCTCATAATTTTATCTGCTCGGCATGGGTATTTCCAAAGCCGCGCTACTCAAACCGTTTTTTAGATATAAATAACCAAAAAAAACAACAATTAAAATCACGATAACAACTATCGTTAAAAAGGTTTTTTCTTTCATATTGTTAAAATTATAGCACAAAAAAAGACATAAAAAAATATTTATGTCCTCAAAAGTGGATATTACTGTTACGAATTACATTCTTCTATTTAGCTTCCAAGCGGTTGTTACGAAATACATGAACTTATAGCTTTATGCCTAAGAATCTTGTAATTAGTAACAAATTACCTAAAATCCAACTAGAATCTTGTAATTCGTAACTCCGCTTCATTTGGTAAATCTGAAAATATTGTCCTTTTCATGAGGCGCGATGAAAAAAATCACCTGACCGCAATCTTCGCACACCCACGTTTGCGGCTTTACGCCTTTTTTATTCCAGGTTTTTCTGTCAGGTTCCAGCGAAAAACCGTGCGCGCCCGAGAATCCGGCTTGCAATTTTGACATAAAAAGTTGATCACTGCCGCAAACCGAACATTTTAAGACAGATGGCGACATATTTTTTTAAAATTATTCGAAATAAAAATCCGATTCTTCAAATCGCGGCCACTTTTGATCCTTGTCCGAAACCAACGGCGCCAAAACGCCCCAATCGATTTTAACTTTGGGATCATTCCAAATAATTCCTCCCTCGTCTTCAACATGATATAAATCAGTGCATTTGTACATAAACCCGGTATCATCCTCAAGGCTTAAAAAAGCATGACCGAATCCCTTGGGAATCCACAGCATTTTTTTGTTGGCCGCTGATAATTCGAATGCTTGCGCTTGGCCGAAAGTCGGAGACGATTTTCTCATATCAATTGCCGCGTCCAAAACCGCTCCGGCCGTGACTCTGATCAGTTTTCCTTGGGGGTGTTTTTTTTGAAAATGAAAACCGCGCAACACGCCCTTTTGCGATTTCGAATGGTTGTCTTGAACGAATCTCAAGTCCAGGCCGAATTCCTTAAAAGCGGTTTCATTATACGTTTCCAAAAAGAATCCCCTCTCATCTCCGAAAACTTTAGGTTCGATAATAAAAACGTCTTTGAGCTCGGTTTCGATAAAATTGAAATTGCCGCAGGTTTTCATATTATTTTATATAGTCATTTTACCTTTTTTTCGCCTGAAATTCAAACTCCATGATCCCTAAACAAGTCACTCACTTAGTCAACAATCTTATGTTGTTCAGGCGTCCATTTGGGCGCATTTACCAATGCTAACAATAATTGACTTCCTTCCACCCAATAAACTTCGCTTTTTTCAAAGAAGTATAAATCGCCTTCATTAATTTTAAAATCTCCTTTTTCAGAATGAATGATTCCGGAACCGGAGATAGCAAAATATATTTCTTCACATTCCAAATTTGTTACTCTTTTCCGTTCCGGATAGCGACCATTGATCAAAGCGGTCGCATAGCTGAAATCTTTACTTGGAAATTCATATTCCCAAACCGCGCAGTCTTTGGAATTTTCAAATTTTTTAGCTTCTGTTTTTTTTATGAGCATATTATTGAAATTTTGGAATTTCAGCTAACTGCATTTTACCCTTTCCCCTCCCAAAACTCATTTTTTTAGCTTTTGGGCGGAGGGCAGAGGGGAATAAAAGGGGTGAATGCCCCCTGTAGCCATTTATTTATTGGAAATGCTCTCTTCGTGAGCAGTATCAACTTTATTATTAAGTTCTAGTAGTCCACTAATTCTATCCACGAGAGCCACAAACACTTCACTATCATGTATAAAATATTTTTTGATATAAGATTGTATGGCCGTTAGAATTATGAGGTTAATGGGACACAGTAAACGTGCGTCTGTAACAGTAGGCTCTGGTTTAGGCCTAAAACCGTCATCTGTTTTTTCTAAGTGGTGAAGTATAAGATCCACCCAAGTGCCATGTATAGCGTGGGATGGAATTCCTTGGAAAAACGGATAGAATGACTCCATCCCCATTATAGTAAGAATATCTTTGTAATTCTTCCTTTTGGGAATCGATGTAAGCTCGCTTACTTCTTTTATCCCAGAAGTACGAAAGGTTAGGTTAATTGAGTTGAGCATTCTTTTTTCAATTGGTAATGTCGATCCTCTTTTGCTAATATTTTTCTGAATTGAATCATATGCCTCCTTTTCTGGTTTAAGACTTGATTTAACAAATTCTTCAAAATCCAGTTCTAATGCTTCTTCGCAAAAAAATTTTAAGTTTATTGCTGATTCAATAATACACCTATTCAAACTCATTATGACTTCGCCGTGCTCTCTTTCTTTGTCACACAAAAGTGCTAAAACCGATGACATAAATTTTGATATCCTCACGATTAGGCCAATACCTATTGCCTGATCACGTGGTAATGCACTTCTTTCTGGCTGATAAGACTCATATAAATGGGATGCCAATACAGCAACCATTGCAGTTTCTCTATATAAATCAAATGCGGCTTTTGATAAAGCTGACTTAGAACTCACATCAAGTTTAGAAATATCTATAGGTGGGCCGATTAATTCGTCTATAGTTATTTTAGTAAATTCTTCACTCATTTTAATTTATATTATTTTCCGTCATTTTTAATGCTACTTAAATATTTTAAAGTCCTCTTAGGCTGTTCAACACATCTTCAATATTCCCAATATGAACCAAGAAGAAATGCAGTTTGCCCTTAGCGAGTGCTGCCCATTTGTTACTAATATCAACTTTGTATTCTGTATCCTTGTTGCTAACCCGATCTTCGCCTTTCCACTCTAACGCAATAATATTGCCTTTTTTTGTATAGACGACAAAATCGGGATAAAATTTATTTTTCTTCCAACCAATAATATAGAACGGATCAGTCTTTTCTCTATTGCGTATCCAAAAATCAATGTTCGGTAAAGTCTCTAAATCCAGCCGGTCAATCAAATTCAATTCTTCTTTATTCAATTTACCAACTTTTTCATAGTATGATTTGTTGAATTCTTGAGGCATTTCCTGATCCAAAATAATTGTCTCGGGATATTTATCAAACGGTTTAACAGTAATTTTTTTGGCAGACAATGCTTTATCAAACTGAGTTTTACTGTGTGCTTCCAAAATGCCATCTATTACCTCGCCGAGCTTATTAAGTAAAACATAGCGATTAACTGACAATTCAATCAATGATTTTTTCTTTAGTTGATATTCCAAAGCGTTATCAATAAAATTTACTTTATCAGGTTGAGCCAGGAGGGTGTAGCGTAGCTTTTTGTCTAACCATTGCACTAGTTCCTTTTTTGAGAAGTTTTTATCTTTATAGGTGAGCTTTAAGAATTGTTGAGCGCCCTTAATCCATTTGTCGGCTTGAATATCGATAATCGCTCTGCCGTCATTATCATAATGAATTTCAAAATCAAACTCAGCGTTTTGTTTGGCCAGCTCAAAATCTTCGCCGATCAGTTCTTCAAAGGTCAGTTTTTCATCCTCCAAGCTCATCATCGGAACGGCAAAATTCTTTTTCACGGCTCGGTTTACTTCTTTCGGGTCTTTTGCGGTATCGCCGTTTGATGAAGCGCCGATCAAGTCCAGTTTGCTGTAGCCGTTTCTTTCTAGTCCTGAAATGATGTTGCTGGCTGCCTCATTGAAGTTTTTGGCGGAGGCGAAAATGTAAGAGCGGTTTAATGCCTCGTTTTTCTTTCGTTTGGCATACGGCATACGGATAATGCGTCCGATGATCTGTTCAACGGCTATTTTTGCGCCGACATTGGCAACGGAAATGAGAACATAGGCAAAAGAACAGTCCCATCCTTCGGCGAGCGCACTAACGGTTATTATGTAGCGGATTTTACATTTCTTGCTAAATAAATCAACGCCCTCTAAATCGTTTCGGTCGGATGTTTTGATCGCAATTTCTTCTTCGGAAATTTTGGCGGAAAGTAAATATTCCTTGATTTGATCAACAGTTACGTTGTTTTGCGTTTTGCTTTTTGGCTGGGCTTGGATTAGGGCAATTGGACGGATATATTCGCCTGTATTTTTCTTACCTTCTTTTTCAATTTCGGCTCGCTTCTCAAGACCGCGGGCAACGGCGTTTTGCCATTGGGCGGAGCTTTCAAGTACAAGTGGAATTTTCACCATCTGCTCGTCTTTGAGTTCAGCGGGGGAAATATCCACTAAAATATTACTGCCGGAGCGTGGTGTTGCAGTGTATTCAATTATAAAACTTGGATTCAGACTATTGAGAAAATCCATTGAAAGCTCGGTCTTTGTTTTGTGACCTTCATCAATCACCACAAGCGGGTTGCTCATGCGGACGACATTTGCGAGGGAATTAATAATTGTGCCTTCCTCGTCTTTTTCTAGGTCGTCTCGGTCATCAAGATTTTCAAAATGGCTCAATAGTGCGCCATTTTCTTGATAAACCTTGTATTTCTTTTGGAGCGTTTTTTCTTTTCGGAAAGCCTCCAAACTGGAAATGATAATGCAAAGATTGTCCTGAACATCCTCTTTTCTGATTCGCAATGCTTCCTCGTTTGAAAAAATACGCACGCTGTTTTGAAATGCCTCGTCCAAAACCTGCCTGTGCCAGTCGTTGCGGTCTTTAAATTTTTTGAGTGTTTGGGATTTGATAGCCTCGGACGGCACAAACCACATCACAATTCCTCTATCCATTTTGTGCTTGAGGAAAGAGCGCATGATTTCGTTGATAGCATGACAGCCGACAAGCGTTTTTCCTCCGCCAGTCGGGATTTTTACACAAACGAAAGGCACATCACCGAAAAAGTCGCCGTGATACGGTCGGTCGGTTTCACCCATGAAAGCATATTTTGGCCCGACGGCCTCTATGCCTTTGAGGTAGGCTTTGAGCTTGTCTAGCGCTGATTGTTGATATTTTTTGAGTTCCATAATTAGTAAACTTTAACTTCGTAAGGAATTTGTTTGAAGATGATGTTGTGGCTCTCAAGTGTTGCCTCATCAAGCAAGCATTTGTCGGCGTAAATTATTTTTGTACCGTCGGTTTTTCGTAATTTTTTCAGAAAAGATTTACTCAATACATTTTCGCCCTTCTCTTTGTATATCAAATAATACTCGGTTTCTGCGTATTCGCCGATAAAATTTCCCGATACATTGGCAGGGTCTATGTTGGTTTGCGTTTCAGTAAAGTAAATGTAGGTTGCGAATTGGTCAAAGTCGCAAGTGTCCTCAATTTGGCCTTCTTCATCAAAAAGTGGTTTGCTGAGTTCGCAATATTCGAAGCCGTCTTTATAATCGTATTTTTTGATCGCTCGTTTTACTCGTTCCGCCGTAATATCTTTGGCAACATTGTCCTCCATTTCAACGAGGATGAATTTGCGATTTCCTTCATCTTCTTTGTTTAAGTCCAAAACGGCGTGACCTGTTGTGCCGGAGCCAGCAAAAGAATCAAGGATTGTTATGTCCTTTCTTTCAAACAAAGTAACTAATAGTTTAATCAGGCCTATATTTTTTGGGTTATCGAAGGGGATTTTTTTAGCGCCAAAAAGATTTTTTAATTCAGTACCTGCCGAAGTAGTTTTAACATCTATTTGGTATTCCTTTTTTTCGTTGTCTATAACTGCTACATATTTACTATTGGTAACTAGGCTTTTAATCCTAATTTTTGTACTAAAGTTCTTTTCATATATTTTTCCGTTTTTAAAATCCAGAGCATCATTTTCAAAAAGTTGCTTAATTTTTGACGCTGTATAGGTATTTAAAACAAATTTATCTTCAAAATATGAATAATATCTTTTGTAACCTTTATTTAGTAAATCTGTATTTTTATCATGAATAGATCTCTCTTTCACGGTGATTATTTCATTTTTGGATTTGTTGTAATAGACGCTATAGTGTTTACTCGATTCAAAATTTTCAACAACGGGATTAAATTTGTTTTCTCCTACAAGCACTCTTTTCCCACTGTTGTGTACATAAACTCCATTTTCATCAAGCGCTAAATCTTTTGCTCCTTTAGGAATATTTTCTACAAAATAGCTAATATTTTTATCCTTGGCATATATTAAACAATATTCATTACTGACAGAAATAAAAGCCGAATTTTTTCTACCTTTAGGATTGTTTTCAATTGATAACATCGAAATAAAATTTGATTCTCCAAAAATTTCATCACAAAGTAATTTAAGTTGAGCGAACTCATTATCGTCAATGCTAATAAAAATAATACCGTCTTGACTTAGTAAATCTTTTAGAAGCTTCAACCTTGGATACAACATGCAAAGCCATTTGTCGTGTTTGCAAAGATCATCTCTATCTACTATCTTTTTTAACCACCTTCTAATTTTGGGTGAATTTACTTTATCATTATAAACCCACTTTTCAGACCCAGTGTTGTACGGTGGATCAATATATATACACTCAATTTTACCTGTGTAATATGGCATTAAAGCCTTCAAGGCATGTAGATTGTCGCCATGCAAAATGAGATTTTGAGAATTGCCTACGGAAGCGGACTTAACTTTTTTGAGTAATCGAAAAGGAACCTCTTTGTCGTGGTTTATTACTGCGTCTTTTCCAATCCAATTTAATGTAGGCATAAGCGTATTTCGAATTTATTTCTGTTGTATTATAGCGCCTTAGCTCTAATTATAAAATAAAGTTTTGGAGCGTAGCGTGAAAATTCCTTATATCCCCTCTATAAAAAAGAAAAAAATCCACTTTCTTTTAAAAGCTCTGACGATAGCCCCAAAAGTAAAACATGTATCTCGCACAACCATATTTTACCCTTTCCCCTCCCAAAACTCAAATCTCGCCTCAATTGACCGAAAAACAATTTAATGTTACAATTTGGTTTATGGATATCGACCAATTGCGACAATTTCTAAAGGATTCAAGTCAACCGAAATTTCGATTCGGCCAGATTTTGAATTATTATTTCACCAAAAACGCGTCTTCTTGGCTTGATTTTTCCATTATTTCCAAGGATTTGAGACAGTCCCTCCAAGACAACGTGGGATTTTCTTCAGTGAAAATAAAAGACATTGCCAAGTCCAAATACGCCGAAAAACTGGCCTTTGAGCTCATTGATTCCGGAAATATTGTCGAGGCCGTAATTATTAAAAATAAAGATGATAAAAATACGGTTTGCTTATCCTGCCAATCCGGCTGCGCTCTGGGCTGCAAATTCTGCGCCAGCGGCGCCATGGGTTTTCAAAAAAACATGACTGCGGAACAAATCATTGATCAATTGCGAGAAGTCAATTCTTATTTGAAATCAACAAACGAAAGCGTCAATAATATCGTGTTCATGGGCATGGGCGAGCCGTTCATGAATTATGACGAAGTGAAAAAAGCCATTGATTCGATTCACAATCTCATGGATATAGGCTGGAGACGAATTTCCGTTTCCACTTGCGGGATCCCGGCGAAAATTTTGGAATTCGGTCGAGACTTTCCCCAAGTCAACCTGGCCATATCGTTGCACGCGGCCGGAGACAAAAAAAGATCGTTTCTTATGCCGATCAATGGTAAATATCCGCTGAAGACGTTAATGAAGACTTGCGAAAAATACGTCAACGCCACTCGGCGCAAATTATTTTTCGAATATATTGTAATCCCCGGATTCAACGACAGTCTTGAAGACGCCAAAAAACTAAACAGCCTTCTTTCTCATCCTCTCTATCATTTGAATATAATCAAATTTCACGCGACCGATATTGTCGCTGACAAAAATAAAATAAACTGGCATTCGACAACGGAAAATGAGATGAATGCATTTGAAAAACTTCTGGAAAATCAAAGAATAAAATTCACGGTCAGGAAAAGCTTCGGCCAAGGCATTCAAGCGGCCTGCGGCATGCTGGCGCATAAAATTTAAATATTCTTACAAATTACATCCATTTGTAGCTTTATGCTTAAGAATATTGTAATTCGTAACATTTTATTTGGAACAAAACCAAATTGACGTCAGCGCGGAATTTTCATCCATGCAGTTGTCTTGCTTGCAAACAAGTCCTTCTTTCTCCTGCGCGGCTTTTTCATTTTCATCATCGAACGCCACGTATCCCCACTCCTCATACGGCAATTCACACGTCCATTCCACTTTGGTGACTTCGGGCTGGGCGTTCACGTCGTCCGGCGAAGAATCCGAGAATTCAAACGGCATCGGATAACACTCATATCCGGCCGGCTCCAGCTGTACCACCTGCAAGGGCAAACGATCTTGATCCCAGTCCTCGCGGCCGGTCATGGTAACCTCGGTGTAGGCGGTATCGTAAAAAACTTCCTTGCCCTTTAACGGGGTGGTCGCGCCGCCGAGCAGATTGGCGCAGCTGATGGCGTTTGTTCCCGCGCCGTCCAAATCTGATTTGATAGCAATACTTTTATACATCTTTTCGAAATCTTTTCCGTATTGCGTTTGATCATCTCGGGTCGGATAGACGCAAAAGAATCCCAATCCGGTGCTTTTGCCCAGAGTATAAACAGCCTCTCTGACAATCGCGCCTTCGTCAAACGACATTTTCATTGCCGGCCAACCGTCGAGCTTTGTCGCTTCTCTGGTCAACAGATTTATCGGCTCTTCCTCGGTCGATAACTCTTTGGAAGCCGTGACCAGCCAATCAGAAAATTCATCGATCGTCTGCGGCTCGCCGTTGTCGTTTACCAACGCATTTTCAAAACCGTAAACATAGCAATAAACCTTTTTATCCGGTGAAAATATTTCCCTGCCCGCGTTATTTGTCTCCTCCGCTCCCAAAGTCCAATCCGCGGGATAATTCAAGCTGTACTGATAGCGCGAATTTTCGTAAATTTCTTTTTTATAAACTCCCTTGATCGCCAAAAAATAAATCAAGGCGGCGGCGATGATAACCGCGACCGCGAGCAAGATCCATTTTAGATTGGATTTTTTCATAATATTTGAAAATTAATTAAAATCATTGCTATTATAACACGCTCCTTGCAACAAACGAACCAATTTGTTGATAAACAAAAAAAATCAGCATTTGGCTGAAATATTGCTCGCGAGCCACGTCGTTCACGAACGACTGTGGCGAGCGACGTGGCAGGGGCGGTAGGAATCGAACCCACGCAAACGGTTTTGGAGACCGTTGTACTACCACTATACGACGCCCCCGTAATCAAATCGAAATCGTTATGATTATATCATTATTATTGAAATATGACAACTTAAGAGCAGAGAGTCAAGCTCTCTGCCGGGTTAGGTGGTATGTTTTTATGCGATGCTGGCTCCCAGCCGGCTGTCTATTACTATTATTGAAACACGTCCAATAATTTCTCCAAATATTGTTTCGAATTAAAATCACCTACCGTGCTCAGACAATTTTGGGAGAGTTGGCCGTAATTTTGCGTTGCCATGGCTTTTTGAACCGCCAGAATAAGCTGGTCTCGATCACCCGCTTCAAACACAAAACCCGTCTCCCCTTCTTTCACCAATTCTCCAATGCCGCCGATCTTCGAGGCGATAACCGGCATTCCTTGACTGAACGCTTCATAAATCACGGTCGGAGAATTTTCATAACAAAGAGACGGAACGACCAAAAAATCAGACGTCGCTATCAAGTCTTTGATTTCCATCGGAGCCAACTTTCCCAAATACTTAAATCTTTCATCTCCGCCGAGCAGAGACTTAACCTCGGATTCTTTCGAACCGGAACCGGCTATGCTTAAAATAAAATTTCGTTTTGATTCCTTCAAAGCGTTTATTAAAAATAATATGCCTTTGTGCTCCTCGATTTGTCCGACAAAAAGCAATTTCAAAGATGACGATTTTTCTTTCGTAGAATTTTTAATTTCAAATAAAATCGGATTGGGCAAAACCTGCGTTTTGGATTTTTTAAAAAATCCTTTGACCAAATAAAAATCAAGCAGCCAATTTGATGGCGACACGACTTTGGTCGGCGAATTGAAAAGCCTCTTATTCAACCAAGAATATATTTTTACCGGCCAGCCCGCCACTGAAAAAGTATTTTCCTCGCCCTTGATAATCAAACCACTCGGCGCGGCCAGCTGAACATCGTGCAAAACATGAGTCCATTGGTATTTTTTCAAAACCAGCGGAATTAAAAACCCCAAGCCCATTAAATTGTGCGAGACAACCAAATCCGGTTTTTCTTTTTTTAGGATTTTCCTGACCCTGAAAAAATTGACCAAATTGATTTGATCTAAATAATGCCAAATCAGTCTGGCCAAAACGCCATGCCTAAAATCGTCGAGATAATAATATATGTTGGCCGAAGAAAGACGATAAATTTTTAATTCGTTTTTTTGCTCCACTGAAATTTCAGAGCCGTCAGGCTTTGAAGAAATCACAAAAACCTCATGATTTTTCACCAGAAATTCCGCTTGCGCTTTGGCGATTTTTTCCGCGCCGCCACGCTGATAAGGAGCGAATAAATTACTGATAATGGCGATCTTCATAATATCTCCAAATATGCTTCTTCCAGTTTTTTCACGATTTGAGGCCAACGATACTTCATATTCGCCACCTTGGTCGCGTTTTCTGAAAATTGCGCGTATAATCTGGTATTCTGCAAAATAATTTTAGCCTTATCCGAAATATCCTTTGAGTTTTTTGGCTCAAACAAAAGGCCGTTTCTGCCGGAATCGACCACTGTTCTGACACCTTTCAAATTTGAGGCTATCACGGGCTTGCCGGAAGCGAGCGCTTCCACTAAAACAATGCCGAAAGCTTCCGATTTATCAACGGATGGCAAAACGAATAAATCGCACAGCGCGTAATAATCCGGCAATTGGTCGCTCTCAATATAGCCGGTGAAAAATATTCTGTTTTCTTGGCCGATCGATTTGGCTTGCTCGATATATGTCTTTTTCAAATCCCCTTCCCCGACGACGATCAATTTGTAATTTGCGTCCAAATACTTCATGGCGTCAATCAAATAATTCACGCCTTTGAAATAATGAGCCGCGTCCAGACCGCCGACAAACAAAAGTATTTTGTCCTCAGGTTTTATTTTGAACCTTTTCAGCAAATACGGATCTTTGGGTCTGACTCGATAAGTTCTTTTCACGCCAAACGGCAATTCCAAAAACTTGGCCTTATCTTTCAAATAAAATTTCCTGATAGAGCTATCCATCATGTAATCGATGGAGGAAACAACCACCTTGTCCGCGGTTTTAATGATTCTGGGCGTCTGCCAACTGGCGTAATATTTCAATAATTTGCCTTTTACTCCTTCACCCACGAAATCCATGTGATAGCTCACCACCAACTTCTTTATAAATCTTTTCTTGCGCAAACTGTTAATCACCTCTGTGCCGCCGATAAAAGGATAATGCAAATGCACAATGTCGTATTTGTTTTTCAATCGCCAATACAAGTTGGGGACCAAGGAGGCGTTGCCGGAACGAATAAGCGGCCTTAATAATCGCAGATTGTAATTGCGTTTATAATCCGGATCGACATCGAATCTGGGCACGAAAACATCGACTTGATGACCCAAACGCGACAATTCGGACGCATAACAATGCGCCACCACTCCGATGCCGCCTCCGTACGGAGGCACCACGCACACTACTTGCGCGATTTTCAAATTTGACTTGTCTTTAGCGCTCATATATTACCAAAAAATTAGATATTTCGTTATTTTCCAATACAAATTAAACAGCGGATTGGCAACGTATTTGAGCAATGGATTTTCAATCTGCTGATATTCTATTTTGCCCACGAATTTTTTCGTAAATTCCCTGTCTTTGATTTTTCTCAAACGCTGAATTGCTCTCCTTTTTTGAAAAATCAATTTCAAATTTTTCAAGCTGAAAAAATATCCATAAGCTTTCAATTTGGCGCCAAACCATTTATTCATTATTTCAAAAGGCAACATGCCGATTTCCATCAAAACAAAGGCGGGGAAAATGATAATCAAAGTCGGCCAGCGCAAAAATTCCAATAAAAATCTTAACCTGTTTCTCTCCATGAAATACACTTGACGAATTGATCGGCCGAATTCATGTTTATGATAAATTACTGACTTTGGCGCCAAAACCAACCTGTATCCGGCCAATTTTATTTTTTGGCTCAATTCAATATCATCATGGTACATGAAATAAGTCTCATCGCATTGACCGATCTCCATGAATTTTTCTTTTGAAATTAAAAGTCCGGCTCCGGCCGCGGAAATAATATCCGTCGTCTCCATGGAAATATCGTCAACCTTGCCGTCGCCGGCGCAATAGCCGAAGCCCAGAAACGTCAAGGCGTTGCCGCCCGAATTCAGATAGTATTGCCCGTTTTGGGGCGGATGCAAAAGCAATTTTGATTGGACAATGCCGATTTTATCATCGCTTTTATAAACGCTCAAGGCCTCATTGATAAACTTCGGATCGAAAATCGTGTCCATATTGACGAAAAAGAAATAATCGTCAAACCCGTCCTCCATTGCCTTTTTAACGCCGACATTATTGCCATGTCCCCAACCATTGCCTCCGGAAGGCACGATGACGGCCTCCGGCGCCAATTCCTTTATGCTCGCCACCGTTTCAGGAGAGCTTTCATTGTCCACCACGTATAACCGCCAATTTTCGTTGGGATAATTTATTTTTGATAAAGACTCCGCGCTTTCTTTTAAAAACCGCTTGGCGTAGTCCTTATAATTTATCATGATTATGGCGATTTTTTCCATATAAATTGATTGTACCAAAAAAAAGCTTATTTTTCAAGCTTTTTTAGGACTATTTTTTTTATTTTGAGAATAAAATCGAAAAGTAACCGGTGGAGCTGTTTAATTCATGGCCTACAAAATCCGAGGAGTTGGCATGACCTAAAATTATGTCATTCGTCGCCTTAGCCAAATCGAGACTGCTCATCAAGGTCGAAAGCGCGGCCGGAGAATCAAAAAAATCATTATTGAACGTGGATAAAAAATCAAAATCAAGCGCCTTGATCGCTTCCAATGTTTTCGAATCATTTTGATTGGCGCTGCTTGTGGAAAGGTAATGGGAAAAATCTATTGACGCTATCAAGACGGTGTTTGCTTCGTCCAAATATTTCGACAACGCATTGCTTAATTTCAGATCCTGCTTTAAATCATGTTTCGAAGACAAACTTAACGCGGCGACTTTGGCTTCCGGAAAATAATATTTTATCAAAGGCACGATGTAATTTATGCCATGTTCATTTTTAATGTTTTCATAATCATAAGACAGCAAGCCGGCCGACCTTAAATCCTCCAATATCGATTCATCCTGACTCAATCTTCCGAATATAGTGTCATACTCGGCCAGACTGCCAATGGCCTGGGACAAACCGATGTCAGAATGATTCGGCGAAATTAAAATCAATCTGTCGACTTTTTGATTTCTTGAAATTCTATACAAATTTTCAGCGGTCATCCTTATTGCCAAATCATGATGCGTGACAATTGCCCCTTTGATAAGTCCGTATTGTTTTATTTCCACGCTTTCAGCGAACAACAAGGCCGGATACAAATAATCCGGGTTTAACTCCGCTTTGATTATCTGACCGCTCAAAATTTCTTGAACGGGTTGTTCAGTCTCATCGGCAGTAACATGGTTTTTTATTTCAGCCCCGCTTAAAAAAACAAAAAACATACCGGCAGCAACCGCCGCCGGTATGAGAAAAATTAAAAATATTTTTCTGATTGTCATGTTATTTTTCAATGGTTATCCTCGAGCTTTCCGAATATCTTTTCAATTCGCTTGATTTAATCGATTGCAATAAAACCGGCTCAGCTTCATATTCTCCGGGATTGACCACTCTGGCGAAATACGTGAATTCCCCGTTGTTGCAATAATTGGAATAAGTCGTCTTCCAGACGCCGAATTTGACTCTTTGACCGCTTATTTCGTATGGATATCGCAAACCGCAAGCCGAGGAAATAAATTCCCGATATCTGCTGAAGGGGTTGGTAACGATTCTCAAACCGCTGGGCAAAGAATCGACCACCTCATATTCGCCTTGCACGGCGGCCGCGTCGAAAGAATAATTAATTCTAACCTGCACCAAGTCAGTATCCTTGAACGTATTGGTCTTTTTACCGTTGACATAATACTCTCTTGAAATTTTAAGGCCGTTTTCTTCGGAATTAACGGCCGTGGCCGCGATTTCATAACCGCTCACCACGCCTATTTTGCCGGAAATGTTACTGAATTTGATTTGGCTCAATTGTTCCGGAGAAAGATAGATTTGATGCCAAGATCCCTTTTCCAGCGAAATATTTTTCACTTCTCCGTTCAATTCATAGGAAAAAGAAGATTCTCCCGGTCTGAGTTGGTCGATCGAAAACGTCGTGTACATCAACTGCTCAAGATTAACCAAAACTTCATCGGTTCTGTTGTCTCTGACATATCTCCAAAGAGCTTCGTGAGATTCATGATTCAATCCTCCGGCCAGCACCGCCGCCAAAGATGTCGCCCGTAAAATATCGTCTTGATCCGAACCCGCTTTCAACCAAGCGTATGGCGCCTTTTCATCGCCATAATCGTCCAACAGCTCTTTTAAGATGGACCTGGCCGATTCTCCGTCGCCCAGCTTTTCCAGCGCCAAACCTATATACAACTTTTCAATGACCGGCAAATCTTCTATTTTCGCGAAAGCTTGAACGGGCAATAACACGGGCTCGTCCAAACCGGCCAGACCGAACAAAGCCAGCGCCACTTCTTCTCGCGTGGATTTATCGCTATTCAATTTTGCGTAAAAATAATTGGCCAAATTATTTTTATCGAAATGATCGGCCGCCACCGCCGCTATCTTCGCGGTTAACTCGTAATCGCCGCCGCTGTACGGGAACAAACTGATGCCGGTTTTCGCGTCTTGATACAAACTCGCGTCAAGATCGTCGGCCTCGTACTTATTTTCATTGAAATATTTCAGGAGCAATTCATCGCCGATAATTCTGGAAAGCTTTTGATCCACTCTGTCGCCGACCGTCCAAGACATCTTTTGCAATGTCCAGTAAAAGCTGCCTTGATTCAAATCGCTGAAAGTCAGCTTGGTCAGGCCCGCAGCGCCGCCTTCGACCTTCAAATCATCTGACAAAGTATAGAATCTTTGCGCGGATTCTCGAAGCCGCGACGCCAAGACCGTTATTTTCTTTATCATGCCGTCATTGCCTTTCGAGCTCTCTACTCCCAATTCCAACTCGTGCTGTCCTTGCGGCATTGATTCTATTTGATAATAATTCGGAACAAACGCCGCTCCGGCAATTCCCTTTTCATTGATACCGAGCGTTTCGGATTTCAGATTAAACGACACCGGATCTTTGGAAGTCAACTCCGTTCCGTAAGCGGTCATTTTAATAATCGGTTTGTCCTTAGATAAATATTCCGAAGAAACATTCGGTTGCACGAAAACCGGCAAACTGACCGGGATATTAATGACTGATGAACCGGCGAAGAGATCCTGATTGATCGCCTGGCAGGTCACGCGCCAGGAGGTCAAATTGTCCGGCAAAGTGAAGCTTACCTGCCCCTCCCCTTTGGCATTCGTGGAAACGGTTTGAAACAAAGCCACGTCCAAAAAATTGACTCGAGCGCCGCCTTTTTCATTATGGACGTAAATGCCATTGGCGAAAAAAGTGTGATACTTCTCAATATGCAAATTGTAAACTTTGACGATTTCCCTTTCATAAGCGATTTTCTCAATTCTGACCAATTGTCCCGATTCGTCCATTAACATATCATTGACTTTCGCTTCCCCGATCATCTGCCAACCGCTATTGATGAACATTCTGTGCTCGGGCGTTACCCGCAAGGAATCATTAATCAACAAATATCCCGAAACCGTGTGCTCGAATGTTTCGACCACTTTCGCGGAAACGGTTTTTATTGCTCGTTCGTTTTCGAAAGTTAAAATTTCATCGCCTTCTTTGACGTCTTCAATATTTTTCTTGGAGCCATCAGCCATGGTTATCTTGGTGCCGGCGGCAAAGCAACCGCCGCCTTCAGCGCCTCCTCCTCCCATAAACTTCACATAATCGTGAGATTTATAGGTGCTTATCAAACCGGTGGAAACCGGCTCGTACAAAGTGTCCAGGGGCATGACGGTCTGGTCGCTCAGACTGAAAAACGCTTCATCCACCAGACTGAAATTTACGTCGGTTTTTTTGGCTTTATTGTTTCGATCGGACACTTTTACATCCAATGTTACTTTTTCGCCAGGTTCGTATTTATCTTTATCAGCTTTGACCGCGATATTCAATTCTTTGGACAGACTGTTGTATCTGGCGATAATACTTTGAGAAAATCCCAAATACCAATCCGAATTGGCCTCATGATACGCCTGCCCATCGAAAAATACTCCTTTCACGTTCACGTTGGGAATATGTTTTTCTTCAAACTCGAAAGCGTATTCCGCGGCATCGCTAACAAAGTAATTCATCAAGCCTTTTTGAAGATTAAGGTAAAGATAATCCTTGCCTCCGGCGGGCAGTTGCACACCATCTTTATTGAAAGAGACATCAACTTTTTCTCCCAAATCAAAGGTCGCCGAATAATCATCATCTTTATTTTTAAATTTCAGTTCGTATTGAGAAAAAAGAGACGGCTGATAATTGCCCGACATGTACGCGTCGGCGATTGTTTGTCTTCCGGCCGCATCCTTGGTTAAAATTTGCACCTGATAACTTTTTTCGGGGTCAATATTCAATTCGAAAATATGTTTGCCATTGGCGTCGGTTTTTCCATCATAAACCAAAACCACATTTTCTTGCCTGTCGTAATCATAAGTTTTTTTGACAACTTTATTGATAAAATCGTAATATTCCCCGGTTTCGTTTTTGACATAAGTGATTTCCGTGACCGCCGCCTGAAATGTCGCGTTGGCGACCGCCGTCTTGGACTCATCCTCGAAAACGGGCGCGTTGTAAATGGAAGCTTCACCCGCGTTCAATTCATCAAAATCAATGTTATTTATTCTAGTTTCAATTTTGGCCTTATTGTTGCCGATGGCCTCGAATCTGGCGCCGGCTTGAATGGCGGCGTTATAAAGTCTGATTGTCACCGTGTCGTAAATATCCGCTTCTTCGGAATCGAGCTGAGAAATATTAACATTCCGGTATGAGCTTTCGTAAAGATGGCAACTCGCGGTTTTGATGCAATCGTCATTAAGCTTGGAGGCGTTTGTCGAGATGGTTATCTTGGCGTCGCCTCGCGCGTCCGTCTTTATTGTTTTATCTTCTTTATCGGCATTATAGCTAAGCGCCAGATTAGGCACCGGGGTTCCTTCGAAAAAAGAAGCGTTAACATCAATATTGATGGGCTCGCCGGCGATAATGGCTTTTTTCTCCGGCACTATGTTCAGGCTGTATGCCGGCTTAATGTAATCTTCGATCGAGATGGATCTTCGCGAAACCAAATTATCATTGATATAAAAATCCAAACTGTAATATCCGGGAGTCAAGCTTTTCAGATCCATCTTGCCTGAAAAAGTGCCGCCTCCGGAAACCTCGGCGACAACCTGATTGACGTCGATTGATTCGTAATAATAATTTTTGTAATCGAATTCCGTAAGAGAAATTTTCACTTTATCTATATTTTCCTGGCCATTGCGACTCTGCGCGAATCCCCAAAAATTAAGGGTGTCATTCGGTTTGTACATCGATCTGTCGCTGAAAAAATAATTCCAATATTGATCGCTCTCATTTTCTCCCAAATAATAATAATCGGCGCTCAATGGGATAATGACAGCTTTGTTATCGGCCGATATTTTCATCAAATAATTATTTTCCAATCTTTGCTCCTTGATCTCCGTTAAGCTTAAAATTTTGCCCGTATCGATCGTGGCCACTCCGTTTTTGTCCGTTTTGGCGCTGACAGAGGATCCGACAATTTGAACATCGGCGTTGGCGATCGGCTCTTTGGTCTTTAAATCATTGACCCAGACCAAGATTTTATTTTCCGAAAGCATGCTGTACGCGGAAATATCGGTCACCACGAAATATGTCTGCGCTCGGCGGCCTTGATAATCCACTTCAGCCAAATAATAACCGGCGGACAAATTTTCAGGCAATAATAAGTAATTGGAATAACCGTACTCCTGCAATGCCAGCTCGAAGGAATCGGCTTTATTCAACGCCGATATATCGTACGAGTACATTCTATTGCTGTAATAAGCCCAGGAAGGAATGTCATTGACCTTGTTGATCGCGTCAACAAATTGATTTTCGCTTTTGAACGAATAAATCGTCATTGGAATTTGAGCCGCGGTCTCCAATTCGTTGCCATATGAATACACCTGAAAAGCGGCTTGATTTGAGGTCGTAAATTCCATGTAGTTGTCAACAAAGCTTACGCCGCTGTAATAATTTTTATTGACCGATGAGGTGGTTTCAAATTGAAAAACATAATCGTTCTCCATTTTGCTATCGGATCCGGGCAATTCAATAGCCTTTTTTACCGTGACCGTATAAATCGTGCCGGCGCTCAAACCTTTGGGCACGAAAACCACGGTTCTTTTATGTTTTTCAAATCTGCCCTCCACTTTAGGTTCAATCAAAATATTCTTTTCGTAATTTTTGATGTCTTCATGACTGAAAGTCACTTCGATTCCGCTGTTCAACGGAACATTGTACGCTTTGTCTTTCGGCAAAGTGTTTATGATCTTAAATTGATCCTTCACCTGAAAAGCCCATGAAAAATCGCGAGCGATAACAATGCCGTTATCATTGACGTAAGCGGCTTCGATTTTTAAATTATAAACCTTTTTGCCTTCGAGAATGTTTTTCGGAGTCACCTTAAATTCATAATCGCTGATTTTTTCAAAATCAAACTCGGTTTGCGGGATCAAGCTGATATTTTCCTTCAATAAATCGGAATCGAGTTTGTCTTTACTTTTAATAATGAACGCGGTCGAGGTTTCAACTCCGATTGAATCGCTCAAAGTGGGCTGGACATCGAAATTATCCTCGGCGTGAGCCGGACTTATCATCAGACCCGAGAGAGTTTTGAATGGTCCGGAAATTCTGGAATCCGGCCAAAAATGGACGGTGGTGAAAACAATGGCGATAATTAAAATAAAAGCCATGACCGGCGCGAAATTTTTGGGCTTGATCGCGCTGATGACCTTGCTGAAATCGAACTTATTCATACTTTGTTTGGCTGATCTGGCCGCCAAGATTTTCGACTTTAAAGCCTGTTGAAAATCTTGAGAAGCAGGTTCAGCCTTAAATTTAGCTTTGTTAATCATATCTGCTTCTTTCAACGGCTCAGTCTCAAAATCATTACGATTTTGAGAATTTATTTCTTGATTAAAACCGTCATTTTTTAGGTTATTTTCCATGTTTTTCATATAAATTTTTAAAACTTTTATGCGCCCGATGCAATAGCACCCGAGCGTTATTTTCAGTTATTTTAAAAATATCCGCTATTTCAAAAGTGGATAATTCCGCAAAATACTTCAAATTTAAGACTTTTTGATAGTTTGGCTTGAGTTTGGCAATAATTGATTGAATTTTACCGCGATCTTGATCGACTTGGATTTTATCTTCAATCCCCTGCATTTTGTCGGCCGGTTCAGCCACTTGATCAATATCGACAATTTTTCTATTGGCCGCTTTTCGATAAAAATCAGTCAGATGATTGGTGGCCACCCTATAAAGCCAGGTCGAAAAACCAAAACCGCGAGCCGAGTATCGTTCGAGATTGCAAAAAACTTTCATGAAAATTTCCGACACCAAGTCCTCGGCGGTTTCTCGGTTGCCGACTCTTTTAAAAATATAACCGTAAATTTTCGGAAAGTAATAGCCGTACAAAACGCCGAAAGCTCCGTCATCGGTCTTGGCGCGCTCCACCAAATCCGCCTCATTTTCGAGTCCTGTCTTAAATTCCGTTTCCTCCATAGATTATTGGAATAAAAAATATTTAGCTCTCTAATTATATCAAAAATTCATTTAACTTAAAAACGGAGAGGATATCTCTCCGCCGCGTTCAATCTTGTTTAAAATTATTTTCAGCTCTGCCAATCTTATTTTTCATCGCTTCCCTGATGGCCGAATCTTTCACCAGCAAAGTAATATCCTTTTCCATTTTCTCCAAGCGCGCGAAAATCCTGAAAGCTATATAGAACAAAACGATAATTGAAATATAAATCATCACATCGACTCCTCTGCCCACGCCCAGCCAATCCGCGACAAACTGCGAAGTCTGAGGCAAAATCACCACCAGCGCCATGAGCAGCCAAAAAATCAACCATAAAACAAACACTTCCGCGCTCAATTCGCGCTTGGTCAATTTCTTGGTCAATCGATAAATCACGTAGGCCACGAACAATAAAATGAAAATCTGAATCAAATTCATAAGTATCAATGAAACATTTTATGTTTAATCAAATCAACGATTATATTTATGCCGCCGCGAAAAGTCTGGCCGTATTCTTTATAAATTATTTCCACGGGCACTTCGGCGTATTTCAATCCATGGCGGAATATTTCCGAGGGAATTTCCGTGTTATGAGCCATGCGATTTTGGGTGATTTTTATTTTTTGCGCGGCCAATCGCGACATGGCGCGAAAACCGTTGTGCGCGTCAGTTAATTTTAACCCCGTAAAAAACCAGTTGAACAAAATGCCCGGTTTTAAAATGAACCATTTTTTGGTGAATGGAATATTTTGGTTTTCCCCAAAAAATCTGGATCCGATGGCGATATCATGGCCGCTTTCGATCGCTTCGACGAATTTTTCAATGTCTTTGACCTGATG
Organism: Candidatus Bipolaricaulota bacterium; assembly: GCA_035528115.1. Lineage (NCBI taxonomy): Bacteria > Candidatus Bipolaricaulota > Candidatus Bipolaricaulota bacterium. Next base: position 89,643 of record DATKZF010000001.1, on the reverse strand, counting down.
CTGTCCGTCCGCGTCAAAATGCACGATAATGTCCGCGCCCAGCGCCAGAGCCATTTCCGTGCCCGTGCGCAGCGAAGCGCCTTGGCCGCAATTAATTTTATGCGCCAAGCAATGAACCGGGTATTTTTTTAAAACTTCAAGCGTATTATCCGAAGATCCGTCATCAATTGCCACGATTTCTTGAAAATCAGCTCGCAACAAATCTTCAATCACCGCCGCGATTGTTTTTTCTTCATTGTACGCCGGCAAAACGATAATCACTTTTGACATAATTTTTTACGCTTCGTCATTGTTTGAAGAGAAATTAACCAAATTTTTGTGCGCCTTGGTATATTCAATGGTTCTATTCAGGCCGTCTTCCAAACTGACGATGGGAAACCAACCGATGGCTTTCTTGATCCTGCCGATATCCGGATAACCCAGTTCTCTCATAAACAATAAGCTTTCCTTGAAAACTATATTCGATGATGAATTGGTCAATTCTTTAATTTTATTGGCCACATCGACTAACTTATGCACAGTCGTGCCGCCCATATTGACCGGATCATTGAGCGGGCTGTCCATCAAGGTCACGGCGCCCTCGACAATGTCGGATACATAGCAAATCGAAGTGATGAAATTTTCATCTCCGAAAATTTCCAAATCTTTATTATCCAACGCGTTGATAATGAAATCGGGAATCATCTGTCCGTCTTTAAGCAGCATGCGCGGACCGAACGTTCGAAAAATTCTGACGATCTTGGTGTCCAAATCAAACTGGCGGTGATACACGTCAACGATGGTCTCCGCGTATTTTTTGCCTTGGTCGTAGCAGGCGCGCGGCTCCAAATGATCAATCAGGCCGCGATAATCTTCTTTGATGAAATTCGGCTTGCCAATGGTGCTTTTGGGCACGTCGCCGTAAATCACCGAAGATGAAAACTGCATGAATTTCGCTTTGTATTTCACGGCCAAATCAAGAGCGTTCTTCACCGCGATCGTATTGGCCAGGATCGTCTGGATTTGATGCGCTTCAAAATTTTTCACCGAAGTCGGACAGGCCAAGTTGTAAATTTCCTGAATGCCGTAAACATTAATTTGAAATTTGGCCACGTCCTCTATTTCCTCCAAATCAAGCAATGGCTCGGCCATATCATGCTTTATCAATTCAAAATTGGACTCTTGCAGCAAATGATTGATGTTTAACTGACTGGAACTTGAAAAGTTATCCACGCAAATCACGTTAAAACCGGCCTTGACCAGTCTCTCGCACAGATATGAACCGATAAAACCCGCGCCGCCCAAAACCAAAATATTTTTGCTTTGTTTCGCCATAAAAATTCATTAAGAGTTATACATAGACATTTTAGTTAAAAAATCATCTTTTGGCAATCTCGTTGCGCCTCTCCGAAATTAACAGCAAGACAACCGGGAAAACAAGAATCAACAAGCCAAACCACGGACCCAATGATAATTTGAAATACAGCAGCCCGGCGGCCGCGGCCAAACAGCCTAAAAGTATCCGCATCGGCGAGGTTCTATCCGGCCTGAAAAAACAAAAAGCGGCGAAAGAAATCAGCCAATAAACGATCAGCCAAGCGGGATTAAAATAATTGCCGATTATGCCCGGCCAAATTTTCTCCAGACAAAAATAGCTTATCAGAGCGAGCGCGCCGATCAAATAAAAATCCGCGGACAAAACGCCGGCTTGCTCGCTCATTTTAATTTTTCGCCAATCGATTGCCATAATTTTTTTCTTTGCAAATCAAATTGAATTGAAGCAACTTCAATTGTTCCGCCGGATGTTTCGAAAACGAAGGAATAGCCTTGGTTTTTGGAAAAGTAAGCATCGGCCAGATTAAATTCAAAGGCTTGCTCTCGCCAATTGGCCGAAGTCTCGATCTTTTCCGTTTCAAATCGTGTTTTTCCTTGATCCGAAATCGGTCCGAAGCGAAAACCGTCCGAATCCTCGGTCCTGTATGTCAAAACGATTGTCGCTTTTTCGAATTTTGTCGGTAATTTCAAATCAAAGGCGGTCGGAGTTTTATTTATTTCAACGAATGTTTTCTCGGCGTCGGAGATGATTTGATAATTTTCAGGCGCATAAAATCGGGACACTTGGCCAATCGGCCGGCCAACTTCGTATTTCAAATAAAAGGAGCCGTCAATCGAAAAATAATCGGCGAAAAAATAAGCCAAAACTCCAACCGCCATCAACCAAATCGCCACTCTCAATATTTTGAAATATTTTTCTTTCATAACTCAATCCTTGTCGCCGATCAATTTATAAAGATAAAAATTATCGAATCGGTTGATAATGAAAAATTGCCAATTTCTTTTCGCGATTTTATTTTGTGACAAATAATTAAGGTCTTCGGGCGGCAACATGGTGTAAAAATACACGGGCCGGCGTGAAACGATCCGATTGATCAGCGGGAAAATCTCGTAATTTTCCTGAAAAACAATCACTTGCCTTTTTGGGAAAAATATTTTATCAGAGCGGTCGCAAATGATAATGGCGTCCTCTTCGGTAACGGCCAAAACGTTTTCTCGAATAAAATCGTATTTTTTCAAATTTTCTTTAACGGCGAGCAAGCTTTCATTGGTCTCGGCAAAGACGATTTGAAAGGTGTACAGATTCAAAATTAAAAAAAATAAAATCGTGAAAGCCGCTTTTATTTTCAATCCGAATTTTTCGGACAAACGCCAAACAGCGTATATCGAATAAGCCATGACGGGCAAAATCATGATCATCAGGGGCAGCCAATATCGTAAATATGACGTGCCGATGGAAATCTGCGAGGAATTGATATTATCTTGAAAAACATAAGCGCCGTAATATAAAATCAAATACGCGCCGACTCCCAAAATGCCGATCGCGTAAACGATTTTGCGCGACCAATTGAATTTCAAATAAACGACAGAAGCTGCCAGGCCGGGCAAAAGCCAAAGATGATACCAGCCTAAAAATCTCCAGAAATAATTGATAAAAACATTGGCGCTGGCCGCGAGCTTGATGCCGAACGGAAAAACGGTTGACCATGAAAAAATTGATTTTAACAATCCCAAAACGCCGCCTTGATCAAGCTCGACTCCCAGCAGCCTGGTATTATAGCCCAGCTTCAAATAACCGCCGTAAAGCGCCATATTTTCCAGTAAGGTCGGGATTTGCGCGGCAGCGGCGGCCAAAAGACCCAAAATCAAACCGGGCCAATTGACTTTTTTAATTCCAAAAAGAAATAAAATCAAATACAAAAAAACCACCCAGAAAAATTCCGATGGTCTGATGCTCATGGCCAGACCCAAAAAAGCGCCGGCCAATAGATAAAACAAAATCGGTTTGATTCTGAATTGATTTTTGAAGCCTTTCTTGTAACCGGCGTTCAAAATAAAAGCCAAAGAAATTATCAAAAAATCAATGAACAAAACATTGGGCATCAAGCTTTTGGCGCTGTAATAAATAAAAATGGGATGAAAATATAAAAGCAAAGCTGAAATGAAAGCGACTTTTTTTTCAAAAATATTTTTCAGGGCCCAGTAAAAAAACAAAGGCGTTATGGCCGAAACAATCGGCGTGACAAAGGAAATGATCCCGCTGCCGAAAATTTTCGCCAAAAAACCCAAAATAATCGGCAGTCCCAAAAAATATCCGGGCACTATGTCCCCTTTTTCATTGACCGTGGCGCTTCTGGGATGAATGATTCCTTGAACCCTTAAATTGTCCGGCTCGGCCATGGCCATGGAGCCGCGCGAATAAGCGCTGGAAAAAACATAATTGGCCGTTTCATCCGGAGAATTGAAAATTTCCTTGGGCGCGGTAAATGCCAAAAAGCCGTAAATAAAAAAACACACAATGCCAATGCCGGCCAAAATAACGACAAACCGATTTTTTTTCAACCATTGCTTCATATTAATCACAGTTTAGCTTAAAACTCGGGATTTTTCAATTAAAAAAGGGCAAGAACTGCGTCCTTTGCCCAAAGTGTCTCCTTCCAGATCGCGGCCGGCTACCCGACCAAGCGCGCGAAAAAGAAATTGCGGTTGTTCACGTCTCCTCGCAAATTCGACCAGAACATGCGCTCGCCGACTTCGTTCTCCCCCTCCACCTTCAAGCCGGCGCAGGAAGTACAGGTGAAATCGATGTCTTGAATCGCCAAGCCGAGATCTTGCGCGTGCCGCAAAATCATGGTCGGAAGATCATGCGCGGCAAAACCGCGACGCGGCCCGCGCTCGACTTCACCCTTGACCGCGTCTTCTCCGAACCGATTCCGGAGATCCTGGGCCTGGCGAATGTTCTGATCGCCGAACTTGGGATCATGGAGGTCGTAGCCGAAGCAACACGGGCCCGCTCCGCCGCCGAAGGTAAAGAGAAGGTCCGAAGAGTCGCAACGGAGCACCTTGATGGCCTCCTGGAGAATGCTCGGCTCTCCGTCCGGTCGATGGAAGCACTTGAGGCCCAAGTGCACAACGCACAGAATGTGCCTACGTGGCTCGTAGATCACTCCGATGTGGCAATCCGCGTTGCAGATGCCCACGGCCACACTCGGATCGTTGACGATGATTCCGCCATCAGCCTTCGTGGTTGTCCTCCACGCCAAGGGAGGTACATCGTCCAGACGGAAAGCGTTTGAGTCCAGCCTGCCCGCCACCCTGTTCGTGAAAGCAACGCTGGGCAAAAACAGCTCGGCGAACTTGTGACTGACCGAGGCCCTGACAAGGAGTATGTGAGCCTCCGCACTCTTCGTCGGGTGAAAATCACCCCATGCCCTACCTAGAAGCTCGACCTGAACTCGTTCATCGAAAATAAGCGTCATTTCCGCCCTCCAACAGTTGCGGTTTCCAGCAATCAACGACAAGAGTTAATAATACGCCATATTCAACATTTTGTCAACAACAAAATCGCGCTCAAAATGCCGATTTTTTCAATTAAAAAAGGGCAAGGACGCGGCCTTTGCCCAACATTGTTTGTATCCGTCCGGCAGCTCTGGATCTTTACAGCCCGCGCTGCCGCAGACTGAATTCCAGCAGACACGCCAAGGTTCGTCGAATGCTAATCAAAACTAAATTTAGTCAAATAAAAAAAACCCCGCCAAAAGCGGGATTGCTAAGTGAAAAACACTTAGTAAATCTCATCCTTTTTCTCCTTCAAAAACGCGAACCAGTCGTCAATGATGTCAATGATGATATTAAACGGCGCGGCAATTATAAAGTCGAGAATAAAAATAAAAACGTTTATTTTAGAAAAATTGGTGGAAATCTCCTGCCCCACTTTTATAACGGGCATGAAGAAAAATTCCATCAAGCTGGACAAAAAACCGCCTTTTTCCTTGAGCACATACATTTCTTTGGCATTTTGGCGCAAACGGTAGCCGAAAAAGCTGACAATGCTCAAAAACACCAAAAATATCGCGCCGCTGACCACATTGAATTCAAGCTCGGCCAGACCCCAGACGATGGCGCCGAAGCTGATAAAATAAGTGCAAAAGTAAAAAAGTCCGAAAATGATATGTTTCAGCGCTCCCCAATTTCTCGGCGGCTTGATAATCGTTTTCTTCATATTCTCGGTCCAACCGTAAATAATACTCATCGTCTGCGTCAGAATTTTCTCCGCGTTTTTGCTTGATGAAACAACTATGGTTTTGCCGATAAAAAACAACAAGACAATGGGGCCGAACAAATTTATGAAAAGCGGAATCAAGTTAATTTCCTTGAATAAAAAATATTCGAACGGCACTTCCAGCGCCAAGGCGATCAGCATTTTGGTCAGCAAAATATAAATCATGGCGCGCCAAATGCTTTTATTCAGACGACTGTTCACCGCTATTTTTTTCTTTTCAATAATCCCCTTCAATAATTCCTTGGTCGCCTCCGGGTCGGAAAAAATTTCTTCGATTTGGTCGGGATCTTCTTCAATCAAATCCTTAATGACGTAAAAATAAACGCTGAATGATTTGCAATATCTTTGGATCTTTCGGCCCAGCGGGTGCTTAATCTGATGATCGATCATTTTCTTTATGCCCAGGATATTGATTTTAATTTCATCGAAAATTTCATCAGGATTTTCAAACCAAGCCGGATAATACAAACGTAAAAGAGCGTAAGAGATCATCTCATTGTCCGACTTAAACAACGCCCGCTGAATGCCCACGTAAAGTTGAAGATCCTTTTCATCATCGGACATCTTTTCGTCCAAAATTTCCGTTTGCAATTTGGCGATCGAAAACGCCGCATTGACCAACGCGCGTTTGAAATCCGTTTTTATGATCAATTCTTCAATCTCGACCGATAAAATTCCCAGCAGCCAATTTTTAATTTTCTTTTGTTCGGAAAAAGTCAAAGAGTCTTTTACGGCCAGCCACAGATTGGCCGTCTTATTCAAAGCGCCGTTCAATTCGTTGACTTTGGTCTCCGGCAGAGAATGGTTGGCCACGTAGCCGGCTCGAATCAACTCCCTGATCAATGTATCGCCGATCTGAGCGCCTCGGAGCACTTCGGAAAACCTTCTTTTGCAAATGCGCTGAATGGCGCTTTTTCGCAAAAGATGTTCATCGCGGTAGTCCACGATATTTCTAATTTTTTCATAAGCCAAAACAGCCTTGGCAATCACTTCATTCACGCCAATAGTGCTTTCCTCTTCATATTCCAACGGCTTGGATTCCTCGAAATAAGCGGCCAATAAATTTTCAACCGGTTTAATCATATAATGCCATTCTACCAAAAAAATCGTAATTATCAAGCTAACCGTTTGAAAAGCCTTTGATTTGAGGCTACAATGGTCTCAGATATGAAAATTAAAATTCTCGTTTTATTCTTCGACCTTTTATTGACCGCGGCCGTCTGCGTCAATCAATACGCGGCCGTCAACATGATCTGGCATTTGATTTCCGGACTTTTGTTTATTTTGCTGAATTTATATCTTCTTTACTCGCTGTTGGGCAAAACCGCTTTGCGCTCATGGCTGTGGGCCGCGTTGATCATGATCGGAGAAATCGCGATTTTGGGATCAGTGGTTTATTTTATTTATCAATTGAACGATTTGGCCATTGCATTAATGTCCGTTTTCCTTGGCGGGCATATTTCAGCGCTATGGCTTAAGTTTGGCGCGCCGCTGAAAAGGCCGTCTTGGCCGAAATTGAAATTGGACTTCAGGGAATTTTTATGCGCTACAAGCTATCTGATCGCGGCCGGTTTCGCTTTCAAAATCATCATTGACGGTAGAAACGACATTGCCGCGCCAACTCCATGGGCTTTTATCGACAAAAGAATTTTTATCGTTTATTTCATCGCCACTTTCATTCTTATAGTTTTTCTGACCCGGGTGAAGCTCAAAAAATTCTGGCAAAAAATATTTTTGTCCATTCATTTTTTTCTGTCATTTTCAGTGGCGGTTATCGTTTATAAACTCGGTTTCGGTTATGATCCGTTCATTCATCAAAAAACGGTCGAGCTCATCGTCAAAGACGGCTTTGTCTCGCCCAAACCGTTTTATTATCTGGGCCAATACGCCATTGAAGTATTCGCCAATAAAGTATTGGCAGTTCCCATCGACTGGCTGGACAGATTGCTTTTACCCGTTTTGGCCGCGGCGGCCTTGCCTCACCTTATTCTGAGCTGCGTAAAAAGAATCAAACCGGCGGCCGCGCTGTTATTTCTGACAGTTCCCTGCTCTTTTTTGATCGTGACCACTCCCCAATATCTTTCTTTTTTATTTTGTTTGATCGTCTCTTTTCTCTGTTTCAAATATTTAAAGGAAAAAAGCATTTCTTGGCTGTGGCCGATTTTTTTCGCCGCGGCCGCCATTTGCGTCCATCCGCTGTCCGGCCTGCCTGCCTTTTTATTCGCCATCGGAATTTTAATCTTTCAAAAACGCAGCGAGTCGATTGGAATCAAAGCTTTAAAAATCGGCTATATTATTTTATCCGCGACAATAGCGCCGCTCGCTTTTATGGCGGCCGGGCTTCTGGGCGGCCAGCGAACAATTTTATCTTTTGATTTGCAGGCAATGGTTGAATCGGCCGGACATTTTTTCACGCACGTATTTTACTGGAAAAACAATTTCAGATACATCCTTGACTTGGTTTATTTTTACGGCTTCAATTGGAAATTTTTCTTTTTGATATTTATCGCCATCTTTATTTTATTCGCCATAAAAAAATCCGCCGAGCGAAAAAAAGAAACGCGCGTTTTCAGCATTTACCTCGGCGCTTTCTTCCTTATTTTAATCAATTACTTGATTCTAAAAAATATTTTCGCCTTCAACGAGCTGATTTATTACGAACGCTCGGATTACGCTCAGCGGCTGATTTTCTTAATGTTTATCATAATGACCCCTGTTTTTATTTCAGCATGGAATCTATTGATTGATAAAATCAAAGAAAAGAGGTTGGCCGAAATTTCATTTCAAGTCATGGCTTCTCTGCTGATTTGCGCCGGCTTTTACCTGAGTTATCCGCGATTCGACAATGTCTCAGCCGACCCGGCCGTCAATGTCAGCAAATACGATTTTGCCGCGGCCGAATATATCAATAAAAACGAAAGCGAAAAATATGTGGTGCTGGCGAATCAAAACACTTCAGCCGCGGCCGTTAGATTGTACGGCTTTGCGCCGACCTTAAACGGCTATTTTTATTATCCCGTTCCCACCGGCGGCGAGCTGTATCAATATTTTCTTAAAATGGTCAACGATGCCCCCAAGATCGAATACGTCAATGAAGTTAAAAATTTAACGGGCGCGGACACGGTTTATTTCGTGATTCCGAAATACTGGAATAATTTCAATAATACGGTGACGCAAGCAATTGCCAACTCCTTGGAATCAAAATCCATAGACGATCAAATTTACATTTTCAAATATTAAGAAAAACAAAAAACCTCTCTTGTCGAGAGGTTTTTTATTTACTTGATTTCTTTGTGCATGGTGTGCTTTTTGCAATGCTTGCAATGTTTTTTCATCTCAAGTCTTTCTTTCAAAATTTTCTTGTTTTTATGAGAGTAATAATTGATTTGCTTGCATTCCTTGCACTCCAATTTAATCATGTTGTCTTGTGACATATTTTCTATATTAAATATTCAACGTTTTTAATTATACACCTTATTTCAAAACAAATCAAGGGCGAAATGGCCTGCCAGCCGACCTGTCCGCCGAAGCATTGGCGTAGGCGGAAGCCCTGAGCTTGTCGAGGGACGAAGGCAGGCGTAACTCCTACGAGCGGAGCGAGGAGCGCAGGTGGGAACCCACGTTATACTCTTTTTCAAAATTTAGAGTGGAGCCAGCGGAGGGAGTCGAACCCACGACCAATGGTTTACAAAACCACTGCTCTGCCACTGAGCTACGCTGGCACGATAAATAGTGATTAATTACAAAGGGCAATACAACCAATGGTTTATCCGCTCACGCAGATTCGCTGCTGAGCGGACCCGCTCGCGAAGCTCCACTGAGTCGAGCGGGCAAAACCACTGCCTGTCCGCCGAAGTTTCAACGTAGGCGGACCTGTCCGCCGAAGCTCTGAGCAAAGCGAGGAGCGAAGGCGGAAGCTATGCCGGCCAATGCATAACGATTACAAAATACAATATACATCAAAACCGACCCGAAGTCAAGATTGAAAAAACGGATAAGTTTATCCGTCTTTGATCATTAGAGAGATTACTATGTCTCTTAATTCAGGGCAAACATTGCCTCCTACGTCAACGAGATAAAGCTCGCTGTTTAGCGTTTCCAGAATATCAGACGGCAGCTCTTGTCCGGGCTCGATGCAGCATTGCCGCAAAGCGACAAAAGCTTCAGGATAAAATATGGCCAGCGTTCGCACCTGATTCAACACGGCCAAAAAAAACAGTCTGTGAACCTGTTTCCCTCCCTTGAGCTTGACATAACACATGTGTGACCTCCTACCTTCCTGATTAAAGCGTATAAATATTCGCATTTTCTGTCAAAAAAACTGTTGATATCAGTCAATCGACGTTCTAAGACAGATTCACGATCTGTCTTTTAAAATTTTAAAAAGCCGATTATGAATCAGCTTCGCGAGATTTGGATCAGTATTTCGATGCAATTATCGATTCTGGAAATCATGACTGCCGTTCTGCGCTCGTATTTTTTTCGCGATCTTCTCTTGTCGTTTTTGATCGCCAACAGCTTCAAAATGAGCGAGCGAGGATCTCTGTCTTTCAAGAAGTTCACCCCGGGTATTCGGCAAAACCGCGGAGTTTCTTCACGCAAATACTCTAGTAGCGCAATCAGGTCATCTCTTGATGTCGTGTCCGACAAAGAAAGCTCCCATCTTTTTGCATCGCGTCTTCTCCGGCCAACCAATTTTCCGTGCAGTCTTACAATTTCAGAGTTTACACTCATCGCTTCACCTCCTATGCACACTATAATTTATACAATTTTCGAATAAAACGCAAACTTGACAAAAAATATTAATCTATGCATAATAACAATGTTTACAACGCCAAGGCGTGAAAGGAAGAGCTTGTGATGCGTCCAAATGACATCGATCTCGCGGTAATCTTGCTCCCGATGAAGTGCGCGTATTGTCTGAGAAATCAAGGGTTTCACGAGTCCGAGTGCCCGCACATCACGGGGAATTTCCGTGAATGGAATCACGGCAAAAAAGACGCGTTCGAACGTCGCGCCAACTCCGGTAGCACGCCGGAATATCTCATGGGGTACCTACAAGGCACCCCCGAAAACCAATAAGCCCCGCCGAAACTCGACGAGGCTTTTATAATTTGTAATTTTAATCTTTTTTCATTTTGAAAAACAACCAATTTTTTTCTCTAAAATGAATCAGGGCGTATTTGCCTTTTAATTTTTTACCGGAAATTTCAATCAACCATTTTTTCTTATCTTTTTCAATCGTCTTATATTCCCCCCTATCCCAAATTTTAACTTTACCGCCTCCGTATTCTCCTTTGGGAATTTCTCCCTGCCAAAACGCGTAAGCCACCGGATGGTCTTCGGTCTGAACCGCCAAACGCTTCAGTCCCGTTTTTCTCGGCGGAGTCTTGGGAATGGCGAAGGATTTTAAAACGCCTTTTTCTTCCAACCTCAAATCCCAATGCAAATTTCTGGCATGATGCTCTTGAATGGAATAAATATTTCCTTTTTTCGAACTTGCCACCACGGCTTTGGGTTCCGATGTTTTTTCAAATTTTCTTTTCTTTTTGTAATTAACCAAAGTCATATTATGAAACCAAGCCAATGAAGTGGCCGATTATTTTGCCTACGGCAAATCCCAATCCTGACACCACGGCCGCCATGACAAACATTTCCAAACCGCTTTTAACCTTAGGCACTCCAGTCAACCAGCCCTTGTAATATCCCAAAAAGAAAAGTCCGATTGAGGTTAATATTATTGAAAAAACAATGCCAATATTTACCGAAAAGAAAAAATAAGGCAACACGGGGATTGAACCACCGATCATATATGAAAAGAACATATAAAACGCTCCTCGCTTTGTTTTATATTCTCTTTTCATGGAAATGCCCAGTTCCTTATTGGCCATTTCTTCCAAAATCAATTTTTCACTGCCGCTGACTCGTTTCACCATCATGCTGATTTCTTTTTCGCTGTAACCTCTTCTTTTATAAAATTCAACCAATTCCAGCTTTTCTTTTTCAGGATTTTCCCTGATTTTTTCCAATTCTTCCTTTAATTTTTTAACCTTGGCTTGTCTTTCGGATTTGGATGAAAGAAACGTGCCCACGGCCATTGATGACGCTTCCACAAAAACGACCACGAAGCCGGTTAAAATCACGATTGCCTTGTTGTTCGTGCCTCCGGCAATGCCCGTTAATACTCCGAGCGTGGAAATCAGGCCGTCTTCAACGCCGAAAACCACGTTTCGAATTTGATTTAAAATTTTTTTGGCGAATTTATTCATACGTTACAAATGATTGCCGCCGATTGGCTAGCCTTGGCGTTATATTAGTTACAAATTACCACGTCTATTAAGCTATCCTTGGTTGTAGTATTTCTTGTTTCGTTACCAATGGTCACAAATTTATCCCAACAGAATCCCTTTGGGAAAAATAAAGCAACCTTTCAATTGCCTGTTTTTATTTTTGATTTTAAATTGGAAAACTCCCGCTAACCATAAACGGTTGTTCATGACATTTTTTTCTCCGCGGCCGCCATCTGTTTTTCGATTACAGCATCCATCAACTTTTTCAGCGCTCCTTCGCCAAACGACGGCAGCATCGAAGCGCCTATGGCTTCAAATGGACGCAAATCCATGACCTTATCTTCTTTTGCCTCACCGAAATACCAATTTAACTTTCCATATTCATCAATCAAATACAATTTGCCGTTTGTTGGAATGGGATCTGATTTTCTGGTTCGAATTCCGACCGGTAAAAAATCGGCCAAAGCGATTTCATCAACTATTTGCTCAAAATGCAATTTGCGCTGATCGGGAAAATTCAAGGCTTTTTTATTTCTCAATCTGTCAAAAGCGTTTTCCATTTGTTTTCTGGCTTCCGGATCGCCCTCTATTAAATCTTGAGAATAAATCACAATATTGGCGGCCGGGTCGACGTCCATGTCAATCGCCCGCCAAAAAGATTTGATTATTTTTTCATCTTCCGAGCTGATTTTATCCAGCTCAAAACTGGACAAGACCGGCCTGATATTTTTTTTACCGGGTCTTCGAGCGGGTTTGGCCGCCGGCAAAGATTCGCGAATCGATTCAACCATATTTTTATTGATTGGGTATCAAATCCAAAACGTTTTGCTCGACTCTGAGCAAATCCCTCCAATCAAAGCCTTTGGCAAAAAGCTCTCTCGCTGAATAAATTCTGGATTTATGACCGTTATTAATTAAAAATACTCTGGGATCGGTGAAACTTCGCAAAATTTTATTGTTATAGATCGCGAAATTTTGTCCGGGAAATGACAAAGCCGATTTTAAATCAGTGCCGGATTTCATTTCTTCGGATTTTGAAAAGCCGTCTTTGTCCGCGTCGCTCCAGCCCGAATGTCTAATGTCGTCATGCGTGAATAAAACAACTTTGGCGCCTTCCTGCTGATTGGAATAATTCAAATCATGAATCGCGTTCATCATTTCATCGAAATCGTATCGCCAATCATGACCATGAATAGTACCCGGTTCATTAACAATGAATTCTTTGGTCGAATCATCATACCCCTTGATTATAACCACGTGATAAATCGGACCGGCCCCGCGAAAATTGGGATTTGACAAGCCGCGGCCGTAAACCGGCACCAACACCGGACGATTATTATCAATTTCATTTTTTATCGCCGCCAAAGTCGAGTTATTTTTCGTGTCCGTTTCAAAAGCGAAAAAATTATTGATAATATGAGCCATTTGATGAGCGTCCGTGTCTTTATTGTACCCCCAGAGTTTATTTTCAATACTCACTACGGCTAAAATTTCTTTTTTGGGATCGGCAATATAATTTTTGCCTTGATAAAAATTATCCAGCATGACAATGGCCGCTTCTTCACACGCTTCGTCAAACGGCGAGTACCAGCCGTCGGGAGCTTGCACCGTGAACGGCACGTCGATGTTTTTGTTCGCCGCCAAAACGGGCAAGGCCGAAAACAATATAAACAACCAAAAAAATATCATCAGTCGCTTCATAGACTATATCCCCTCGTTTTTTTCATTATTTTTAAAACGAACTTCAATCTCTTTATCCTTAACCACCAGCTTCAATATTCTGGTAATTTCCGCCACCGCGTTTTCATCCGCTATTTTTTGCAAATTTTCTTGTTTCGCCGCGGCTTCGGCCTGAACGGTCAGCTCTTCCAAGGCTTGATTATAACCGTCGTCGCTGTCCAAAAGCCGCTTTAATATGCCTTGCTTGTTTTGCACGTCGATTCTGCCGACCAGACGAGTATTGTAAATTTCCGTTTGCGGCAAATAAAGAATCACTTTATTCAATTGAAAATCAACATCTTCTTCTTTGACTTTTTGCAAATCAATTCCCATACTGACCTCTACCACGCCGCGAGCTTCGATCGTTTGACCGAAGAACAAGTCTTTCCAGGTGCCCTGGGTGTTTTCAATGGTGATCGGTTCGTCAAAAACATATTTCTCGCTGATTAAAAAACCCTGCGCGTGAAGAGTCGTCAAAATAACCTCAGCGGTCACGAGGCGTTGAGTCTTTTCCGGCTTGGCCACTGACCAACCCACATACATACTTGCTCCGATCAAAGCGACAATACCCAAAATCAATAACGCGTTTTTTAATTTTTTCATATTTTGTTAAAATTTCGCGTTGCCTTTTTTTTGGCCACGCCAAATATTAATATTACAATCGCCAGATTAACGATTAATAAAAACAAATTAAAATAAGTCCTGTCCAAAATAAATTCGGCCAAAACGATAAAGCAAGCGATCATGGCCACGGTTTTTTGCGCGAAAATACCGAATTTGATCAATCCGTTCGGCAATTTTGATTCTCCGACGTGCTCCATCGCCACGTTTTTGGCGATAATGCCGATCGGCTCGGTCACTTCAATCGTCTCATTGTCGGGAGAATATTTGTAATGAGGTTTTCTGACAAAAATTTTATACGAACCCTTTTTCGCTCTGAAACTGTAATGGCCGTTTCTGCCCGTGATTTGAGTGGCGACGATTTTGTCCGTCTCAATATCTATCAGATGAACCACGGCCAGCGGCACGGGACGATTCGTTTTCGCGTCAAAGACCAGACCATCCTTGTGTTGCTTTCGAACAAAAGCCATCGGACTCCAGAGGAACAAATAAACCAACCAGCGCAGAGAAACCAAGGCGTTCAACAAATTGACCAAGGTGGCGATCAAAGCGGCCGGGAACAAGACATTGGCCGCGAACCGAGTGACTCCGGGCAAACTCAACGTCTGAGCCAACGATTTCATTTTGAATTTGATCAGTTTGCCGAAAGATTTGATATATCCAATCGCGCCGCCCGCGGTCGCTAAAGGTTTCGGCAGAGCGAGCAATTCAATCGAGGGATTTATTATCGACCCGTTGTCGAAAAAAACTTCTCTTGTTTTATAGCCTTCCTTTTCTATTTTGATTTTATATTGTCCGGGCGCGGTCAAAAAACCGAAAGAGCCCTCAAGATCGCTTTGCGACGGATTGGCTTGCGAAAAAGCCGAACCCGGCCAAATCGCGTTGGAGGTATCATCCGTTAACATTATTGTCGCGTCCGGCACGAATGACTTTTCCCCGCTTATCGTCTCATAAATATCACCCCAGGGCAAAACATTGACGGCGAAATCCACCGCGTCGATGGAACCGTCCAGATACCTGATAATGATTTTAGCGGGATAAAATCCCGGTTCCGCATCGCTTTGGAGACTGACTTTATACAACAAACCGTCGCTGGTTTTCGCGAATTGATAAATCGATGAACCGATTGCCAATTGCGCGTCTTTAACCGGCTTTGATAAGGCGGAGGCGTTAAATTCCGCGGTAAAGACGCTCAAAGGCAAAATCGAAATGACGCCGGTCTTGCTCTGGAGCAAAGGCACGGTGTGCGCGGCCGCCCAAAATTCGACTTGAGACAAATCAAGCCTCAAATCTTGCGGCACGGTAACCTCCTCGGACATAAAATCCGCGGGTAAAACGGGCTCTTGATCGATTGCTTTGCCCGTTGAAAATGAGTAAAAAAATGTCGGCATGACATTCCCTTTTAAGTCCGCGACTTTTATTTCCACGTTAATCGTGTCATTTTCAAAAAAATCATAGAGCGGGTCAATAATTATTTTATAATCATTTTTGTCTCCGGTGAAATCAAACGACACTTCTTCGTCAACGGCGTAACGCACACCGTCCACCACGACCTTGACCGTGGACAAATCAACGCCAGCCCCGTCATCGACGATGTTAAAAGCCACTTTGGAATCCCAAGCCACGTTCTTGGCGGATACCGCGGGACTGATATTTTCCAATCTCGGCGGGGACAAATCTTTGTCGCAAGCCATTGCCAGAAAAGAAAAATTCGCGCCCGAGGCCGCTGTCAAAACATCCTCGCTGTTGAGGTTGGCGACATTGCTGTCGGTCGTCAGATTCCGTTGAAAATAAAAATTGAATTCGGTATTTTGAACTCCCGGCTTGCTTTTGAAGACAATCGAGCCGAAAATTCCGGTGCCGTTGAATACTTGCAAAGAATCAAACCCGGTCAAAAATATTTTGCCCGAAGGATCAATTTTATTACCCGGATACATTTCATACGCGCCACCGGTTTTTATTTGGATGCCCGGAGCGGGCGACTGATCGATAATCTCAATATCGTCCGGATTAAATTCAATAATGGCGTCCGCCGCTATCGTGCCGGCGCCTTCGGTATCAATCATGATATCGAGCGAATTTTCGCAATTCGAAGACATTGAGCCTCCGGCAGGGGCAAAATAAAATTTGGCGGCCAAAGCGTCTTGCCCGAAAATCAAAATCACGGCCAAAAACAGCAGGATAAATGATGATTTAAAAATGCTTTTCATATCAACTCAGTCTCCCCATTTATAAAAATTCGCCGACAGGACGCTGAAATCCAACCCATTAACCACGTAATCTTGATTCAAATCAACGTCAACATCTCCGGTGTATATATTATTTTCCATGGCCGCGATATCCAATCCGTTGACGTAATTGTCTTTGGATCGCTGAACGTCTCCGGCCAAAAGGTGAAAAGTGTCGCCTTGCGTAAAGTCCAAAAAATTATTTCCATTGATTCGAATGTCCAAACCGTAAAGCTTTTTTTTCAAATGAGACAAGCCCTTAAACGTGGAATCGTAGATTCCCGGTATTAAATCATCAATGACCAAATCAGCCTCGCCTTGGGCGTTTGTTTCCACCAAATAAAGATTTGAAGAAAAATTTTCTCCGGGTGTTTTAAAAGTCACGACCGCGCTCGTGTCCCAATTGCCGATTTTCGGGACTCTTTTCTCGGGCTTGGCTTTAATCGTCAAATAATGTTTCGGAATCAAAATCGTCCAACTGAACGCGCCGGATGAAAAATTCCCGGATCCGTCATAAGCGAAAGCCGAATAATAATATATCACTCCCAGCGCAAGATTATTGTCGTAGGCGATTTGAGCGGCGCCGCCGTAAACAAAGTCTCCCTCGGACGGATAAGCCGGATAACCGGCGAGACTTCTTTTTATGGTCACGCCGTGAAATTCGGGATAAATGGGGTTTTCCCAGGTTAATATCGCGCGATAATTTTCAACATCGGATTTAGCGTCGAAATTTTTCACGTTCGGCACGAACAATTCTTCACTTTTGGTGGTGAAATAATGGCCGGTGCCAGTAACTTCATTTTTGAATTCATCTTCGGAAGTGACATTGAAATAATATTTGGTTTCGGCGCGAAGTCCGTTAAGATGAATTACATGTTCGCGAACAAAAGCCTCATCGTAAAAAAAACCGGTCTCAGCTTCTTCGGTCAGACCGAAGTCCACTCTCGAATCCGCTTCTCTGTTTGATTCCCATAAAACATCCGCCGAATGAGCGGTAATATTTCTGACTCGAATATTATAAACAAACAACTCTTCCACTTCCGGCAAGGTGGTAAAAGAGAGATTTCCGGCGATTGCCTGATTGCCAGATTGATCCAAAGAGATTATTTGAAAATAATAAACGGTATCGGGTTTCAAATTCATTAAATCAATCGAGTGCGACACAACGAACGAGCCGTTAAAAACGGAAACCGCGTCATGAGCGCGATCCAATCCGTATTCGACTCTCGAATTCGCCGCTTCATTGGTCACCCAGGTAATCGTGGCGGCATAAGGAGTAATATTGATTACCTCGACATCTGAAATAATCGGGGGCGTGGTATCTCCGTAAATCCCGCTGCCCGACTCCACCACGGTCGAGCCGACACTTACCGTGGTATCGGCTATGGCCACGGAAATGGTCTTGCCGTCGCCGAAATCCCCGGCGATCAAAACATCGTAAGAGCCGACGACCGCCGGATTTTCTATGTCATTTGCGCCGGTGTCCGTTTGCGACCCAATGCCTAAAATTACGGTATCGCTTGGCGCGATTTCATTGATGCCGGCATTGGTCGGCGGCATTAAAAACAAAACATTGCCGGCGAAAAACGCCCCCCAAACATTGACGCCAGCGGCAGCAGCCAAGGCCTCGGATGTTTCGGAACCGCTGATCGGACCGTGAGTCAAATCAAGGTCACTGAAATCAAGCCCGCTGACATTAAAATCCAAAGCGAATCCGATGGTAATGCTTGAAGCGGGCGCGTGAACGCCGGACGGCGTTTTGAAACTTATGGTATGGTTTGATTTTGCTCCGGGTTGATGCGAAGACACGGAGTCCGAGGCCGCGTACAATTCGGCGGCCAATGTTTCTTGACGCCAAAATCCGTTGCCGACCAAAGCAACGGTCATCAACACCATTATTGCGGCGATCATGAATTTTCTCCGCATAATAAAAAATAAAAGATGTTTAGATTATAGCATTTTTTATACGATTCGTCGGGCGAAGTTGTTGATATTATTTATTTGTCCAATTTATCAACCACGTTTTTGGCGCGCCTGATCATCCGGCCGAATTGGATGGTGACAATTACCACAATCGCGGTTATGGCGACCGCGTAAATCAATCCGGCGACCAGATTGCCGGAAGGCGCCGGAAAAAACTTATTGAACAACGCCTTAATGGCGTCATTCCAAGCCAAGGCCGCGACCAAACCAAAGCCCGCGATAATAAGCGCGGACAATTTCTCAAGCACTTCAAGCTTGATGGATTTTTTTTCGTTTTCTTTTTCTTTTTGCATATATATTTGGAGAAAAGATTGCTTCATTGCTTCATTGTTTTATTGTTACCAATTACAATCTTCCATTTAGCTTCTAGGTTATTTGTTTCGAATTACAACATTCTCAGGCTTAAGGATATAGGTGAAAGTAATTAGTAAGAATCGTTTAAAGCTAATCAGCTTTTTGTAATTCGTAATTATATATCAATCGGCCTACTGGATGATTGTAATTAGTAACAATGCTCCATTGGCTCCATGAACATTATACCACTTAACTTTTTGATTTAATAACTCAAATCAAGTATAATTTAATTGAATTAATAAAAATACTTATGGACACCTTGAAACAAAAATCCATCGAGCAATATTTTGCCGATTACAAAGTCACGGATCCGGATCAAAAAGCCAAACTTTTGCCGGATTTGACGCGCATCATTTACGATCGCAACATTTACGTGGTGCAGGCGGAAAAAACGGACGATGGATACAAGAAAACTCAAATAATCAAGGACGCGACGGATCTGGACAAAAAAATAGACGAAATAATCAAAGAAATAAAAGCTTAATATTATGCAGTTATCATACAATCCCGTTGTTTTGATTGTGCTGGACGGCTTTGGCATTGCCACTCCCGGCCAATCGAACGCCATCAGCCTCAGCTCGGCTCCGTTTTACAAAAAACTCATCGGATCTTATCCGACCATGCTGCTTGAAGCGTCCGGCGTGAACGTGGGACTGCCTTGGGGTGAAGTCGGCAATTCCGAAGTGGGCCATTTGAATATCGGCTCCGGCGTTCTTCATTATCAAAGCTTGCCCAGAATCGATAAAGAAATCGAAGACGGGAATTTTTTCAAAAATGAAAATCTGCTTGCGGCCGTTCAAAAAGCCGTTCAAAACAAATCGAAAATTCATTTGATCGGCTTGCTCGGCAACGGAGGCGTGCACGCGCACCAGCGGCATTTGGAAGCGCTGATAAAGCTTTGCAAAGAAAACAAATTGAAAAAACAAACTTTTTTACATCTGTTTCTTGACGGCCGCGACTCTGCCAGAGACTCCGGCGCGGGATTTTTGGAAGACATCATGAAATTTTGCAAAAAACAAAAATGCGGAGAGGTCGCTTCGATCACTGGGAGAATTTTCGGCATGGACAGAAATAAAAATTGGGATAAGACAAGCCAGGCTTATTCGGCCATTGCCGAAGGCAAAGGAGCCATTTCCACCACCGATCCGTTAAAAACGTTAAAAGAGTCTTATCAAAATCAAATATTCGACGAAGAATTCCCGCCTTGCGCTGTGGTGGACAAAAAAAACCAGCCGCTCGCCATGGTCTCCGAAGAAGACGCGGTGATTTTCTTCAATTTCAGAGCTGATCGAGCCGTGCAATTGACGCAAGCTTTCGTTGAACCGAATTTTGATAAATTCCAACGAAATTTCATTGACGGACTGACCTTCGTCACTTTGACGGATTACAAAACGGGTTTGCCGGTTAAAGTCTCCTATCCGCGGCAAACCATTGCCAATCCCTTGGCCAAAGTCTTCAGCGACAACGGTTTCAAACAGCTCCATATCGCGGAAACGGAAAAATACGCGCATGTCACTTATTTTTTGAACGGACAAATCGAAGAAAAATTCCCCGGAGAAGACAGAATGCTCATTCCGTCGCCGCTGGTTGACAGTTATGATAAACAGCCTGAAATGTCCGCCAATATAGTGACCGATGAAATATTAAAAGCCTTGGCTTCGGATAAATATCAATTCATGGCCATTAATTACGCCAACCCCGACATGGTCGGCCATACGGGCAATTTGCAAGCCACAGTCTCAGCCGTTAACGCAGTTGACTCATGTTTGGAAAAAGTCATTTCCGCGATTTTGGCCAAGCAAGGAATGGCCTTTATTGTCGGAGATCATGGCAACGCCGAAGAATTGGTTAATCTTCAAACCGGCAAAATAGACAAAGAGCACAGCATTTATCCGGTGCCATTCATCGCCGTGAGCAATAAACACGCCGGTCAAACCATTCAAACCGGTGAAAACGGGGATCTTTCCTTAAACAGCCCGCTGGGCATTCTCTCTGACGTGGCGCCCACAATTTTAGCGCAAGTCGGCATTCCCCCGGCTCCGGAAATGACCGGAACCAATCTGCTTCAAATGTAAATATAAAAAATCAGCGTATTTTTCATCGCTGATTTTTTATTTCGTCGATTAAACCTTATCGCCAATGAATTTCGGCCTTTCATCAGTTAAATTCGATAAATACGAATTCCATTCGGTCATGGTTTTGAAAAATCTGACGTTTTTCTTCCACATGGCTTGATGTTTTTTGCCTAAAATCAACATGTACCAAAAATGAACAAAATTTACCAAGCCGATCCAAATCATCCAAACATAAAGCACCCAAACGAGCACGAATACCCAGAGAAATCTAAAAATAAACAGACGAGAAATCTTTTCTCTCCAAGGAACCTCAACTTTTAACTGCATTTTTGAAGACTCGCTTGATGGAGCCGGAGTGGTGTCACCATTCATAAAATTTGAAGTTAATAATGTTTCTGTTAAAATTATAGCATCTTAAACAATTATCATCAAAAGTTATCAACATAACGTCATGGAGCATGAATCATGAAACAAAAGGACATATAAACCAACCTTAATCCCTCTTAAAATTATGTGCTTAGCCATTCCCGGAAAAATTGAATCAATGGATAAAACAAGCCAAACCGCGCTGGTTGATTTTAACGGCCTGAAAAAAAGAGTTAATATAAGCCTGATAACACCAAATCCGGGAGATTTTGTGATTGTGCACGCGGGGTTTGCCATTGAAATTGTTGATAAAAACGAAGCTGATGAAATTAAAAAGCTCCGGCGCGAATGACGCGCGGGAACTTCAAGAGTCAAGATATGCTGCCCCTACTTGGAGGTGGGCTCGGGCTTTTGAATGATCATTTCTGCCAGGCGATCTACCAGGCCTCGGTCATGGAAAATTCTCATCCAATCCTCATCAGTGCCTCCTCTGGCAAAGACGGCCTTAACTATGATGTGGCCGGCCTGTGACATCTTCCTCTGTCTCGCCCTCTCTTCCCAGTCTATCGGCGACCCACCACTTCCAGCCACACCAGGCCTAAACCCATACCCAGCCATCATTATCCCCCTTATAATACAATAACTCCATGTATTGACACAGCGCCTGCAGTAAGTTTTATTTATTATAACATTTACTATAAAAAATTCAATAGATTCGCGATTAAATAACATTCATGCAAAAAATCATCAATAAAATTAACACACTCGCTTCTCAAATCAACCGCCCGGTCACACTGATGGAACTCTGCGGCACGCATTCGCAAACCGTGGCCAAGTACGGTTTGAAAAGTTTGCTTCCGCCAAACGTTGAGCTTATTTCCGGGCCCGGCTGTCCGATCTGCGTCACCGATCAGACTGACATTGATGTTGTCATCGGCCTGGCGGAAAACGATGTGCCCATCGCCGTTTACGGCGACGCTCTATCCTTGCCCGGGACAAATTCAAGCCTTGAAAAATTAAGGCAACAAGGCAAAAAAATCGAAGTGGTTTACTCCACTCTCGACGCTGTAAAACTCGCTGAACAAATAAATGATTTGGCGTTTTTTGGCATAGGATTTGAGACCACCACACCCATGTCAGCCTGGGCGATCAAGCAAGGTTTAAAGGTATATTCAGCTCACAAACTGTTCCCGCCGGCCATGGCCGCTTTACTTTCAAGCCCTAATATTCAAATCGACGGATTCCTTGATCCGGGCCATGTTGCGGCCATTATCGGAGAGGAGCCTTTTAAGCAATTTAATGTGCCGCAAGTGATTTCAGGATTTGAACCCGAAGACGTCTTGCTTTCGATTCAGTGGTTGCTTGAAATGATTGTCAGCGGAAAAAATGAACTCAAGAACGAATATACGCGCGTCGTACGACCCGAAGGCAATATTGAAGCGCGAAAATTAATCAATGAAGTCTTTGAAATTTCAGATGCGCGCTGGCGCGGCCTCGGAAACATACCAAATTCAGGCTTAAAAATTAGAAAGGAATTTCAAAATCAGGATACCGAGTTTATTCATCACGATTTAATTGAAAATATAAGAAAAAACACCGAATATAGGCCAAGCGCCTGCATTTGTGGTAAAATACTGCAAGGTCTGGCCAAACCGGCTGACTGTCCCCTTTTCGCTAAAATTTGCACACCGGAAAACCCGCAAGGGGCTTGTATGGTGTCGGTTGAGGGATCTTGCCAAATTGAATATAAATATAAAAATTCTACCCCACTTTAGTGGGCCTTTGTATTCACCCACTAAAGTGGGGTAGAAATTATTAATATGATTGACCTTGACCACGGCGGCGGCGGATTCAAAAACAATGAACTTATCCGCGAGCTCAGGAAAATCATTAATCTGAAAACAAACTGGACCAACACCGAAGATGACGCGGCGATTTTCGATTTGGGAGACAAAAAGCTGGTTTTCACCACTGACGCTTTCATTGTGGATCCGATATTTTTTCCGGGCGGCGACATTGGCAAAATCGCCGCTTGCGGCACGATAAACGACTTGGCGGTGATGGGCGCCAAACCGCTGGGATTATCGCTGAGCATTGTGCTTGAAGAAGGTTTTTCTAAAAAAGACTTATTCAAAATCGCCGAATCGATTGATAAAATTTCAAAGTTAACGAATATTCCCATTGTCACCGGTGACACCAAAGTGATGGAAAAAGGCAAAATCGATAAAATTGAAATAACCACGGCCGGCGTGGGCTTGGTTGAAAGAGTGATTGACAATGGCGGAGCCAAAGCCGGCGATAACATCATAACTTCCGGAGATTTGGGCGAACATGGACTGACGCTTCTCGCCTATCGCTTTGACTATCAAACCGATTTAATAAGCGACTGCCGGCCGCTCTTGGCCGAGTTTCAGGCGGTCGGGCATCTTCTAAACGCGGCCAAAGATCCGACTCGCGGCGGCGTGGCCGCCAACATGAATGAAATCGCGGCCAAATCAAAAATAAAAATTGTTTTGGATGAAGACAAATTGCCTTATAAAAAAGAAGTTTTTGCCTTGACCGAACTTTTAGGCATTGAGCTTTTTACATTGCCCTCCGAAGGCCGCTTTATCGCCGCGGTCAGTCCTCAAAACACTGATGAAGCATTAAAAAAGCTCCAAGAATTCAATCCCGAGGCCAAAATTATTGGCAAATGCTTTGAAGGCGAAGGCGTTTTTTTGAAAACAAAACTTGGATCGGAAAGACAAATCGAAGAGCCGAGAGGAAAATTGATTCCGAGGATTTGTTAAATTTTATGCAAATATCCATTCAAAATCCCACAAAATTCGAACAATTAAAAAAATCCATTCAAATGGATGGCGCGAATGGATTACACTTTTTATCGGACTTCGACGGCACCCTGACTTATGGCACAATTGACGGGGTCAAAACTCCTTCCATTATTTCAATGCTGCGCGACGGCAAACATCTGACCGAAGATTACGCGGCCAAAGCTCACGCACTGTTCGATCATTATCATCCGATTGAACTTGATCTAAGTATTTCAATCAACGAAAAGAAAACGGCAATGCGGCAATGGTGGGACAAACACGACCGTCTGCTGATTGAATCCGGACTGTCAAAAAACGATTTGGCGGATATCGTGGCCAACGGACATTTGAAGTTTCGAGACGGCGCGATGGAATTTCTGACTCTGCTCAATGAAAAAAACATTCCTTTGATTATAATGTCCGCCAGCGGCTGCGGAGACGCCATTCCCATATTCTTCGAAAAAAATAAATTGAATTTCCCGAATATTTATTAGGTGACCAATAAATTCGAGTGGGATCAAAACGGCAAAGCCTTGCGTCCGCTCGAGCCGATCATTCACAGTTTAAATAAAGACGAAACGGTCTTGAAAGAAATTCCGTCGGTTTTTGAAAAGATTAAAAACCGTCCCAATGTCATTTTGCTCGGGGACTCTCTCGGAGATCCGGGCATGGTCAAAGGATTTTATTATAAAAACATGATTTCTTTGGGTTTTCTTAATATTGAAAACACGGCGATGAAAAAAGCGTTTGACGAAAATTTTGACGTTGTTTTGACCGGCGATGGTAATTTTCAGTTCGTAAATGAATTAATGCGAAAAGTTATTAATCACTAATTTAAAAACCCGCAAGATACGTTCATCCGCGGGTTGAATCATTTGTTCCGCCACTCGCTACCCGTGGCCAGCAAGGCGAAGAACTCGTTGGCCGCCGCTTCGGAGATTGGCCCCAGAATCGTATTGCCTGGTAGCCGCTTTACTTCCTCAAAACTGATGCGACGTTCCTTCATGATTGCCGCGACCACTCTTTTGATGGCCAAGCCAACCTTGCGCAGCCAGGCTCGCGAACAATCAGCGAATTCCCTAATTTCTTTTTCCACCTGGTATTTAAGATAAACCTCATTCAAGGTCATGACCGTCCTCCTCTGTTTTCACCCGTTAATATAATATTTAAGCAATTTTGCATAATTAAGTCAATCCTTGATTTTTTCTTTAAAAAAGAATGCTCCGCCACGTGGGGAGGAGCAAGAGAAGATGACGGGTGACGCGCGGCACGTCGGTGGCATCAGGTGATGCTAATTCAGGTGACGTCGGGTCCAAACTCTTGAACTTTACGCGCGTCACCCGTCGTATTTAAACTTAATTAATTTACCAATATCTGTCAAATTTAAAACCCGCGCGAAATGATCCGAACGGGCTATGTTTCCAGAGCGATTCCCGCCGCCAAAAGCGTCATAAAGAAAAATATCAGACAAACGCTGACTGGCAAAATGACGTAGGACTCCACCAATGCGAACGGACCATGGACAGTACTTCGAAGTTCTTCATACCTTTCACGGTCCTTGACCGCGCCGAAAAGAAATATGATGTTTTTGGTCGCCTGCCATCCGGAATATATGGTGAGCATGGCCAGCAATGCCGCCAGAAACTTCATGATCGCCCTCCTTTGTTGAAAGCGAATATTATAATTTTACAAAAATAAAGTCAACTGCCCCAAACTCAAGGCATTGTCTCCCCGATCGATGTTTTCAGCCATGATTAAGCCATTATTCATGGCAATTTGACTCATAATTCGATTATTGGCCATTCCACCGCTAAAATAAATCGGCAAATTCGGATCAGTTCTTTTGGCTATCTCAATCAAGCCTTCGATAATATATTTTTGAACTGTCGCCGCCAGTCTGCCCTTATCTTTATCTAAATTCTCAAGCAACCATTCAAATAAATAAGAGGTGTTAAGGACATATTGCTTCATTGCTCCATTGCTCCATTGTTCCTCGGTTTCTTTGTTTCTTTGTTCTTCAGTTATCACAGGCTCCAGCTCAAAAGGCTGCGTTGAATTTTTCTCCAGCAAGTCAATGGGCTCATGCTTGTATTTTCTCTCATTGCCGCAAAATCCGAGCAAAACCGAAACCGCGTCCAGCACCCTACCCGCGCTTGAAGTCTCCAGTGAATTAAATTTTTGTTCACGCATTTTTACCAATGTATCAAATTGTTGTTCGGTGTAAAATGCGCTAAAAATCGGCCAAACCTCAGCCGGCTTTTTTATATTTAAAAGTATGGAAAGTAGCATTCGAGCCGGCTCTTTAATGGCCGCGTCGCCTCCGCACAGCAACTGGTTTTCAAGATGCCCGATTCGCGTTAGTTTATTTTTAATATTTGATATTTGATATTGAAATACTTCTCCTCCCCATATTTTGCCGTCCAACCCAAGGCCGGTGCCGTCGCAGGCTATGCCTAAAAATTTTGTCGGTAGAGTCATATCTCCATGCTTTCGTCGTATTCGTAAAGTATTCGTAGATTCGTATTCTCCTTGTTTTCGCAGGATTGGTAAATCTTTGGTAGATTCGTAGCCCGCAAATTGATCAAATACAGCCGAATAAACGTGCGCTATATGGTGCTGGACTCTTTCCAGGCGGCAGTTGAATTTAAGAGCCAATTCTTCGCCCAATTTTGAGGTTTTATAGGCCGGATGAAGGTCAACGCGAATAATATCGGGAATCAGGTTATTTCTATCAATAAGCTCAAATAAAGCCTTTTTATAGACATCAAAACGCTCTTCCTCCAATAAATCGCCAAAATCTGAGCAATAATAAACTTTTCCGTTGATATAAACGGAGAAATTACCCGCCGATTCGGGTCCGAGAGCCAAAACGTTCTTTTTTTCAGCTAAAAGCAGGTCAAATTCTTTAATTTTGCATTTTGATAATATTTCAGTCATGTCTTTATTATGACAAACATTTTAGAAATAAAACACCCAAAATCAAGGCGCATATTGACAAATTATTAAAAACATGATAAAATGGCCTCATAATAATTAAAAGTTTTGTTAAAACTTACAATTTTATTAGCCTTCATAAGAGCGATTAAATCGTAAAGTTTCAAAACAACAAATCACATGGAAGACCGACAAAATTTCGGCGCCCAAAGACCGATGGTTCAAGGCAACTGGACTTGTTCCGGCTGCGGTAAAGAAATCACGGAATTGCCGTTTAAACCGGATGGCGACAGACCTATTTTCTGCAAAGATTGTCACCAACAAAGAAAAACGAATAGATTTTAATCTTATAAAAAACGCCCCGAACAAAGGGGCTTTTTTATTTTAAAAAATTTCAACTTTTACCGTTTGTCACCCTTTATATAATTTGGAAAAAATAATCGAAGCCGCGCAGGCCACGTTCAGAGATTCCACCTGTCCGTTTGTTTTTATATTGATCAAGCCGTCGGATAATTTCAAAATCTTATCATCCACTCCCCTGGCTTCGCTGCCGAAAACCAAACAAAACGCCTTGCCCTTTTTTATCTTGGCCGCGTCTTCCCCCGATTTAATCGCCGTTGAATAAATACTCATTTTCTTTTTCAATTGTTTTATTTTCTTCAAATTCTCGTCATAAGCGATGTTCACTTTAAAAATGGCGTCTTTTGAGGCATTAACGGTTTTATAATTAAAAGCGTCGGCGCATAATTCATCCAATATTAAGTTGCCAAAATCAAAAGCCGCGGCCGACCTGATTATCGTTCCCAGATTACCCGGATCATTTATGCCGTTCAGATAAACAACCGGCTTGTTTTCCTTGATTTGAAATTCCGGTATGACATAAATCACGGCCACGCCGGACGGCGTGGTTAATTCACTGAAAGATTTATTGACTTTGTCGCCGATAAAACACAAATTTTCATCACCTGCTTTTTGAATGACGAACTCAATTTCTTTTTTATGTCGATCAAAAAAATTTTCCGTGCAAAAAACGCTTTCCGGAAAAATTCCATTTTTCGCCGCGTCATGAATAATTTTGATGTTTTCAACAAAAAAACGACCGAACTTCTCTCTGTGTTTTTTGTAAGTCAATTTTCT
The DNA here is from genome assembly GCA_035528115.1 of Candidatus Bipolaricaulota bacterium. Taxonomy (NCBI): domain Bacteria; phylum Candidatus Bipolaricaulota; species Candidatus Bipolaricaulota bacterium. The sequence goes on along the minus strand of DATKZF010000001.1, from coordinate 61,530 downwards.
CAAAAATCTGATCCGCTCGTTATCTTTGCTTTCGATAGGAGATTGCTTCATATATCCAAACGCCTTTTGCCGCAAAACGAAATTCGCGGCAAAAGGCGCCATCAACCTAGAAATTCAAAATTTATTGAATCGAAAAATCCTTATAAACCGTTATATCCGGGTATCCATCGACCGCGATTTCCACCTGATAATTACCGGCCGGCCAGCCATTGGTCGGTTTGGAAAGAGAATACGCGAGATCGGAATTGATTTCCTCCGATTCCAAAATGTAGGAACCGATGGTCGTAACTCCTTGTTCTGGATCGAAATAGTACCAAGTGCCCGTGGCTTTGGTGCCGCTCGGAACGTTGGCCAAGATGGCGGTGGCGTAAATTACGTCCGTGTCCGCGTAAAAGCTGGCCAAATCGCGTGTGCATAAAAGGCCTTCTCTATCGGCGGCCACGCACATTTTGGCTTCCAAGACTTCCCCTGTCGAATACACGGCGCCGCATCCCGCCAAAACAGCCATTGTCATCATCGCCAAAGCAACGGTGAAAATTTTCTTTTTCATAATTTTCTAAAATTAATTATTATTTAATATTATGAATTCCACAACTTCACGAATTTTGAAAAATCGGCCGCGATCAGTTCCTCAGCTCGCTTTTTCGATACCCGTTTTTTATGGTATTCGAGCAAAGGTTTGAGAAAAATAGTCCGGCCGACGGCGAAACCTATTATTTTGGAAAATATTTTGGCGTCCATAATCCATTTCATCACGTTCTTTTCATTTTCTCCTCTGCCCAAAACGATAATTTTGGAATATTCGGGCACAACCTTGAAAATCTTTCGCCAATTCGACTTATCAAAGCCTTCCATTTTCCAAACATCCACTTTTACGGCCTTTTTTATTTCTCCGATCGCGTCGACCGTCTTTTTTATGCGATAATTTTTATCAAACGCCGCGAGTGAACCGGCAATTGCCAAATCATTTTTCGTCGGCGGCACCAGCAATTCCAATAATAATCTATAATTTTTCTTTTCGCAAAACTCTCCGAGTCGCTTCAACTTTTTCAACTGCCTCTTGTTGATTTCTTTATTCGAAGGATTGTATCTGACCAAAACTTTTACAAAATCAGGCTGGAATTTTGCGATATGGGCGCCGAATGAATTGCCATATTCGAAAGCCAGCTCCTTGCCTCCGCTTTTTTCAACGGTATAGCAAATTTTTATCTTTCTTTTTTTGGCATCTTTCAGGATAGCTGCTCCATATTTTTCATCAACCAAAATCGCCAAGTCATTTTTTCGGGGATATTTTTTTTGAACAATCAAAAAAGCCGCGTAAATGATTTCTTTAAAAAGCTTTAAAGTGGCCTTTTGGACGGCAACATTGGTTTTGACGCCTATCGAATCCCTGATCAATGATGACCGGTGATCAAAAGGCATTATCAATAATTGCTCTCTCATAAATTATGTTTGAATTATAGCAAACTCTATCTCTTTTTTAAATCAATAAACGTGATAACCGAAGCTGGCCGCGACCGAAACCAACGTGGCAAACGTCAAGTCCCCAAAAAATACCGGGATAATGAATTTTTTATACGGAAAACGGCTGAAAGATAGCGAGATGGTCACGATGTCATTGGGCAATGGAGTAAAACCGATATATAGAAAAACCAATATTTGGATAAGCCATTCCGGCTGCTTTTTCAACCATGCAAAAAATTTGCTCAGTCTTTTTTCGGTTTTTTTCGAAATGACTTCACTGCCCTTTTTGCCGAAGTAATAAAACACGCTATCGCTTATCGCCAGTCCCAGCCCGGCAAAAAGTCCCAAAAGCCAAGGGTTCACCCCGCCAAGCGCCAGGGTAACCAGAGTGGCGATAAAAGAAGTGGCGGTGAAGGTGGTTAAACCTCCGAAGACGGAAATCAAAAAGCCGAAAATATAAGAGTTTTGCACGCCGATCAAATCGATAATTTTAACCGGATCGACAAAGTAAATAAAAACGCTCCAAGCGATTAGCAAGGTCATGATAATTAAAAATTTTAAATATTTCCTTTTCATGCGCATTCAAATTATATTGTCATTATAACAAATATTTAATAAAAAATCCCGGGCAGGGCCGGCATTTTTTACAATATACAAGATCTTTTAAACCTGATCATTGTCCTTATTTTTTGATTTGGGTTTTCTAACCAGCTGTCTGGCGATGATCGCGGACATCAAAATCAAAGGAATCAAAGCCAATTTCAATAAATTGTCGCGTTTGGTCAGACTGGCCAAATAGCCTTTGCCCGCTTTGTCAAAATTACTAGCGTCACCGGAATTTTCAGCTTCCGTATTTTCAACGTTTTTATCGTTATTTTTTTGATTGGCGAAAAAATCGCTCACGCTGTCAAAAACTTGATCCGAACTGGCCAAATCCGAGTCATCCGCCAAAGCATCTTTCACTTTTTTTGTTTCTTTGTCGTCCGACTTGGAATCATCTTTTTTTTCAACCACCGCCACTTTCACTTCTTCTTTCCATTTTTTAGAATCGAGTGGAAAAGAGTCTTCTTTGTCACTATAGCCGTCTCCGTCCGTATCGTATTCTTTCGGATCGGTACCGCTATCATCTTCATCCCAATTATACAAACCGTCATTATCAATATCCGTATCCAAGGTATCTATAATGCCGTCGCCGTCCGTATCGGGACCGTTGAAAACTTGCGGATTTGTCGGATTGGGATCATCCCCGTCGTTTTCGGTGTCTCCGTCCGTGTCCGGATTCGTCGGGTCCGTTCCCTGCTCTTCTTCCTCCAAATCGGGCAGACCATCGGCATCGCTGTCAACGTCAACGTAAATCACGTCCGTCACCTGACTGAAAAAAGTACCGTCAATCGCTTCATTGAGTCCTTCTTCATTTATAAAATAAGCATCTCTAATTTCCGCTTTGAATCTATGCTCCCCGCGAACGGCCGTCCAGCTCGTGGTCAAAACCTTGCTGGACTCTCCGGCGCCGAGCGAAAACGCGATTTGCGAACTGATTAGCTGATCATTGTCCAAAAACACCAAATCGCCATTGAATCTTCTATCTCCGTCATTTATTACCACGGAAGAAATTTTCAAAATATCCCCTTCCAGCGGCGCGGTTTCCGAAACCCAGATATTACTAGAAACAAAATCGTAATTTTCGGCCACTACGCCATGCGCCGATCCAAAAACAAATAAAGCGGCGATCAATAGTATTGCTGTTTTTTTCATATTTTTTATTAATTCAATGAATTCATTATAGCAATGAATGACATTTTTTTAAAAATGTTATTCACAATGGCGCGACCGCGGGCGATCCCGACCGCGTGTAGAGACGCGCCGCGGCGCGTCTCTACATCGGCGGCGAATACGCCGCCGACCGCGCCATAAAAAAAACCGCCTTGAAAAAAAATTCAAACAGCGGTTTTCAAAACATTTTTATTTATTACGGCTGCAAAATGTCCTCGGTTCTGCCATTGATGGAAATAACCACGCTTTGCACGCTGGAAAATTGTTTAAGCGTTTCTGTTATTTGTGAAGTAATAGCCCCAACGCGGCAGGATCCGCCGGTTTGCGCTTCCAATTTTTCATCAAAATCAACGAAAGCCGTGCCGTTTTGAATGGTGATGGAGTTCAACTTCACTCCTCGGGTGATGCTGGTATTGTAACCGTCCGCTTTTTCAGCTTCAGTCGGGCCCTTGAGCAATTCTTCAATGGCCGCTTTGGCCACTGTCGGCGTCTTTTCTATTTCGCGATTAATGGAAAAAACATTGACGCACGATATCTCGGGATCCAATATACTGTTGTTGAAAAAAACCTTGACGTTGGTTTTTTCCTCTTCGGATTCGACTTGTTCGAATCTTACCGGCACGATTATCGCCTTATCGTTTTCCGGCAACCCCGAAGGATTGTCGCGCCTTAAAACCAACATGCCACCGTCAGCCTTCCCGGGATCGAATTCCAAACTGCCCGTGAACGGCACCAAATCCTTGGTCATCCATCTGTCCTGCGTGGACACTATACCGCTGGCCAAAAGCTTGCCGTCGCCATCCAGCAATTCCACTGGAAAACTGGCTTCAAAAAACCAACTGCCGGTCGCCTTGCCCGAAATCTCCAGAGGACTGGTAATCACTTGATTTATTGTGGGAGAAAACACTTGAATCTCATTGGATGCCGGCTCGACCGGAAACTTTTCCAAAATCCCGCAATCGTAAGACGGCTTGTCGGCCGTCGGATTGCCGTGTTTGACCCATTGATCGTTTTCGCAAATCCAAGCGTCTTCCCGGCCTCTCAACAGTAAAAATACAACAGCGGATAAAAGCAGTAAGATCAAAATCAGCAAAATGATTAATGGGGATTTGTTTTCTTTTTTCTTGGTTTTATTGTTTTTCATTTGCATAAAATTTGATTATGGTTATTCTGCGAATATTATATAATATCGCGATTTTTTTTACAATCCGACCAAATTTAAACGGGCATATATATTGACAAATCGCTTTTTCCTTGATATTATATTTTTGTCACAATTATCCGCCAAGCTTCAAGTCGGATAATCGGACAAAATTGAATTTATTCCGCCGGGCTCAGTCATGGATAGGGTTTTATCGGAAACAAATTCTATTTAAAATCATTCCGCGGTACCCTTAGACTCCCCTCGCAAGCTCGGCTCGCTCAGGGCGGGGCTCGGTCATGGAGCGGGTTACATCGGAAACAAATTCTATTTAACATCATTCCGCGGTAGCTCAGTTGGTTAGAGCAACTGACTGTTAATCAGTGGGTCGCCGGTTCGAGTCCGGCCCGCGGAGCCACGAAAAAACACCGAAACGAAATTCGGTGTTTTTTCGTTGTTTTAATCCGGACGGACGAGAAGTTTATCCTCCGAAGCCCCGAGCATAGTCGAGGGGGTGAAGGAGGAAGTCCGGCCCCTGCCTATCGGCAGGCGGGCGCGGAGCCAAAAAAAGTCACCGAATTAAATTTCGGTGACTTTTTTTGAGTTTAAGCCGCGCGGTCCTTGAAAAAATGTTGTTTTTCGTTTAGAATTGAACGTATACGGCGCGAAATTATGATAAACAAATTATCCAAACAAGCCAAGCAAATCATTAAAGGAATTGAAGAAACCAATGAGCATTTTTTTATTACCGGCAAAGCCGGGACGGGAAAATCGACATTACTCGAGCACATCAGACTGCATTCGAAAAAAAGAATCATTGTGCTGGCGCCGACCGGCATTTCCGCCATCAACGTAAACGGCGAAACAATTCATTCCTTTTTCACCCTAAAGCCCGGATTCGAGCTTGATGAAGCCAGGAAAATGAATATTAGCGATAAAATGAAACAAAAACTCAATCGAATTAAAACCATCGCGATCGATGAAATTTCCATGGTGAGAGCCGATTTGCTGGACGCGGTTGACACCGTGCTTCGGCGGGCGAGAAAAAACAATGAACCGTTTGGCGGAGCGCAAATGATTTTCTTCGGCGATTTATATCAACTGCCACCGGTGGTGACCGGCGCGGATAAAGACAAATTTTATTCCGAATATGACGCTCCATACTTTTTTAACGCCGATGTTTTTACCGCCGGAGGCCAGGGAAATTTATTCATTGTAAAATTTAAACTGAAAATTATTGAATTAAAAAAAATATATCGCCAAAAGGATAATAAATTCATAGAAATTTTAAACGCGGTCAGAGAGGACAATGTCACCGATAATCATCTAAACATATTAAACAGCCGCTTTTCACCGGGCTTTATTCCGAACAAAAAAGACAAATACATTTATCTGGTGACCACCAACGCCATGGCCGATTCCATTAATTTCGCCCAATTAAGAAAATTAAACCAAAAAGAAGCGATCTTTAAAGCGAAGAAAACCGGCGCCATAGCCCCAAATTTATATCCGAACAGCGAAACGGTGACTCTGCGCGTCGGCGCGCAAGTGATGTTTATTTGCAATGATTCGCAGCGGCGGTGGGTCAATGGCACGATCGGAGAAGTGATTGGAATCGATAATATCATCGATGAAGAAACCGGAGAAGAAAAAATCGTGGTTATTGTTGAAAAAACCGATGGAAAAATCGTTGAAGTTGACCAGCACACCTGGGAAATATCGCGTTATGTCTATGACCACGGTGAATTCAAGAGAGATATTATGGGATCCTACACCCAAATCCCGATCAAGCTGGCCTGGGCGATTACGATTCATAAAAGTCAGGGCAAAACATTTGAAAAAGTGATTATTGATTTGGGCAGCGGCACATTTGTCCACGGCCAGACCTATGTCGCCTTGAGCCGATGCACCACGTTAAACGGAATTGTTTTGAAAAAGAAATTTTTTCGATCTAGCATAATTATGGATCAAAGAGTAAAGAGTTTTGGAGATAATTGAATAATCGTTGCTTTTTATTAAAAACAAGCATATACTTGAATAAGTGAGAAATTAATATTTAATTAAAAATATGGGAAATTATCAACAAAATAGTAGATTTGATCGCAAGAGAGACAGAAAAGACTTTGGGGGGCGGGATTCTTCGCGTCAGGGAATGCACAGAGCAATTTGCAGCGAATGCGGCAAAAATTGCGAAGTGCCGTTTAAACCGATGGGAGGCAAGCCGATTTTTTGTTCCGACTGCTTCAGCGGCAGAGAACCCGGTGATCAAAAAGGATTCAAATCGCGCGATAAACAAATGCACAAGGCTGTTTGCGCCACTTGCAATAAAGTCTGCGAAGTGCCCTTTAAGCCCACCGGAGAAAAAGCGGTTTATTGCAGCGATTGTTTCAGTAAAGGCAAAAAAAGCGACGGCGGCGGCGACCAGACTCAAAAGCAACTTGAGACAATAAATGCCAAACTCGACGAGATTCTAAAAGCGATAAAGCCGGCGGCTGTTGCGACTCCTTGCAAAAACAAAAAGGTTGTCAAAAAAGAAAAGGCTGTTGAAAAGAAAGAAGTTGTTAAAAAAGAGAAAGCTAAAAAACCGGTTAAGATCAAAGAAAAGAAAACAACCAAAAAGAAGAAATAATTCATTGCAAAACAGAGGTTAACGCCTCTGTTTTTGTTTTGAATTATTGAAGCTTATATTATAAAAACACCGAAAAATTCGGTGTTTTTTATATGTTCGAAAGTGGATTTAAAACTTAAACACATCAGCCAAACCTCCGATGATCGGCAAAGGCTCTTTCTTGCCGTTCACGGCGTTGACTATGCCGATAATCAACAAAACCAAAACGCCCAAGCTCAAAAGAGAATTGATCATCCACCAGACGAAAAACGGCATTATCCAATTAATAACATTCAGGGCAACCGCGAGCAAAAACAGAACCAAGCCTTGTTTCGTGTGATATTTCACAAAGTCATCCTTTTTGGCATCACCGGTTAAAAGCGGAACGAAAAATAAAATGTAAGCCACCACGGCCATGGCCGTGTTTTGTTTTTTCGACGACTGGCCGCCCGATGACGGCATGGGATTTTGCGCCATAAATTTTTATTTTTAATTTTATTAATTGATCGCTCTTTATATTGTACACCTCAAATCAATTTTTTGGTATTTTTATATCCCCCGCCAAATGACGGCTTCCTTTGATTTATTGACGAATAAATGATTCAATATAAACATATAATATTAACCTCGCTTTTATGAAAATCGTCTCCCAAGACTCAAACGCAATGGTCATCAAAGACCAAAACGTCGCCGGCTATTTCGGCGGATTATTATTGACGCTCATCGGTTTTATCATTTTCATCAACTCGGACTTTGGCTACACCTCGCTGATCGCGCTCGCCTTCATCATCGTCGGCGTCTTGCTCGTCATTTTCATTAAAACCACCACCATTCAAATCAGCAAAGGCGAACAAAAGATAATGCTTTTTCACAAATCAATGCTTAAAAAAACCGACCGGATATTAAGCTTTGCGGACGTAAAGGCCGTCACTCTTCAGCCCATGTCCAGAATCGTCAACGGCCAGCGCCAAAATTATTATGATCTTTATCTGACGACAAATTCAAATGAACAAATAAAACTCAACCCGGGACAAATGAAAAAAGGCTTTCAGACCGGCGGGAAAAGCCGACAGCTGGCCAGCCAAATGGCGGAATTTATGGGAAAACCTTTAAATGAATCTGCCCTGCCGAACATGGGAGAAATCTTTTCCACCATTAAAGGAGCGATCGCGGAAAACAAAGCACAGAAAGAAAATGATAACAATCAGCCTCAAAAATAAAATCCGACATTATTGAAATTTTAAAAGGGCGAGATGCGCGCATCTCGCCCCTCCCTCCTCCTTTCATCAAGCCGTCCGGCGCTTGCTCCCGTTGAAAAAATCTCTCCAAAACGAGAGCGCGGCGTCAAGCCAAGCCTGATCTTGACTTTCCAAATTTCGCAAAGGAGATTTTCGAGCATGACTCAATCTCCCCAAAAAAACCCTCAATGTTTCGTCCGGAATCTGACCAATGTTGCCTTCCCTGGCCAATCTCTCGAAAGAGTAATGGCACTCCATCAAATCTTCGTTTATCATGGCATCTCTCCTTTTTTGCGATTTGTTTGATTATATTATAACACAAAATCCGTCCCTTATGGAACGGATTTTATTATTTCTTGCAGTTGATTAATAATCCCTTAATTTCTCTATTCCTTTCATGTTCTGAATTTTCTCCAAAGATTTCGCTTCGATCTGCCTGATTCTTTCTCTGGTGACGTCGAATTCCTGTCCGACTTCTTCCAAAGTATGCGCCACTCCGTCAACAAGTCCGAATCTCATTTCCAAAATCTTTTGTTCTCTCGGAGACAAGTCCTTGATCGTTTCCCTGACATAATCCTTCAACAGGCGCAGAGCGGCCGCGTGATCGGGCGTGACGTTTTTCACGTCCTCAATGAAATCTTCAAGAGTGCTGTCTTCGTCGTCATCGCCGACCGAAGTTTCGAGCGAAATCGTTTCTTGCGATATTTTCATGATATATCTGATTTTGTTCACGTCCTCGCTCATTTCTGCGGCGATTTCTTCGGGCAGCGGCTCGCGGCCCAAATCCTGAATCAAACGTCGCTCGACTTGCTGGAATTTATTGATCGTTTCGACCATGTGCACGGGAATTCTGATCGTTCTCGACTGATCGGCCAAAGCTCTGGTGATCGCCTGCCTGACCCACCAAGTCGCGTAAGTTGAAAATTTATACCCCTTGCGATACTCGAATTTTTCAACCGCGCGAAAAAGCCCGATGTTGCCCTCCTGAATCAAATCAAGCAAAGACAAACTTTTGCCCACGAATTTTTTGGCGATGGAAACGACCAATCTTAAATTGGCTTCGATCAGACGCTTTTCCGCTTCCCTCTCGTTTCTTTCTTTTCTTTTGGCCAAGGCTAATTCTTCTTCAGCCGTCAGCAAATCGATCTTCCCGATTTCTCTCAAATACATTTGAATCGAATCAGCGGTCAATTCCGGAATGTCGTATTTTTGCGCGGGCGATCCTATGCCGACTCCGGCAGCGCTGGAAATGATTTTTTCCCTTTCAGCGGGAGAAGCCAGCACGCCGCCTTTCAATTCGACGATTTGAACGCCGCTCGACTCCAATTCTTCCTCAAAATCCAAATAAGCTTCCAGATAACTTTCCATTTCCGGAAAAAGTTTAAGCACTTCTTTTTCCGTGATAAAACCTCTTTTTCTTCCCTTTTGAACCAATTCATCTATTTCATCTTTACTCGGCGGGGTGGCTTTTTTGGGTCTTCCCCGCATGACGACCCGGGTGTTTTTTTGGGGTCTTTTTTTCTCCCCTTTGGCTTTTTTAACATGATGAGCGGCGCGTCTGGCGGCCGCTTTCTTTTTTGTCGGACGGCTCTGTTTCTTTTGAGCGGGCCGACCTCTTTTAATTGTGGCCTTTTTTGCTGTCCTTGGCATAAATTATCAAAGGCAAATGATTGATTATTTTTATCGCTTAGTCCAATTGTGATCTTTGCCGGATGAAAGATTGAAGTTGTTTAAAAAGTTGATTAATGCCGTCGTCGTCTTTTTCGCTTTCCGCTTTTTTTATTTCCGAGGATATTTCATTTATTCGATATTGAAAAAAATCTTTTTTTATTTTCTTCACCAAGCAAATCACTTCCGTTTGAATATCTTCCAGAGAGAAACCGTCAAATTCTCTTTTAATAAGCAAAAACAGGCTATCAAAAAAGCCTTGGTTAAAAATCTCATTATCCTGAATCTTTAGCCATTGATCAAAATTATTTCGATCCGTTTTCTTGTCTTTATTATATAACAAAATCAAATTATTGTAAAATCTTCGCCATTTCTCATCGAAAATCATGCCGGCTTCCAAATTTTCCGCCAAATATTCGATATTATCAAGATTGGACACGACCAGTCCGAAAAGAGTCTGATAAACATCTATTCTCAATTTTTGCGCGACAAAACCGGCATGCTCGGTTCTGGTCAAAGTTTTGGCGCCGGGCATGGATTCCCAAAGCAGCGCCACGTCAACGCCCAAAAGATCGGACAATTTTCTCAACCAAAAATCCTGTTCGAGTTTTGAGGTCATCTTCGCCACCTGAGTAAGCAGTTCTTTGGCCGCCGCCTTTTTTTGATTGATATCGTTCAAATCATATTTTCCGTCAATCGCTTCCATAAAATATTCCATGTACGGTTTGGCTTCGGCGATGGATTGATGCCACAAGGCGAGATCTTTTTGAATGCACTCATCGGGATCCTTGCCGAAAAGCACCCGAACAATTTTTATATTCATGTCCTCGGCCAAAGCGATGTCAACGGATCTGGCGGCCGCTCTTTGCCCGGCTTCGTCTTGATCAAAGCAAAAAGCCACATTATTGGTGTATCGCTTGACCATTTTCAAATGCCCGGGAGTCAAAGCCGTGCCCGAAGTGGCCACCACGTTTTTCACTCCGGCTTGATGCGAAGAAATGACATCCATGTAACCTTCAACGAAAATCGCCTGGTCTACTTGCTTGATCTCCTGCTTGGCCTTGTCCATGCCGTAAACAACCGAACTTTTATCGTAAATCGGCGTTTGCGGACTGTTCAAATATTTGGCGCCTCCCTCGGCCTCCATGATTCTGCCCCCAAGACCGATAATGGCTCCGTGAACATCGGCGATCGGGAAAATCACCCTGTTTCGGAAACGGTCATACCAGCCGCTGCCTTGATTTTTTCTGGTGATCAAGCCGGCCAAACCTATTTCGCTTTCGGTGTAATTTTTTGATTTCAAAAAATTAAGCAATTTGTCCCAGCTGTCCGGCGCGAAACCGATTTTAAAATCCATTATCGTCTCGGCGGACAAGCCTCGTTTTTCCAAATATTTCCTGGCCGGCTCGGCGGACTTGGAAATTTCCAAGGATTTCATGAAATACGCCGTTGCCCAGCGATGAATATCCAGCAATCTGGTCTTTTGGCTGTGAACGCGAGGATCCGTATTTCTCAATTCCACACCCGCTTTTTTCGCCAACAGCCGCAAGGTCTCGGGGAAATCCAAATTTTCCATTTCCTGAACAAAAGTAAAAATGTCTCCGCCCTTGCCGCAACCGAAACAGTGAAAAATCTGTTTTTCTTGAGAAACCAAAAAACTGGGCGTTTTTTCATTATGAAACGGACAACGCGCTTTCCAATTGGAACCGGCTTGCGTGAGCTGAACATATTCGCCAACCAGCGAGATAATGTCTATTTTTTGTTTTATTTCATCAACGTCTGACATAGCATAATCTTAACAAAATGGCTGAGAAATACAATGCGGTCGGCCGATTCAAAGTTATCCCAAGTTTTTATTTATCAAACTTGAAAAAAATGGTAAAATATAAACGGATTTATTCTTAATGAAATCATATGAGTTTTGAAACCCCCACTCCCCAACCGTTACGCCCCAAAGGCCCGCAAGATGTTCAAGTTATGAGACCATTAGGATATGTTGATAAGCCAACTGTCCCGCGCAATTTTGTTGAAAAAAATTCGCTTGGCGCTAAAGTCGGTGATTTTATCAGACTGAGTCACTTGGAAAAAACACCCGAATGGGAAATTTCAAGCATTGATCCTGATACCGGAGACGCCAAAGTCAGGAGAGTCGGAGAAAACAGCACCGAACAAAAAACCGTTAACATTGAAGATCCCGAGCTGTATAAGGCGAAACTTTTCAAGGAGCCAATCAAGGAAAAGCCTCAAGACGCCCCGAACATCGCCACCACGGACAGAGAAGTTAGAATATTTGACAACCCTTTGCAAGCAATGAAAACACAAGTCAATGAGCCGATTAATCCGGCGCCAAAAAAATCATGGTTTAAACGTCTCTGGTCTCGAAAAAATAAATAATAATTTTAAAAGACGACTGAGTCGCTCAATCGCCTTGGGGCACTTGCCAGTACCTTTTGGCAGTGTCGATGTCTAAAACGTCTCTGGCCATGGCTAGACATGTGCACAGAGGGTTGCCGGACATGGCTTGGCATGTCCGATCGTCATTGAGGTATTTGCAATTGACTTTGCCGGCCAGTCGAGCTCCAAACTCTCTGTGCATCGTAGAACAACGAGCATCTTGCGGCAGTTTCATGATTTCCCCTTCCATCTCCATGAATATAAACAATACAAAAATAAAAATTCGTTGTCAAATAAAAAGATGAAAATAAAAAACATTTACATCGGCAGCTGGTTTCCCAAAATCAGAATTCATCTTGATGAATTCAAGGCTTTTTTGGATTCCGCGGCCGTCCATCCGGCGCTTGATTCTAAAATGGCCGCGGCTTTAAAAAAGAAGCTGAATCCGGAAAAGGTCAATCTATACCTTTCCAAGCAAGACATGGCCGTGGTTTGCGCCCACTCCGATAAAGGCTATGAATATTTGTATCAAGAAGACGGATTATTGTTTTTAAAAAGGGAAATAAAAGATTTCAAAAAAGACAAAAAACAAATAGTCGATTTTTATCAAAACACGCTGTCTCCCTGCCTGGCTTTTCTTTTCAGCCGAGGAGCGGGCGGTTTGGAAATCATCAGAACGCCCAAATTGCCCAAAAGATTGTTTCTCTGCACGGAAAAAGAAACCAAGGCTTCGATTTTGAAATTTCTCAAATCGGAAAACGAAAAATTGGATAAAAACTACGACTTCGGCACCTTTGAAATATACTACTCGGACAACCTGGTTATCTTAAACGCATTGGGTAAAATATCGGAGCATATCATCGATGAACTGTCGCAAGAATTGATTTTCTTGTCCGAGCTCAACCGCCACTTGTACTGGCTCGTTCAAAATCACCGCTTGATCTGGGATGACACGGAAAAAATATTGAGCTCTCGTTTCATAAAAAATGTTGATATTCCATTGTATATAGACAAGCTGACCGAATATTCGAAAAACGTTTCCAATATCAATGCCAGAATCGACCAAATCATGGTGGTGTTAAAAACCAGAAATCAAACAGTGGAAAACATCACGCGCGGGAAATGGCAAAACTACTTTGCCAACAAACTGAAAAAATCCAATCAAGAAGCGGCTTACATTAAAAATCTTTTCGACATGACCTCGGGTTTCATAAAAAGCAACACCAGTTATCTGAATTCTTTATATCGACAAAATCAACGCGAAGCCATGAATAAACTGCAAATGTTGTTTCTCGTCAGCGTCGTGGTTTCTTTTATTTCCTTGGGCACCATCATGGGCGCCGGCTTTGAGGTGTTTCAAGACGGTAAATTGCTCCTGCAAGGAGAGCTGTCATCTTATAGCGTGCCCGTGCTCATCGCCTTCGGTTTATTGACCATAATATTGTCCGGCGTGATTTACTTTTTGTGGAATTACACCTACAAAAATCTCTCCAAAAAATTCAAAAAGCAAGTTTGACTTTTGAAACTCATCTCATTATAATTCAATAACCGAACAAATACACACGGAGGATGCGAATGATAGCGAAATCCGAAGATGTATTTTACGCCGAGAGTTCCGGTATCGACAATGCGATCCGGAGAAATCGGGTCTGCGCCAAGATCCATCCCATCATCATCACCCTCGTTCAACTGCCCCTGCTCATGGTGGCAGTTTGGCTTTACTTTAGGAGCCAGGTATTGATGTCATGCCTGCTGATCGGCGCGGTCATCTGGCCACTCGATCTTTTGGACGGAAAATTCGCCAGAATCTTCAACAAACAAACTCAAGCTGGCGCGTTCCTTGACCCGCTGGTCGACAAGATCCGCTTTCTTGTGCCGCTGACCTTGTTTTTCAGCAAGACCGTCTGGCTGCCGCTGATCATTGCCTTTTGGCTGATCGAATCCGGACTGGTCGTTTGCCGAGTGTTCAAATTGCTCTCGGCAAAAAAACTAAAAAAGCGCGCGAAAATCAGCGCGTTTCCCGTAGGTAAAGTCAAATCCTGGGGCGAAATGATAGGCCTGCTCTTGATCTACCTTTTCGCCATGACCGATCTGACGATCTGGCTGATCTTGGCCTACATCGTCCTGATTCCTTCACTGGCGCTGGCCTGCGCAAGTCTATTTCGACACATCAAAGAATGACAGCTTCACAAGCCGTCATTTTAAAATTATAAAAACCGCCGGTAATGGCAGCTTTATGGAGATTACATAAATAATATAAAATGCCCTTCGATTCGTCGCCGCGCTCCTCACTCAGGGCAATTTTCGCTCCACGGAGAGAAAATTGGTGGGCCACGTCGTTCGCGAACGACGTGGTGGGCGTATCTGGATTCGAACCAGAGACCTCTACCGTGTGAAGGTAGCGCTCTAACCAGCTGAGCCATACGCCCTTATTTCAGATTAAAGCTTATCAAATTCCAAGCATTATTTCAACCCTGAATTTTAGGGCGTAATAAATCTTTTGACCGTATCAACTATCTGCCCAGCCTCATTGCACGGAAAAGAAAATGGCTTGCCTTGCTTAAATTCCAAGGTCACGAACTCCGTGGTTTTCCAAACAGTCAAAGGATAAACCGAACCTTTTTTAATGCTCGTTAATTTCGACACATCAACTCTTCGAATCAACGGAAAAAATCCGACTTTTAACTTTTGCTGATCGAATTCCACTTTGTATCCCAATATCGTTCCCAAAATTATCAAGCCGATCGGCGCGAAAACAACAATGAATATCCATTTTAGCGGCGCCCAAATCAGCTCTTCAGCCGGAATCCAAATCCAGCTGACCATCCAGGCCAGCCAGAACAGCGAAGGGATCATCAATGATTTGATTCTAATCGGATAATGGAATTGGAACATAAATTTGCAAGTATTGAAATAAATTAAACTTCCCTGTCCAAAAGCCACATTAAAATGCCTTTTTGAGCGTGAAGCCTATTTTCCGCTTGATCAAAGACAACGCTGTTTGGATGATCCATGGCGTCGCGAGAAATTTCATAACCGATGTGGCAAGGCATGCAGTGCATTATTTTGGCTTGAGGACAGTATTTATTTATTAAATCGGCGTTGATTTGATAAGGAGAAAACGTGGCTTTTCTTCTTTCATATTCCGCTTGCATTTGCGGTTTGACTTGGCCGTTGTCAAAAAACTCCATATTCATCCAAGTGTCGGTGTGGACAAAATCCGCGTCTTTTAACCCCTCGGCCAAATCCAGCGTCCGCTCGACCAGGCTCGTTTCCGCGGCTTGGCGCTTTAACTCCTCATCAACGCTGTCAATATCAGCTTCCGGCGCTATAATGGTGAATTTGACGCCTAATTTCACGCAAACCAGCATCAAAGTATTCATGACGTTATTTTCAACTCCCAGCCAAACCACTTTTTTTATGTTTTCAAGTCCCCCGCTCTTTTCAATCATCGTGAGCATGTCAGTGATCGCCTGAGCCGGATGATATTTCTCGCTGCAAGCGTCAATGACCGGAATTTTATTGAAAGAAGCCGCGGTCATAACGTCAGCCGCCTTTTGCGCGCGAAACATCAAGGTCGCGCCAAATCGCATCACCGCCTGAATCTCATCTCGAAAATCGCACAAAGAAAACTGCGTGGTGCGCGAGTCAAGAAAAATCGCGTGACCGCCCAGCTCGGTCATGGCAGATTCAAAGGACAAACGGGTGCGGGTGGAAGTTTTCTGAAAAAGCATGATCAAAGTCTTGTCTTCCAGATAGCGCGTCAATTCGCCGTTGTTCTTTTTTTGTTTCAGTTTTTGAGCCAGATCGATCATTTTCAAAATGTCTTCTTTCGAATTTTCTTTGAGTGAGATTAAATGTTTCATAAGTATTTGTTTGGTTTAATTTCAAACTGTGTTTTCTGGATTCCCGCTTTCGCGGGAATGACGATAAAGGGTCGGCATAATAATTAGTTTTCTCAGACTCGTCCGGGCTTTCCATTCCATGCAGGCTCATTTAGGCCTGTCATTCCCGCACAGACTAACCTGACCTGTCATTCCCGCGAAAGCGGGAATCCAGGCCTAAATTAATTCATTCGATAAGTCCCTCCAATCAGGATTTTCTTTTTCAATTAATGCTAACTTCCATTTTCTTCTCCACTTTTTAATGCATTTCTCCCTCCAAATAGCTTCATCAATGCACTCATGTTCTTCAAAATAAACCAATGTGTGGACTTGATACCTTTTCGTAAATGATTCATTAACATCGTTCTTATGCTCATCGAGTCTTCTGGCAAGATCATTGGTAACTCCTGTGTAAAGGGTTCCATTTCTTTTATTGGCCAACATGTAAACATAATAGGAGCGCATAAACAATACTGATGCCGACGATACTCTTGTGGATTCCCGCTTTCGCGGGAATGACGATAAAGGGTCGGCATAATAATTAGTTTTCTCAGACTCATCCGGGCTTTCCATTCCATGCAGACTCATTGTGGCCTGTCATTCCAACAAAAGCTAAAATCCAGCAACTGATTTTATAAATTTTTCAATAATTCCTCAAACGAGTCAGCCGCTTTTTTATAAGTTTGATCGCTTTCATCAAAGCTGTCTTTGGTAAACTGCCAAAACCAACAAAGCTCGGGTGCGACCTGAAAACCGTAAAACTCTAAAACTTTTTCCTGCGTTTTAACCGCGTTTTCCACGTTCCAATTATGCCCCAGCGCGATTATACCCGCCACCTTGTTTTTTAATAAATTTTCTTCGCCCAAGGTCGTGTGCCTGTTTTCCAGCCAATCGAGCCGTTCAATTAATTTTTGGTAAAACGAATTCAGCTGTCCCCAGCGGATTGAACCGAAGAAAACGACTGCGTCGCATTCCAAAAGTGGCTTTGACACTTTCCACAATTCATCATCAGGATTATTGATGCTGGCCCAGCAGCGATGGTGGCCGCTCGGATTTTTCTCCACGTCTTTGAGCGCCGCTTCTTTCAGGCCGCAAGTATTGCCCCGCTCAGTGGAGACATTGCCTTCGCAGGGATAAATTTTTAGTTTGGGAACGTCAACAATTTCGACTTTGTCTTTTCCTATTTTTTCCGCCATCTTTTCCCCCAATCTGAAACTTTTCGGCTTTTCTCCCCCTTTTTCTCCGAACCAGCGATTGGAAGTGGTCAAAAACAAAATTTTATTTTTAGTTTTGAGAAAATCAACGGATTTTTGAAATTGTTTTTTCAACTTTTTCATAACCTTCTATTTACTCTTTTCCATCCAGCCCTTTAACAAAGGCTTCCGCTTGCTTATAAACCCGTTCGATATCGCCATCCTTTTCCGCTTCCGCGAGCTCTTTAGCTTTGTCAAAAACATTCTTGGCCTCTGCCTCACCGCCCTTTATAAAAATTATTTGATCATGGACCCCTCTTTCAAGATTCATTTCCAAATCCGAGAAATAAAGCACGAAGCTTTTATATTGATCATCGAAAAAAACCTCCATCTTTATACCGTTTACGACTTTGTCCTGATGGAACATTTGTTCCGGCGATTGTTGCAAAATTCCTTCATTTTCCATAGATTTTTTACATGAAATTAATTATTTTATATAAATGGTCATCTCAATTCTTGGAATTATCATACCAAAAACCGCGATTTTTGTCTAAAACAAAACCGCCCGAATTGGGCGTATAAATAACTTTATCAAAATACAAATCCTAATATCGACGATTTGATCATGAATAGCACTGGGGGTCTGGGGGAAAATGCTGAGCCATGGCGAGATCTTTGCCATTTAATCGACGCTTTGCGAATCATTTTCCCCCAGCGCTTTTTTGCCCACTTTTTGGCGTCAAAAAGTGGGTCGACGAAGCGCCAAATGCGCGAGACGAAACCCTCCTGTTTTGTCTAAAACAAAACGCCCCGGATGAGGCGTTATATATGCGTTATTTTGCTCCATGTTCCATGCTTCATGATTCATGATCGGATTTCTCCGCGAACCTGGCTCTCTTGGCCGATAATTCATCCAAATAAACTTTTCTGATTCTAACATTTTTAGGCGTAATTTCCACCAATTCATCATCGCCGATGTATTCTATGGCCGCTTCCACATTCATTTCTTTCGGGACATTGAAATGCTCAGTGGCGCCGTCGCCCTTTGATCTCATATTGGTCAGCTGTTTTGTTTTACAAACATTTACTCTAATATCGTCGCCGCGGGTATTTTGCCCAACCACCTGCCCCATGTAAATCTGCACGCCCGGGCCGAAAAACAACACTCCTCGCGATTGGATATTAACCAAACCGTAAAGATTGGTCGTGCCCGTTTCATGAGCCACGAGCGAACCCTGTTCCCGCTCCGCCCAATTGCCCGGATCGGGTAAATAATCATGAAACGCGGAATTGAGAATACCCAGCCCTCGCGTATCGGTTAAAAACTCGGATCTATAACCGAAAAGGCTTCTGGTGGGAATAATGTATTCAAGATGCGCGATGCCGTCGATTATTTTCATTTCTTGCAATTCCCCTTTTCTGCTGTTTAATTTTTGAACCACCAAACCATAATGAGTTTCAGGAACTTCAATAAACAAATGATCGTAAGGAGTCAAAGTTTTGCCGTTTTCTTTTTTATTAATCACTTGCGGCCGAGAAACCTGAAATTCAAAGCCTTCTCTGCGCATTCTTTCGATTAAAATGGATAAATGAAGCTCGCCGCGGCCGGAAACGATCCATTTGCCGTCAGCGGTGTCTTCGACTCGCAAAGCCATGTCATTTTCCAATTCTTTGTAAAGCCTTTCTCTGACCTGCCTTGAAGTGGTGAATTGACCTTCTTGACCGGCAAACGGCGAATCATTAACCATGAAAGTCATTTTAACCGTGGGTTGATCAATGTTCAAAAGCGGCAATGCTTTCGGATTTTCCGCGTCCGCCAAAGTTTCACCGATGGTGATTTCCGGGATGCCGGCAATGGCCACGATGTCGCCCGCAGGCACTTGATCCGCTTCCACGCGAGCTAAACCATCGTAGGTCATCAAAGACACCAGTCTGTGCTTTTTCATCTGTCCCAGTCTATTTATATGCATGATTTCTTGTCCGGTTTTGGCAATGCCGTTATGCACTCTGCCGATGGCGATTCTGCCTTTGAAATTGTCGCCCATAATATTGGAAACCAAAATCTGCAAAGGCTCGCCGGCGTCGCCGGTAGGCGCGGGAATATTTTTTAAAATGGATTCGAATACGGGAGTAATGTCTGTCATTTTATCAAGCTCGGGTTCCAATCCGGCCACGCCTTTTTTGGCGGCCGCGTAAACGATGGGGAAATTCAAAGCCTGATCATCGGCTCCCAGCTCAATGAACAAATCAATGGTCTTGTCCAAAACAAAACTCGGGCGCGCGTTCGGCTTGTCGATTTTATTGATGACCACGATAATTTTATGTCCCATGGCCAAAGCTTTTTTCAAAACGAATCTGGTCTGCGGCATGGGGCCTTCCTGCGCGTCAATCAAAAGCAAACAGCCGTCGGCCATATTCAAAACGCGTTCGACTTCCCCGCCGAAATCCGCGTGTCCGGGCGTGTCGATAATGTTGATTTTAACGCCGTCCCAAACCACGGAAGCGTTTTTGGAAAAAATGGTGATGCCACGCTCTTTTTCCAAATCATTGCTGTCCATGATCAAATCGGACGAAGCGACGTCTTTGTTCAATTTTACCTTGGTTTGACGAAGCAAAGCGTCCACGAGAGTGGTTTTCCCGTGGTCAACGTGAGCGATAATCGCCACATTTCTGATGTTATTGTTCATATTTGAAAATAAAAAATTCGCAATAATTAGCGAATAAATATTCGATTTATTAATTTTAGGACTTTATTAAACTTTTGTCAACTAAAACAACACAACCAGCCATCGCCCATCTTAATGCAACTCAATCCTTTTAATCTTGGCCAGCACCAATTTTATCTTTTCATAACCGATTTCCTCGGGCAAATGCCGCTTGATCGCGGACAAAAACCGATAATCATCAGCCGCGGCCATGGCGGATAATATCAAATTTTCTTCATCTCTCGTGATCATGTTGTCCAAATCAATTTCGCCGCCGGCCAAATACCACTTTATAAGGTGGCCGAAAATAGTGCTCTCGCCGAGTGACCGCGCTTTGGCGATTTGCTCCATTGAATAATTTTGCTTATACAAATTTATCGTTTGAGCCACGGTCTCGCTCAATTCAACCAAATTACCGTCATTCCCGACTTGATCGGGAATCTCTTTTTCGTCTGGCAGCCGGCTGTTTTTCTCCCACTCAAGGCAAACGTCGCAGCCTTGGCAATCGTGATTCAATTGCCGCGCGGCCGGATCATTGAAATATTCAAGAATCATTTTTCTTCTGCATGTGTCAGCGGTGGCGTATTCAACCATTTTTTCCAATTTATCTTTTTTAAGATTAATCAATTGATTCGTTTCTTCCCAGCTTTTTCCTTGACTGAGCATTCCATGCCTGTCCAAAAAAATAAAATGGTTGTGAACCGTCACATCCTTTTTGCTGTGCAAAAGCACGCAATAGGCCGGTTCGCCGTCCCGCCCCGCTCTGCCGGCCTCCTGATAGTAGCCTTCCATGTTTCTGGGCATGCCCGAGTGAATGACAAATCGAATATCGGCCTTATCCACTCCCATGCCGAAAGCGATCGTGGCCACGATCACTTTGTGTTTATTTTCCATGAATTCATCTTGAATTTTTTCCCGCCGACCTCCTACCATGCCCGCGTGATAAGCGGCCGCGCCAATGCCGTGGCGGTTGAGATGATCGGCGATGGCTTCGGTCTCTTTTCTGGTCAATGCGTACACAATGCCCGAGCCTTCGATTGATTTCACCAATCTTAAAACTTCATCCACTCTTTGCTTGGGCTTAATGTCTTTCTGGACAAAAAATTTCAGATTCGGGCGATCAAATCCGCTGGTAAAAACTACGGGCGAGACCATGCCCAGCCTATCCATGATATCTTGCTTAACTTCGGGCGTGGCCGTGGCGGTAAAGGCGGCGACTGTCGGACGCGATTTGAAACTTCGAATATACTCTTTTATTTGCAAATAATCGGGCCTAAAATCGTGCCCCCACTGGGAAACACAGTGCGCCTCATCCACAGCCAAAAGACTGACGGTCAAATCGGAAAAAAACTTATTGGCTCGCAGAGCGTCCAGTCTTTCCGGCGCCACGTATAAAATTTTTATCTCTCCCGCCAAAATTTTTTCCATTCGCGACTGTATTTCCGCCACGGAAATCGAACTGTTGATAAAAGTGGCGGCCACGCCTCGAGCGTTTAAGCCGTCCACTTGATCTTTCATCAACGCGATCAGGGGCGAAATGATAATGGTCAGTTTATCCTGCAAAATGGCTGGCAATTGATAGCACAACGACTTGCCGCCGCCGGTGGGCATCAAGGCCACCGTGTCTTTGCCGTCCAAAATCGCTTCGATGATTTCTTTTTGCCCCGGACGGAATTGATTAAGCTTAAAATATTTTTCCAGCTGTTGTTCAAGCATAGTTGATTTTTTACTCGCCCGATAATAATTTTTTATTTTCAGGTTTCTTTAAATAATTATTTTTTGTTGCAATCGGCCTTTTTATTTTTTTCTCCAATTCTTTTCTCGCGTTTCCCGCTATTTGCCCGCCGGCATTGGCATCGTCTTTTAATTTTTTTATTCCTTTAGAATCTTTTGCGCGATGAATTTCCGTTGTCGATCTTTCTCCGAGCATTGTAAAAATCAGCTCAAAATCATCCATATGATCTCGCAAATTTTCCCTTTCCAATCCTTTAAGTTTCTTATATTCGTTTGGTGTCATGCCAAAGGTCGCCTGGGAAATTTCAGCAGTCAGAATTTCATAATCTTTTTGCTCCCGCGCGCCGCGTTCCCGCCACTCATCGGTAAGCTCTTCCCGAATCGCGATGCCGCGCATTCTCTTTTCAATCCAATCGTCGGAATAGCCTTTAAGTTTGTAAAGCCTTCTCGTCCGTTTGGTGGCCAGCTCCGGATTTTCGATTTCTGCCACTCTTTCATAACCAACTTTAGCGAGCCAGCGTTTAATGGCTCGGCTTTGGGGGACGGGATTGACTGAATTATGCGAAAAATGCCTTCCGTATTGGCGCAGTCTGTTTCGTACTTTTTACCGTCAGCGGATTCCAATTTCAGTTGTCTACAAATTGTAGACAACTCAATCCCATCATCGCTTTTCACTCTTGTTTTCATTGCATTCCAATAAACACGGGGTTTTACACTATCCGTAAGCGCTTCAACCACATCTATAACCGAAAACCACCACTCGTTTTGATAAAGCGTTTTGCGGATTTTTCAGCCTTTAAATAAAGCTATTTTTGTTGCGGCCATTTCATTGACCATATTCATTTTATTTTAACAAATTGTTTTAACCATAGCCAACTTCTCTTTCCTCGACAATCTCTTCACCCGCGCTTCTTCTTTGGAGGCGGCGGAGCGGTCGCGGAATTTTTTTGAATATACAAGATTAACCGGCCTCCGGCCGCGAGTGTATTTGGCGCCGAGCTTGCTTTCGTTGTGCTCTATTACTCTCTTTTCCAAATCAATGGCAATGCCCGTGTATAAAGTTTTATCCGAACATTGAAGAATATAAAGGTTGTACATAAATCATCAATTACAGCACAGCGCTAACCACAAAACCGATGACTATGCCGCCCACGGCTCCTATCGCGATTATTGGCGCGTAAACTCTGGTAATAATAGCCGTGGGAACGCTTAAACCAATGCCCAATAAGAATCCGGACAAGGCCGCATGCATGCCCAAATCAATATTTGGAATCAAAAAACCCAACATAAATCGTTCAATAAATGCGGAGCTCATCGCCTCATTTCTTTTTCGATTGCTTTCATATTTGAGCGGGATCATGATCAGTACATCGATTATCCCAAAAGCCAAACCGCAGATTACTCCTAAAAGTATTTTACTCATAAAAAAATTTATTAATCTATTTGCGCGAAAAGCACCACGTAATTTTTCCCATACGCTTTGGCGCAGGCCGGGCAAGTGGTATATGAAAAATAAAGCTTTTTCAATTCTTTATTTTCAGACTTAACATATTCTTTCATCTCCATCGCCCATTTACCAGCATTCTGATAAGGTCCTTCAAAAACCTTTGTCAAAAACGTGCCGGAAAGCTTAGCCATCTGCGCTTCGGGGACTTCTTTGGCCACATCAATGTAAATATCAGCGCCCCAAAGCGATTTTTCATCGGTGAGCATCAGCTGGTACGAAGATTTTGCTCCGGCTTTTTCAATCAAAGCCATATTTTTAATTATTTTCTTTCCCATATTCAGCGGAATATGAAAAAAACTGGTCACATGGTCTTTAACAAAAATTTTATTTTCCCAGACGATCTCTTTATTGTCCCACGGCTCGGGGTTAAACGGATCGCAACAGCCGGTTGGTTTGATTGTTTGGTCGGCCATAATTTTAATTTTATTATTTTTAAACTTTATCGACAATTCATTTTCAAATTATCTAATGGTCAAAACTTCCTTCACTCGCTTTTCGCCATGCCTTATCGGCACAATATCATTTTTACAAGCATTGAGCAATCGCCGTAATTTAAAGAAACCCGAATAAAAAAGGTTTTCGGGCTAGCCTGGCCAAAACAATTGATTTTTCGAAGAAGATTTGATAGTCTATAAAAGTAATCGAAGCGAGTAACGAATGAATTCACAAAATTCAAATACGGAGAGGTGCGCCGAATGGTAAGGCACACGCTTGGAAAGCGTGCGTCCCGCAAGGGACTTGCAGGTTCGAGTCCTGTCCTCTCCGCCACAGCCTTTTTCGCTTATTTTTAAGCGTTTTTTTATCTAAAATTTCCCAAAAGCCAACTCTTTACAAATTCCAAATATCGTGCTAAATTAACTTTTCGAGGCAAAACAACAACCCGCGGAAAGGAACAATGCCATGACGAGGATCTGCGAAGTCACTTGCACGGATTGCTTGGGAACCGGGAAAAAAATCGAACCCTGCCCGACCTGCGGCGGCAATGGCAACAACAAGACGTCCGTGCTTTTCGTCTGCACGAACTGCCGCGGCGAGCGCACGGTCGAAACGGACGCCCCCTGCCCCAAGTGCGAAGGCACGGGCAAAACTCGCGAATTCGCCTAAGGTTCAGCTATCATCACGGCTGACCTTTTTTAATTTTAAAAAGACCGCTTCTCGCGGTCTTTTTATGTTTCGTTGTAATTATTCACCCAAATAAGTTTCGATAATAGTTTGAAATCCCGGCGCCAAATTTCCATCTTGATCCGTAAAATCCTCTAACGGCCTGGCTCCGCTGACCAAATCTCCGTTCACGAAAGTCGCCGGCGTGCCGGATACTCCGGCTTGTTGCGCCAAGGAAGCCTGCTCTGCGATCCTGGCCGCCATTTCGCCGCCATCCAAGCATTGATTGAATTTTGTCGTGTTCAAACCCAACTCTTTGGCCGCGGCCTTGAAATTATCCAAACCAAGTGTTCCGGCCTCATTCATGTCAAAAAGCTTGTCATGCATTTCCCAAAACTTGCCTTGAACTCCCGCGCATTCAGCCGCTTCAGCCGCTTTTTGAGCCTCGGGATGAAACGACAGCGGAAAATTTCTGAACGAGATGGCAATTTGATTGCCGTAAAAATCTTCAATTTGTTCCATGGTTTGCGAATGCATTAAACAATAAGGACATTCAAAATCCGAATATTCGATTAAAACGACTTTGGCGTTCGGATCGCCTTTGACATAGTCATCGGCCGTCAATGGAGGAATCGCGGCATATTGCTCGACCGGATTAATGTCGCTGACAACATCCTGTTCGTCTTGCGCTTGAACCTTCTCCGCCAAATTAACGTTTTCACCCTGACTGAAGACGAAAATCAACAAGCCCAAAAAACACAATAAACTGACGCAAGCCAAGCCCACGAAAAATCCCATCCAAAAATTCGATTTATTTTTTTCCATAGTATAGAAATTATTATTTATGAATATATATTATCAAAGAATATCCGGCAATGCAACAGCGCCGATTATTTCTTGCTTATCTTGAAAATTTCCACCTCCCGGCTGGCCAAAACGCCCAATTTCAGCCTGTCATCCGATGAGCCGTAAACGGTGAACAATTTATCGCCTTTTTTAACCTTGGCGCCATAATGAACATGGAGGTGCAGTCCGGCCAATTTGTCGCTCGGAGCGCCCAAATTCATGCAAATTTCATTGATCGCTTTATTGTCAATGGCCGTCACTTTGCCGGACTTTTTCGCGTGAATTTCATATCGCTTGGCTCCGGAAGTGAAATCCTCGGAATGCTGGTTGGCTTTGCCTCCTTGCGCCACCACGATTTCATTCATTTTCTCCCAGGCCGCGCTTGATTTAAGCTGTTGCATGGCCATGGCTTTGCCATGGCCTTTTTTCGCGAAACCATTGAGCTCGAGCAACTCGCCCGCTAATAAAATGGCTTTTTTCTCCAAATCAAGCGGTCGAAATTTATGCCTTTGCAAAACGCGGAAAATATCGCGCGCTTCCAGGGCCGGCCCGATACCGTCGCCCACCGGCTCCAAAGCTTTGGTTTTCACCGCTTTGATTTTCATGCCGAATCGTTTGCCTAGGGCCATGAATTTTTTTTCAATCATGTTGGCTTTAACCATGTCCGGCACTTTGGTCGAAGGACCGACCGGAATATCCAAAACCAAATCATCAACTCCCATGGCCACCTTTTTGGCTAAAATGCTGACAATCATTTTATCGTAAGGCTCAAACGCCAGCGGCCTGGAGACTTTAATGATTTTATCATCGGCGGGCGCGAGATTAAGACCGCCGCCCCAAACAAAACAGCCGTGAGTTTTTTTGACTATTTTTTTTATTTCCGCCATTGAAAAAGAAACGGGACAAATCACTTCCATGGTGTCGGCCGTGCCGGCCGGAGACGTGATCGCCCGAGAAGACGTTTTGGGAATATACAAACCCAAGGAAGCCACAATGGACACGACCAGAGGGGTCACTCTGTTGCCGGCCAAACCGCCGACCGAATGTTTGTCCACCATCCGCTCTTTCAATTCCATTTGCTCGCCCGTTTCGGCCATGGCCTTGGCCACATAATAAAGTTCGTCTATCGAATAGTCTTTGACGAAACTTGAAGCCGCGTAATAGGTGGTCTCTACGGTACCCAGCGTGCCGTCCACAATATCCTTAATTACCGCGTAAATTTCTTCATACGTAACGGGTTTTCCCAAAAGCTTTTTTCTGATCGTTTCAATGGACAAAGGTCTGGACATGATATTCACTTCCACTATATCTCCCGATTCAACATTGGATTTGCGCCAAACTTCCGAAAACAAACCGATTTCGCCGGGCCTGACTTTGGAGGCCGTGGTATCCGCGATCACCGCCGCTTTTTTATTTTTGCTCCATTGCAAAAGCAAGCGATCTCCCGGATAAATGCCGTAGCTTTCAGCTTCTTCATCATTGATCACCACGATTTGCTTGTCGCCCGTGGAGAAATCTAGTTTTTTGCATTTTAGGTAAAAAGCCATACGTTACATGTTACAAATAATTGCTTCTAAATTAGCTAGCCTTGGCGTTATATTTGTTACGAATACGTTACAAATCATTACGGCTAATAAGCTAGCCTTGGTCTTTGGTTAATCGTTTATTACGAATACGTTTATGTTACGAATTACAATCTTCTATTTAGCTTTCAGGTTATCTGTTACGAATTACAATATTCTGTTTAGCTTTTAGGTTATTTGTTACGAATTACATTCATCTATAGCTAGAAAATATGCCTTAGAATCTTGTAATTCGTAACAACCGTTTGTAAGCCAAAGTGAATCTTGTAATTCGTAACATCCGTCAGGATTTCCAATACTCCAACGCTCTGGCCAATTCAACATGATCCTCAGCGTATTTTTTCAAATCAATGCCTTTACTGATCGCTTCGGCCGCTTGATAGCAGGCTCTGGCGCCGGCAGCCGAGCCGTCAGGATGTCCGTGAATGCCCGCGCCGAAATTAACAATCAAATCCTGCCCCAATATCTCAATCAATTTCGGCAATAACCCGGGATGCAAGCCGCCCGACGCTATCGGCATCACCGGCTTAATATTGCTCCAATCTTCTCTGACGACATTATACGCGGCCCAATCTTCTTTAAGCAAATTATTGACTGTCATGACCTCTTCTTCATTGCCTTCCATTTTACCGACAACCGTGCCCGTGTGCAATTGATCAATGCCGGCCAATCTGGACAACTTGGCCAAAACAAGCATGCTCATGCCGTGCTTTTTGTACCGAGTGAACATGGCGTGACCGGCTCGATGGCCGTGAATTATCAAACCTAATTTTTGTTTTCGCAAATACTGGACATTGTCCAAACCGACCGAGACCAAATCGATCATTACGCACCTGCCTCCGTATTTTTTAACCAACTTGGCGCGTCTGAGCATTTCATCAGGCGTGGCCGTAATATTGCAGGCGTAAAGTTTTTCTTGTTTGGTTTCCTTTTCCACTTTGCGCTTCCATTCAAAAACTTTTTTCACTCGATCTTCGAATCGATTGAAAGCCATGTCCGTCAAATTCTCATCGTCTTTGATCAAGTCAATGCCGTTGAGCCAGACGACCGCGGATAATTTGGCTTGCGCCAAGGCGGACAAACCCACTTTCGGCTTGATGATACTGCCCAAAAGAACTCTGTTTTTCACTTTTAAAATTTTTCTGATTCCTTCAATTCCGAAAGCCGGTCCCATGAAAGAATCAATGTATTTTTTTGGAAATTCAATATCTTGCCAACGCAAATTTTTCACGGCTTTCATGCCGAAAATGTTACCGCCCAGACTTGAAAGCAACTGCGGGATACTGCCTTTCTCGAACAAATCCATGGGATAAGCTATTTTGATGATCTTTTTTTTCTCGTTGATATAAAACACCCGCGCCTTCAGACGAACTGCGGTTTTCGGACTCAAGGTTTTCAGCTCCGTCCAAGACCCGATTGAGCTTTCGCCGGCCACGGCGTCCGCCGCTTCGTGAAATTTAACTTTATGCGGCTCCATGTAAAAAGTAGCGATCAGCTCCTTTTCAACCTTTGGTTTGTAGCCGATTTCAACGAATTTTATTGAGGACATATTTTATGGTTAGTAATCGATAATGGGTAATTTGAAACCGGAAACCGGGATTACAAGGCGAAGATTGCTCCATTGCTCCATTGTTTCATTGTTACGAATTACAAGATTCTATTTAGCTTTTAGGTAATTTGTTACGTATTACAAGATGCTTAGGCATAAAGCTATAAGTGAATGTAATTCGTAAAATGTATTAATCGGCCTACTCGATGATTTTAATTCGTAACAATGCTCCATGATACGTGATCCCCGCCTTCGCTCTTAAGCTTCCGCCTCCGGTGAAGCTACGGCGGACAGGTCGGCGGGCAGGCATGATCCATGATATGTGCAAGTATCCCCCAAACATCTACCAAATCATCAATCGCAAAATCCGCATTGCCCTTTTTTCCTCTAAAAACGGCCGTTTTTATACCTATTTTTCGCGCGGCCGCCAAATTGCTCTCATTATCGTCAATAAATAAAACCTCATTTGCTTTTACTTTAAAATCGGACAAGACCTTTTCGTAAACCGGCGTTTCTTTCTTAGAAAAACCTTCTTCTTGGCATATTATAACATGTTTGATATTTAATTGCTCAGCGAGTCGATGAACCGTGTCCGGTGAAAGATTGCTGACGCAAACGTTTTCAATACTCTTTTTTTCAAATTCAGCTAAGATTGCCCGAGCAAACGGATTGACTTCCCCGTTTTCATAGAGCACGCCAAGCAAATCCCAAATGATCAACTTAATCATATTAAAAACGGGTAAGCCGCTTTGACGCTTTTGGCCAAACGCTTCGGCTTTAGGACGCCGAGTTCGGTAATGAAACCGGTAATGTATTTGGCCGGAATAATATCAAAAGCGTAATTGATTATTTCAACGCCTTCCGGCGCGCCGGGCCAAATCTCCTTGCTTGGACGCTTTTCAATTTCCAAATTTTTCAAATATTTGGCGTCAAGATCCAATTTTAAAGATTGCGTGGCGATGTAAACGGGAATATCAGCTTCTTTGGCCGCCAAAGCCAAGCCGAGCGAACCGATCTTATTCACGGCGTCACCGCTTTGGGAAATAGCATCGCAACCCAGCAACAAAACATCCATGTCATAATCTTTTGTGTATTGACTGACGAAAAACGGTCCGGCCGAATCAACGACCTGCGTGTTTTCAATTTTTTTCTTAATCAATTCCTTTGAGGTGATTCTGCCTTGAAAAAGAGGCCTGGTTTCCGTATTGAAAACATGAATTTTCTTCTTGTTCTTTTTCGCCTCGGCCAAAACATCGATCACCGTTGACGAATGGCAATGGGTGAAGACATTGTCTTCGTCTTCAATCAACCGCTCGCCGACATCGCGAATATTTTTTTTATTGGTCGCCAAGCGAAACAAAAATCCGTCAATGCCGCGCTTTATTAAAACTCTCAATTCTTTCAATTCCATTTCCCTATTTTGCCTCAAATGATGCTCGACAAACCTGACCGCGTTTTCGGCCATTGGTTCGGTCGCTCTGGCGCGGCTCAAATAATGGCCGACCCGATGCAAACTTCTTATCAAATCGGCGGAAGTTTTCATTTTTTTGTCAGCCGACTCTTTTTTCAGCGCCAAAAGCACGGCCTCGCAGACACTCGTCGCGCCCTGAATTTCAATATTGACTATTTTTTTATAAATTTGATCGACGAAATTCATATCACAAAATAAAAGTTTCTCCCAATCTCGGGACTTCGACTTTACCCGTGAATTTATTGATATTATACAGATTATCCCTCATCACCAAACTTTCCGTTTCTTCGCCGTGAACGCAAAATATTTTTTTCAATCCCTTTATATTACCGGCGAATTCAAGCAACTCGGGCTTGTCCGCGTGAGCGGAAAATGAATTCAGCACGACCACCTGCGCTCGCAGCGGATATTTTTCGCCCAAAATGTAAACATAATTTTGCTTTTCCACCAATTGCCTGCCCAAGGTGCCTTTGGCCATGTAGCCGACGACCAGGATCAAATTTTTGGCGTCGCTGACATTGAACTTCAAGTGATGCACGATCCTGCCCGCCTCGCACATGCCAGAAGCGGAAATTATAATGCAGGATTTTTTGAATGAATTCAATTTTTGCGAGTCCTCCTTGTCCGTAATATATTTCAAACTGTCGAAATAAAATGGACTTTTCTTTTTTTGCAAAAACTCCTGCGCGGTTTCTTTGTCATAGGCTTCCGGATGCCTCATAAACACTTTGGAAATCTTGGTTGACAGCGGACTGTCCACAAAAACGGGCACCGGCGGAATTTTCTTCTCCTGATACAGCTGATTCAAAATATAAACCAGTTCCTGAGTGCGCTCGAGCGAAAATCCTGGCACGATTATTTTTCCACCGCGGCCGACCACGTCATTGATGATCCATTCGATCTCTTGCTTGGCTTGAAGATTTGATTCATGCAAGTGGCTGGCATAAGTCGTTTCGGTGATCAAAACATCTCCTTTCTCGACTTGTTCCGGATCATTTAAGATAGGCAAATTTTTTCTGCCCAAATCTCCGGTGTAGATCAATTTCAAATTTCGAGACGCTTCGTTGAAATTCGCCAACGTTATGGCCGAGCCCAAAACATGTCCGGCGTCGAAAAACTCGATGGTCGCGCCTTTGATCGGCTTAAACTCGTCGTGATAAGAATGAACAACGAACAAACTGACGGCCTTTCTGACATCAACCTCATTATAGAGCGGCTCGATTTTTCTATTCAGGTGCCGGCCGCTGTATCTGGCGTCTTGTTTTTGAATTTTTACTGAATCAAGCAACAATAGCTCCACCAATTCCTTGGTGATGGCCGTAGAATGAATGAATCCCTTAAAACCTAATTTTACCAATCGCGGAATGATGCCGGCGTGATCTATGTGCGCGTGGCTTAAAACCAAAGCTTTTATTTCCTTGGGATCAAACAAAAACTCACGGTTTTTCTTGTCCGCTTCGCCCCTTTTGCCGCCCTGAAACAAGCCGCAATCAAACAGTATTTTATTTTTATTTATTTCAAATAAATGTCTGGAGCCGGTCACTTCTCGCGCCGCTCCGCATGGTTTGTAGAGCATGTGTTTTTATTTGTATATTCATTTTAATTATAGCACATTGCTTCATTGTTGCATTGTTACGAATTACAATATTCTATTTAGCTTTCAGGTTATTTGTTACGAATTACATTCATCTATAGCTATATGCCTTAGAATCTTGTAATTCGTAACAATATTCATAACACGAGATTCTTAATCTCCTCTTCATTCAAATATCTGAATTCCCCGCTTTTCAATCCGGCCAGTTTCAATTTATTGATTCTGATTCGGCTCAAACTCCGGACTCGATAGCCCAAACTCTCGCACATTCTCCTGATTTGCCTGTTCTTGCCTTCTCGCAAAACGATTTGAAAATTCTTTGAGTCAGTTTGTTTAACTTTGGCCGGCAAAGTTTTGCCCTCCGTTATTTTAACCCCCTTTTTCATTTGCTCGATAAAACTTTTGGTGATTTCTTTATCAACCGTCACCGAATATTCCTTTTCTTTTTCAAATCTGGGATGAGTCAATTTCAAAGCCAAGTCGCCATCATTGGTTAAGATCAAAAGTCCGCTCGAATCTTTATCCAGCCGGCCGATCGGAAATAATCTTTCTTTGACTTTGACCAAATCCAAAACGGTTTTGCCTTTTTCTTTGCCTTTTTTTACAGTCGATAAATAGCCGATTGGCTTATTGAGCATGATGTAAATTTTCTTTTGTTCGGGCTTTACAATTTTGCCATTAAATTCAACTTTATCTTTCAGATCAACTTTGACGCCAAGTTCTTTAACCGTTTTTCCGTTGACTTTGACTTTTCCACGCAAAATCAATTCTTCGGCGCTCCGACGAGAAGCAATGCCGCAATCGGCCAGGTATTTTTGCAAACGAATATTTTCCATATTATGATTTGGGATTTACCAGCTTCCTCCACCTCCTCCTCCAAACCCTCCGCCTGAAGAACCTCCCGAAAAACCGCTCGAGCCCGATGAGCCGCCGCTTTGATAAGCAGGGGCAAAACCTTTATTGGCTTGAGACTCAAAGCCATTTAGCGCCGTGTACAAATAAGGAATGGCGAAAACATTCGGATTTTGGACTTCCAGCCATTCCGGCGGCTGTTTTAAAATACCGTCAAACACGGTGACCCATTTTTCAGTCATGCCCATTACCATGGCGAACGGCAGAACCTTACTGAAAATATTGGCCGCTTCCTCGCCCTTGATTCTGTCTTTTTCCGCCACATTGATATATTCTTTCAATCCCTTGACATGCCAAAGCATGTCCATGCCTTCTTTTGATTTTTTCGGCATGAAAATCCCAAAGACGATGACGATTATCGCGCTGACAACACAGCCCAGAAACAGAGCCATATTTTGCGCGCCCGCGCCAAAAATGATGCCCGCGCCTAAAATAAACATGCCCAAAAGAATAAACAGCCCTTTGGTCGCCACGGGATTGACGTAATATTTTTTTTCTTCAATATAATCTTTGGCGGATTTGATATACGCGGCTGAATCTTTGTAATCGAATTTTTCTTTCAAATCAGCCAACTTAACCGTTTCCGATCCTCCCGCGAAAATTTTATCGAGCAATAATTTTTGATACGCGGTGATTTTGGCGTTATCCGCCCACTCGCGATTTTTGATTATTTCATACTCCCCTTTTTCCGCGTTGATTTCTTTGATTTTTAAAATTCTCAAAGTGGCCAAATGCACCAATTCCGCCGGCAAATCTCGAGGAGAAAACATTTTTTCCTTTTCAATCACCGGCACCAAGCTGGGCGTCATCAAATCAGCGCCCTCATACTGGGCGATCACGGGTTTATTCGGTTTTTCGTCTTTGCCTTTTTTCAACCACCAAAAATACATTAAAATAAAAGCAAAAATCGGCAGGAAAATCGGATAATTGTCGCCCAAAAAAATGCCGATCTTTTTCGATTTGGAATATTCGGTCAGATAGCCTTTGGGAAATGAGATCGCGACGGTCAAATAATTATCCATGGCATTGGGTTGATCGAAAGTGCTGAAGGCGATCGTCTTGGCGTCTTCGTCGAAAATATAATTGCAGTCCTCGGCGACGGCGCCGGCGAGACCGGTGTAGCATTTGAAATTCAAGTCTTGCTTGGATATTTGTTTCGGCAACAGCACCGTGGCCGTGGCTTTGGCGATCGGCGCTTCCCAATCGTTGCCGGTCACGTTCCAATACAACTCGTCATGATCATCGAAAAACCTGATGCCGCGACTAACATCGTAAATGATGTCGAATCTTTGCTGACCGCCGATCAATTCATCCGGACTGCCGATTTTATATTCCCAAAAATTGCCGCTTTGCGTTCGCTCGAAATTCCAGGCCGAATTATCGGGCTTATAAATCCCTTCCAAATTTATTTTCAAAAAATAATTAAAAATTCCGGCGGTTGAATATTTCAATGGAATGTATCGAAAAATTCCATGCCGCTGTTCATTGAACGTGGCGGAAATTTTTTCCGTCACCGTGAAATCAGTGTTTTCATGCAGATCGATAACGGAGTCAAAAGAAGTTATGCGCCAAGGCAAAGTATCCGCCGGCAAAACCTGCGCGGCCGAAAAATTGGCCGATAAAAAAAAGAGAATCGCCGTCAATCCTCCAAAAATCATTTTTTTCATAATTTTATTATTCTCATTAAGTATATGGATATTACGAATTACATTCACTAGATAGCTATTTTGGCGATTTGTTACGAATTACAATTATCTATTAGGCCGATTAATATGTGTTACGAAGTACAAAATTCCATTTGGTCTATAGACAGATGTTACAAATTACATTCGCCTATATCTTTAAGCCTGAGAATATTGTAATTCGTAACAAATAACCTGAAAGCTAAATAGAATATTGTAATTCGTAACAATGTGCAGCAATATTAAATTATAAATTAACCTCCTCCCCCGCTTTAAGCTCTGTTTCTTTGGGCTTTTTTTCCGCGACAACCGGCCTTGGTTTGATCGCGGCCGTAGCCTCGGGCCTGACGACCTTGGCGCCGCTGTGAGAATTTCGAGTCGCGTTAAAAGACGCCGGCTTTTGCTTCATGACCGCGGATAAACTCAATTTGTTTTCAACGACCGCCTTTGGCTCGTCTATTT
Source organism: Candidatus Bipolaricaulota bacterium (assembly GCA_035528115.1). Lineage (NCBI taxonomy): Bacteria > Candidatus Bipolaricaulota > Candidatus Bipolaricaulota bacterium. The sequence continues at coordinate 27,021 of DATKZF010000001.1, read as the reverse complement.
TTCGAGGTGCGGGCGATGTCGTTGGCGCGTTTTTGTTCAATTTTTTCGGCGGCTCAATGCCTTTGGCTTGCATGCGACGATAATCTTTCAAACATTCTTTGCATAAAACGGGTTTTGAAGGATCCGGTTTGAAATTGATTCTGGTTCGCTGGTCGCACCAATCGCATTTGACTATATCTTCATAAGCCGGTTTGGCGTCGCTTTCCGCTTTCTTTTCCGACAAAACTTCCTTTTTGACGACTTTTTCCTCAACCTTTTCTTCCGCCTTTTCCTCCGCCTTTTCTTCCATAATCTCGGCTTCTTCCACAGGCATTATTTTCTTGCGGTAATTTCTTAAAAAATCAATGCTCTTTTCAATGGCGCCGCCATCAGACGGTTTTTCGTCGCTCTCGCCTTCCGTCTGCTTTTCTTTCAAATCTTTTTCAGCGCGAAGTAGCATGGCTTCGGTTTCCACGCCACTCCAACGGGCTATTTTTTCTTCCACTTCTTCGCGGGATTTGGCGTATCTTTCCCTGGAATTTATGATAATCTGCTCAATGTTACCCGTTGATTTGGCCACCGGCGGCAAGGTCGTCGCCGAAAACGGATCAGAAGACACACCGTCAATCATCAATTTCAAATAGACGTTGTATTTCGGCAAATTCACCAAATCTTCTTCCGTAAAAGTGGGAGTAAATTCCATGACCAATTCCTCGGCGTCCATGGCGCCCACTCTGAAGATCACCAGCGTGCCCACGTTGCCGAAAACCGCGGGCTTGACGATTTCTCCGAGCTGTTCGATATATTGATGAGCGATGATTAAATTCAAACGATATTTTCTGGCTTCGGACAAAATGTTGGCGAAACTTTCGGTGGCGAAATTCTGGAACTCATCGACGTACAAATAAAAATCGTTTCTTTCTTCTTCGGGAATATCCACGCGGCTCATGGCCGCCAATTGAATTTTGGTGATGAACATGGCGCCGAGCAAACTTGACGCGTCTTCACCGATTCGTCCTTTGGACAGGTTGAGAATGATTATTTTATTTTCATCCATCGCCTTCCTGATATTGATGGTGGATTTTACCTGACCGACAATATTTCTGATAATCGAGGTGGATAAAAATTGACCGACTTTATTTTGAATAGGCGAAATAGCTTCCACCAAAAACTGCTGATTGTATTTGGTGAATTCATTCAACCAAAAAGCCTTGACTACCGGGTCTTGAATTTTTGCCACCACTTTTTTTCGATAATCGTTATCGACCAGCATTCTATTGACTCCGAGCAAAGTGCTGTCCGGATAATCAAGCAAGGCCAAGAGCGCGTTTCTGAGCAAATATTCCAAACGAGGTCCCCAGCTGTCCGCCCAAATTTTCTTAAACACGCCGATCAGACCGGAAGCCACCAAATATCTGTATTTGGGTTCCACTTTTTCCAAAACGTTAAAAGCGATCGGGTAATCAATGTCAGCCGGATTCAAATATATGACATCGTTTATTCTGTTGTTGGGAATGAAATCAATCACTTTTTCCGCCAGCTCGCCGTGCGGATCCACCACCGCCAAACCGTGGCCGTTGGTAACGTCAAAATTGATCAAATTCTCCAACATTACGGATTTACCCACGCCGGTTTTTCCGACAACATACATGTGCCGGCGCCGATCGTCTTGCTTAATTCCAAAACGACGCCTTTCGTTTCGAAAGTTTGTTTCACCGAAAACCGCGATGTCCGGATTGTGTTTTGGCATATTTAATTTATTCCACAAAGGGCAAATTATTCGGCGCGCCGAAGTCCGAATCGTTTTTGTCTCTTTTTACGGGCGCTTCATTTTTTTCTTCATTGATGGAAAATTTTTGATCGATCAGATCGGACGGAGTTTCTTTTTGAAAAATATTTTCATCAATTGCTTCTTCATTTTCGGTTTCTTCTATTTTATATTTTTCTTTTATCAATTTTTTCCTGGCCGCGGTCGTCTGTCCGGTCTTATCCACGGCAAACCGCTTTTCGAAATCATCGGTGGCAAAATCAATCAAAGGTTCGAACTTGGCCTTGGACTTGCCAACTTTTTGTTTCTTTTTGCCGGAAATTATCGGCGTGCCCAAAATCGGCCGCTCTTCCATCATTTCCGTGGGCAATTTCATGGGCGCGCCGGCCTTTTTACTATCTATTTTTTGAACCAGCGGAGCTTTGGTTTCAATGGTCGGGAAATGCCACAAACTGGCCAACTCCTCGATATTCATATAAAACGCGTCGCCGAACGAATCCATGGATCGGCTTTTATACAATTCCAAAATTCTGTTTTGTTTTTTGCCCATTCTTTTTTTCGGAAAAATATAAGGCGGCACGGTTTTGGTTTCTTTTCTCGGCTTCATGGAATTCAAATCTTCGGTATTGAATTGCTTGAGCGCTCCAAACATGCCCGAAACCGCCAAACCTTTTTTAAAAACTTCTTTTCTGCCGAAATAAACAAATCTCATTTTCGTCTTGTAAGCAATTTTACTTGTCTTTCTGCCGATGCCTTCGACTTGAGCTTTTTTATCCGGCGGCAAATAGGCCATTATATTGGGATCTCTTTTCTCTTCTTTTTTTTCTCCGGCTTCTCCGCCAACGAGCATCTCACCGGCAGCTTGCAAAATGGTCAATGGCGCGGTCAGCGCTTTGTCCAAAAGAGTTTGTTTGACTTCGGTTTTAATCCCCAAAATCTTATTCATTTCCTTGATGGCCGGGGCGACCCAATCTTTGCCGAGCACTGGCACGATCAAGATTTGAAACCAAAGCTGTTCTCCTTTGCCGATTCTATTCATTATTTCCAAAAGCGCGGCCAGCGGATCTTTTAACTCCTGCGTCATCTGATGCTCAAATTCCGGATATGTTCTGATGGGATAATAATACGGCTTAACCAGCTGAATGTCAGCGCCCCAAAGATTGTATTCTTCATCCGGAAATTTCACTTTCACCGGAGTCGCGTAATCATTGACTTCGGTCAATTCGGCATCCGGATATTGAGCGTAAATGGCCGCTTCCACCAATTCCCTGAACTTAACCGGCGTTCTGACCACGTATTGGACAAAGCCGTCGATGCTGACGATTTCCATGCTGTAGCCCACTTGAAAATAGCCGTCAATGTATTTCTCTTTCAAATTAGGATCGTTATGCGCGCCGGCCAAGGCCGCGAAAATGTTTTCCACCGCTTTGGGCGACTGCTCGATCAGCCTGGGAATATCAATGGCTAAAAAAACATACGACTGTTTGGAATCGAAAACGGTCTCGCGCCAATACATCCACAATTCTTTCATTCCCCAAAGAAAAATTATCAAAAACAAAATCCAACCGCCATGGATGAATAAATACCACAAACTTTCGTAAAGAGGCATTCGCGCCAATTTTTGGATAATGGTCAAATCCAATTCTAATGCTCCGAATTGTATGGAATTCATATATGCTGATATTATAACATATTTATAATTCGACCGCCAAAGTTTTCCTCATGTTTATGCACTTTCAAAACAAAAAAACCGGGCTGAACGCCCGATTTTTATATTTTCATTATTTCAGCAAGAATTTATTGCCTTCGCCTTTCACAAACTTGTCTTTATTTATCAGCGAAAGGTAAATCGTCGATTTATTAACCAATCTTTGCTTGAGCACAGCTTCGTAAATCGCGTCCTTTTCCATCGGTCCGCTTTCTTGCAGAATCTTCTCGATAACGTCCGCGACCGTTCCCGTGTGATACCCCCAAGCCTTGAGCGCGTAGATGCCTCGGCCCACCAAAGTGTAGCCTTCATTGGCGATCAATTCATTATGCACGGTGGCCGAACAAATATTTTTTCTGTCAAAGCCGGCCGAATTGATTTTTTCCGCGACTTCATTGAAGTGCAGGGGTTTATTGGAGCTCAAAAAAACGAGATAGATTTTTTCCGACAATTTTTTCGGCTTGATTTCAGGCCAATGGGCAAGTCCCCATTGATCCAAAATATTGTTCTTCACTTTTTTGCTGAGATTCAAATAGCTTTGCAAAATGAAAGACAGATTCAAGCCGTCGTCCGCGTATTTTGACAAATACTTATCATAATGCGCGGCATTGGAAACGACCAATTCATGATTGCTCAAGTGGTCAAACAATTCCTGCGAAGTGAACGGCTTTTTATTCTCTTCGAAATGAGAAATCAAATTATTCAATAATTCACTAATGTGATCGACGTTCAGATCCGCTTGATGCCAATGACTGTGAAAATCGCCGTTTTCGGATCGATAAACGATCGTATCGATCAATTTGTCGTAAACAAACAAAACCGCGTTTTCATTGTATTGTTCCAAATCCAATTGATTCACGAAATTGTCCAGCAAAGATTGCTCCAAGACGGCTCCGCCGTTTCTTTCAACATAATTCAACAGATCTTCCTCGATCATTTGGATCAATTCTTTCTTGGTTTCGCTGGCTTTCAAAAGTTTTTTGATGCCTTCATTTTCAATTTGACGAACTCTTTCTCTGGTGATGTTGTATTCATCGCCGATTTCTTTCAAAGTTTCGCCTTTTGACAGCTCTTTGAGCAACTGATTTCTGCGAATCAAAACATCCTTCTCTCTGCCGGGAAGCTCTGAAAACAGATTATCAAGCAACTGTCTGACCGCTTGTTTATTTTTTACGCTATAATCCACCATAAATGATAATGAAAGCCGGACAAGCCTCAACTATAATTAAATAGTTAAAGTAATGTTATAAATTAATATAATTATATAATATCATCTTTTAGGATTAGTGTCAAGCCCTTTCAGATAAATTCACAAAACCGACTTTTTGTCTAAATTTAGACAATTGAGCAAAGCGACAATCACAATTATCCTTTTGATTATACAACTTAGCAATTTTTCAGGAATGAGTCAATCAAAATTACCAATGAAAAAAGCCCGTTTATAAAGGCCTTTTTTTTGCATTTTCTTCGACTATTTTCTTGAAATTTTTCAATATACGCATCGGTTCGGTTACAAGCGGCGCGTTATTTGAAATATCGTCTATTTCTTCCTGCTTCGCATACCCCTTGTTGAAATAAAACCTCAATCGCTCCAACATGCCTTCTTTTGACAATTCGGAATGAAATTGAAACATATAAAAATTTTTATTCGGGAAAGTAAAAGCTTGAATCGGACACTTTTTAGAATAAGCCAATAACACCGCGTTCTCCGGTAAACGACTAACGCAATCCATATGTCCGATCACGGCGTCAAAAGAATCGCTCAGACCTTCAAAAATGGAATTTTGACTGCCTTGCTCCGTCAAAAATATTTTAAAAACTCCGGCCTCTTTTTGCTCGTTATCTTCTATCACTTCTCCGGCAAAGGCGGCGGCCGCCAGCTGCATGCCGAAACAAACACCCAAAACCGGAATATTCACCGTCAAACAGTGATTCATGAAGGCTTTCAATTCTCCCAAGAATTCAAGTCCCTCCTCGTTATAAGCGGAATAATCACCGCTGCCTCCGATGATCACGGCGTCATAGCCTTTCACGTCCGCGGGCGATATTGTCTTTTTTCCAAACATGTCATAAGAAACAAGTTCTTCTTTTTCCAAACCCAAACCGGCCAAAAAACAATCATATTCATGCTCCTTCATTTTATCTTTTCTTATTTGAACAAGAAGTATTTTCATAAAAGCTTTATCAACTTAAAAAACAGCGCCAATCGCCATTTTTTAATATTTTTATTGATTTCTTCTGGTCATCAACTTCTGCCAAACCACCAAAAGCGGACTGGCGATGAAAATCGATGAATAGGTGCCGGACAAAATGCCGATCATCAGAGCCAGAGCGAAATATTTGATTGACATGCCGCCGAAAATGAAAATCACCAACAGAACAAGCAAGGTGGTCATAGAGGTATTCAATGATCGAACAAAAGTGGAGTTAACGCTGTCATTGACCAACTTTTCAAAATCGCTTTTGCCGAATTTGGCCAGATTTTCCCTGACGCGGTCAAAAACCACAATGGTGTCATTGACCGAATAACCCAGAATGGTCAAAAGCGCGGCGACAAAAGGCAAGCCTACTTCGATATTGGCGAAATGTCCTAGCACGGAAAAAACGCCCAAAGTGATTAAAATATCATGAAACAAAGCGATGATGGCGATCACGCCGTATTTCCAGGAAGCGATCGGCCAAGACACTTTTCTAAACGCCCAGGCTATATACAATACTATGGCGACCAAAACGAGCAGTACGGCCAGCACCGCCTTTTTCTGCAATTCCGCTCCGATCGACGGTCCGATGGATTCGAATCTCAATTCTTCCACGTTTTGACTGTCGCCGACATTATAAGATTCTTTCAATTTGTCCAAAACAGCCTGATGATTTTGTTCATCATCGACTTTCATTCTGATTAATAAACCGTTATCTCCCGATTGCTGAACAATAACATCTCCTTCGAGATTCAATTCAGCCAATTTGGTTCTTACGTCTTGGCCCGTTGGTGTTTCAATGCCATTGAATCTGGCTTCCAGCAAACTGCCGCCCGTAAAATCGATGCCCGGCTTGAGCCCCCAAGCGATCAAACTCAAAATGCTGAGCAACACCAAAACGCTTGATATCGACAGGTATATTTTTCGTTTTTGAATTATCTGTTGTTTCATAAATATTTTGTGAATTATCAGCTCCTTTTTTTAACTCCGAACAGCCACAGCACTTTGGATTTATTTTGATTTTTCGGCGTAATGAACACCTTCAAGAACTGTCTGGTAATCACAATGGCCGAAAACATGCTGACCAAAATACCGACACTGAGCGTAATGGCAAAGCCTCTGATCATGCTGGTGCCGAACCAAGCAAGAATAAAACAAGTGATCAAGGTTGATAAATTGCCGTCGCGAATGGAAGACCACGCGCGTTTGAATCCTTCTCGAATGGATAAATCGAGCGGTTTGCCGTCTCTGACTTCTTCTTTCATGCGCTCAAAAATGAGCACGTTGGCGTCCACGGCCATGCCGATCGACAGCAAGAAACCGGCAATGCCCGACAAGGTCAAGGTAACCGGAATGTATTTGAATAAAAACAATACCAGCACTCCATAAACAAGCAACGCGATAACCGCCAAAAGTCCGGGCAGTCTATAGAAAAGAATCATGAACAACGCCACGGCGATAAGGCCGATCATGCCGGCAAACAAACTTTTATTCAATGATTCTCCGCCCAGCGTCGCGCCCACGGTCTGTTGGCTGACCAATTGCACGGGAACCGGCAGAGCGCCGGCATTGAGCCGCTGGGACAAAAGTTTGGCTTCCTGGATGGAAAAATTGCCGGAAATCACCGCTCGCCCGTCGCTAATCGCTTCGTTGACTCGCGGCACGCTGATTGGAGAATTATCCAAATAAATGGCCACGGGGTTGCCCACGTTGCGTTTGGTGATCTCTGCGAATAAAGTCTTCCCTTCATCATTGAATTCCAGACCCACCTGCGGAGCGTTGGTATTGGGATCAAACTGCACGCTGGATCGCTTCAACTGCTTGCCTGACAAACCGGTATTCGCCCATTCCTCAATCGGCGGCACATAATCCGATTCGCTTTGAGTTTTTATTAAAATCCTGGCTATTTTGAATTCCGGCTCCACGCGTTCGCTTTTTTTATAAATAAGATGATAACCATAGTCGGTTTCCACAATATCGGAAATTTGACCGTCGGCCAGATTAAAAGCCGCTTTGGCAAAAGGCTCGACCATCATTTCTTCGCTGAACCAACCGAGATCTCCGCCGTTTTCTTTTGAACCTAGATCATCGGAATTGTCTTTGGCCAGCTGGGAAAAATTCTCCGGCGCGGCCTGCGCTTTTATTTCCTCAATTTTGGCTTTGGCCTCGTCTTTTGAAATATCTTGCTCGCAATAAAGCGCGTCTTTGTAGCAAATCAAAACATGAGCGGCGTCCACTTCCTTAGGTCCGTCTCTTTTGTCCAAAACTTTCACGATATTTATGCCATCGGGATTTTCCACTGTGGATGGCGCCGTCTCACCGACGGACAAATCCTTGACCAATGGATGAAATTCGGCGTAAAAACTGTTCTCCGAAACATAGCCGATTTCGCCGTTATTATTTTTGGTATCCTCATCTTCGGAATAATTTTTCACCAATTCATTGAAGTCTTCTCCGGCCAAAGCTTTTTGCAAAACTTCGTCCGCCCTGGCTTTCGCGTCCTTATTGTAGGCGTCCATTTGTTGTTTTTCTTCCGCGGTCAGATCTCTGGACTTTTCCGTGTTTTGTTCTTTGAATTCCAAAAGCGGCGTGTCGCCTATTCTGCCAATCGCCTCTTTAACGTCTTTTATGCCGGCCAATTCCACGATCACTCGCCATTTTTCTCCGGAACGATTGACTTGCACCAAAGGTTCGGACACGCCCAGATCATTGACTCGTCTTTCAATAACGTCTCTGAGTCCTTCCATCGCGGCGCCTTCTTCGCCCGCTTCGACACCAGAAACATCGGCCTCATAAACCAAATGAGTGCCGCCTTGCAAATCAAGACCCAAATGAAAATCCTTGGTATGAAATTGTCCGATCGAATTGTTCGCCAAAGCCGGAAAATCCACAATCGCCAAAAACATGGCGAGAATGATTATAACACCGACGAAAATTCGTATTTTTGTTCTGCTTTTTATCTTGGACATAGCATTTAACTTATTAGCGCGGAAATTTTTAATAAATAAATTGATTAAACGGTGAAAACATTATAGCCGAATCTTGCGCGGAGCGCAACCCGAATATGCGCATAATGTAAATCGATTATCCTCCGCAACATTTCTTAAATTTTTTGCCGCTGCCGCAAGGGCACGGATCGTTTCGGCCGACTTTGTTGCCAGATGCGTCGCGCGTCTTTTGCTTGACCGGGTTTGATAGCTGGCGTCGAGCGGTTTTGTACGGATCGTTCATTTTGTCCGCGGAAAATGTCGAATTCGAAGAGCCGGCGACCTTGGACGGAGCGCTCAAAGAAACGTTTGGCGATTGCATCACGCCGGGCGTTTCCGGTTTTATCAGACCGACTTTGAAAATACTGCGCGCCACCTGCTGGCCGATCATGTTTTGAAGTTGTTCGAACATCGATCGACTTTCTTTTTTATATTCGATCAATGGATCCCTTTGCCCGTAGCCGCGCAATCCGATGCCGGTTCTTAGACCGTCCAAAGCGTCCAAATGATCCACCCATAAATTATCAATACTCCTGACCAATATTTCTTTTTCAATGACAGGCATGCTGATCTCAACATCTTTGCCCGCCTCATTTATTCTTTCAATCAAAGCGTCATATTGCTTTTTAGCCGACTTCTGCAAAAATTCAATAATAGCCGTGCGAGCCATAGCGTCATTTTCGCGATCGCCCGCCGTTTTTTCCAAGGCGGAGAGCTGTTCGAAAAGATCCGGAGTCGTCGGGAACATGGTTTTGGCGGTCTCGGCTATTTCCTTGATGTCCCACGCGCTTTGCGCCTCGCCGGCCGTATGAAAAGAAACCAATTGTTCGATCTCGCCATCGATCATTTCAATAACGATTTCTCTCACCTTTTCCGGAGACTCGACCGACTCGCCTAGGATGTAATTTCTTTTGCGATAAATAAAATCGCGCTGTTTATTCATCACGTCGTCGTATTCAACCAAATGTTTTCGAGTGTCGAAATGATAACCTTCGACTCTGACCTGCGCTTTTTCCAAGGCGCGGCTGATAAATTTATTCTCAATGGGCATGTCTTCGGGAACTTTAAGCGTTTGCAAAATGGATTTGACCCGCTCGGAACCAAAAACTCTCATCAAATCATCTTCCGCGGAAACGTAAAACTGAGAAGCTCCGGGATCGCCCTGTCTGCCCGCTCGGCCTCGAAGCTGATTGTCTATGCGCCTTGATTCATGCCTTTCCGTGCCCAGCACGAAAAGACCACCGGAATTTTTTACCTTTTCATATTCCTCTTTATCGAACGGAACGCCGCCCAAAATAATATCCACGCCGCGGCCGGCCATGTTGGTGGCCACGGTGACACCGCCGCTTTTACCGGCCTGCGCGATGATGCTGGCTTCTTTTTCATGATTTTTGGCGTTCAAAACCTGATGAGGCACGCCCGCGGCCGCCAACAAGCCGCTCAATATTTCATTTTTTTCAATCGAAATAGTGCCAATCAAAACCGGTTGGCCTTTTTCATGAAGCATTTTCGCTTCGTTGACGATGGCTTTGAATTTACCCGCTTCCGTGGCGAAAATTCGGTCCGGATCGTCTTGCCTGATCATTTTTTTATTGGTCGGAATGGATAAAACATCCAGCTTGTAAATTTTACCGAATTCTTCGGCTTCGGTTTCGGCCGTGCCGGTCATGCCGCTCAATTTTTCATACATTCGAAAATAATTCTGAAAAGTGATGGTGGCTAAAGTTCGGCTTTCTTTTCTGACCTCCACCCCTTCCTTGGCTTCAATCGCTTGATGCAAACCTTCGGAATAACGGCGGCCTTCCATCAATCTGCCCGTGAATTCATCTATAATCACGATCTCCCCGTCTTTTATCACATAATCACGATCATTTTTGAATAACGCCATGGCTTTCAGCGCTTCTTCCAGATGATGCACCATTCTTATGCCGCCTTCGGTCCAAACATTGCCGAGACCCAGCATTTTTTCTATTTTCTCAATGCCTTCTTCGGTCAAGGTCGCCGCTCTCATTTTTTCATCAATGTTGTAATCTTGATTTTCAATCAATTTCGGCACCAGCTTGGCGAATTTATTATATAGATCAGCGGATTCTTCGGCCGGCGCGGAAATAATCAACGGCGTTCTGGCTTCGTCGATCAAAATGGAGTCGACTTCGTCGATAATGGCATAATTAAGTTCTCGCTGAACTTTTTGTTTGATATCGGAAACCATGTTGTCGCGCAAATAATCGAAACCGAATTCATTATTCGTGCCGTAAACGATATCGGCCGCGTAGGCGTCTTTTCTGGAAACGGGTCTTAGAAATTTTTCTTGCACTTTATAAGCGCCTTTGGCGTCTCTTTGTTCATCCGCTTCTTTTTCTCCGGAAAAATTCTCATCATATAAAAAAGCGCTGTCATGCTGGACGCAGCCGACCGAAAGACCCAAAAAATCATAAACCTGCCCCATCCAAACGGTGTCCCTTTTCGCCAAATAATCATTAACCGTAATGACATGCACGCCTTTGCCGACCAATGCGTTCAGATACACGGGCAAGGTGGCCGCCAATGTTTTTCCTTCTCCGGTTTTCATTTCCGCGATCTTGCCCTGATGAAGCACCATGCCGCCGATAACCTGAGAGTTGAAATGCCTCAGCGACAAAGACCGCCAAGCGGTCTCTTTTACGGTGGCGAAAGCTTCGGGTAAAATGTCATCAAGCGTTTTGCCGCTTGCCAAAAGAGCCTTGAAATACGAAGTTTTATTCTTCAGCTCATCATCGGTCAAGACGGACAACGCGTCCCCGAAAGAATTGACAGCGTCAACAATCGGCATCAATTCATCAATGACTTTTTTATTCGGGTCTCCTAAAATTTTCGTGAAAATTGACATAAATCATTTGATCAAGACAGCCGGTCGCCAGATCCGATTTGGAACCTTGCCGGCTTTAAAATCTATTTCATCTTAACACTTTATCCGACAAATTTCAAACACCCGGTCAAAGACTTTACTTTTGGGCGAGAAAATGCTAAAATTCAATAAATATAACAAATATATGGCTTTAAAAGACATCAGAAAAAAATCCGTTCCAACGGCTTTAATCATAACGGCCATTATCACTTTGGCCATTTTCGGATACTCGATTTGGAAAATCGCGGGCAAAATAAAACACGCCGGCGATCAAGATCAAACGAATTCCATTGAATTGAAAAATGAATCACCGGAACATTTCAACGATGATTTCACTCAAAACGCGTCTTTGGATCTTTCGGCCGCGACCGACGAATCAACGGAGGCCATGTCCGATATATCCAAAATCGCGGCAGGACATTTGGATGCCGGGGCGGAATTGGAATACCTGCCGCAAAGCGGCGACTTCGGGGCGTGGAATGACGCCATCCTGATGTTTTACAAAGCGCAAGGCTGCGTTCAATGCGAATTTTACGGCAAAGTTCTGGCGCCGAAAACCGCCGGTTACAAAGAAATAGCTTTTCCCGCATTTCACCAATTCGACAACGAAACCGTGGACAATATCGGCATCGTTTCGGTCATGTTCACCAATATCGATTTTGATCGTGAAAATGAAATCATTATCTTGACCGAAGGTTATAAAAAAGGACCGAGCGGCTGGTCGATTTACAATACGGCCGTGCTGGATTGGCAAAAAACGGAATTCAAACCCATAACCAAATTGGAAAATTATTTCGGCGAACATTGCCAAGATGCGGACTGCGTGAAACAATTGCTGGAAACTTATTTTAATTTCGTCAATACTTACACGATCGACAACGAAAATATTACCGCGGATTTAATCATCGCTTTAACCGACCAAGGCGAATTAACCGGCCGATGGGACGCGGTCTACGGAGCCGGCCATACCTGCGAAGTCAATGCGCTGATTGAGCCGTCGTCTCCGAACACCGCTTCCGTGGCAATAAACGACAAACAAATAGCGGAGCTGGCAATTGAAAGCGGCAAAGCCAATTTGAATTTTTTGACGGACATGTCTCAATTCGATTGCGGCAGTGAGCATCCGGATGAAGTGTCGCTCAGGAAAAAATAAAGAATCGAGATAAAAAAAGAAGTCCCGAGCGGGGCTTCTTTTGCATTAAAAAATATCTTATACCTTTCGAAACGGCTCCAAGGTTAGCACTTCATCCGCGTCAGCTGTGTCAATCAACTCTCTTCTAGTCAATATTTCAACCAATTTTGTCAATTTCTTATCTTCTTTCCTCATTAAAACAACATAATCTCCACGCAAATCAGCGAGTTTATCATCGAGATAATCTTTAGTAACCATCTGAGCTTTTATATTATTCACGTCAGATTTCAACTCGCTGACATCGGATTTCAGCTCGCTGACATCGGATTTCAAATCACTGACGCCAGCTCTTAGCTCGTCAAACTGGGGATTAATATTCTGCTCAATTACTTCCACTATCTCATGCCTAAACCTACCAAAACCTTGATCAAGCCTTTCGTCTATTTTCTCCCCTATTTTTTGTAAATCCTTGTCGTCTAAAGCCATAAATTTTATTATTGTTCTAATAATATTTTAGAGTTAAAAAATCGCCATGTCAAATAAAAAACATCACGCAAACTTTAGCTGTTTTTTAAACTGACGAATCGGTTTAAGTTTATTTAAAAGCGGAGTAATATCGATGATTCGCCGCGGATCATCTTTTTGAGAAGCCGATAATTCCTCATATTCTCCTTTTTCCAGACCGCCGGCCTGTGAAGCGTAATCAAAGGGCTTATGGCCAAGCAGACCAACCACCAAAACATTTCGTTGAGTGCCGTAACTGCTGACCTCAATCGGAAGAAGCGCTATCCTCTCAATCCAAACTCTGCCTTCTTTATTATAGGCCATCTCCCATTCAATCGAACTCCCCTCGAGCAGCGCCGGATACGTTTCATAAGTAACATCATCTGATTCGCGCACGCTCGTGGGAATTTTTTTAAAATCAGGCACAAAGGAGCCGGGGAAATCGTCGTCCAAGGATTCGAAATAATCGCCGGCATCCTCCGCTGTTAAGCTGCCCGGCAAATAACCTTCTTTTAGAAACGGCCGCAAGCTTTCCATTTCAATATTTTCGATTTCCTTTTCGTAGGTATCGTCGCTGAAGTCATCGCCCATGCTTTTCCTGATATCATCTGAATGAAATCTTCCAATAATATCGGCAAAAATATCTTCGGGCTCGGTCTCCAGCTCGTCTAGAACTTTTTGCAATTCGGGCACGAGCTTATTTTCATATCCATAAGTGGCGCCATGCTTTCCCTTTTTATACCTGTAAGACTTTTCTTTTTCCTCCAGCCCCGTTGCCGCGCACCACGATTTATTGGAACTCGATTTGTAAACAAATCTGGGTATCAATTTTCCGTCTCCCTTATCCGATAATATCACGGTCATTAAACGATTGGCTCGCTTCGAACGCAAAACTTTGGAAACGTTGAATTGGAATTCTCCGATCGTTAACTGTTTCTTCAATTCAACCCACGGACAATCCAGCAAAAATTGCACGTACTCTGTCTGACCCCTTTCCAGCGCCTGATCCAAAAACTCTTGGTGAGTTTGCTGACGTTCAGCCAAAGGATTCTCTTTTTTCGGCATTGAAGGCATTGGCTCTTCTGCTGATTGTTCTCGAAAAAATGGAAAAATCATAACTCAGTTTATATTTCACTATAAGCGCCTGCAATAAAACGTTCTATTTTAATATATCCTCTCCGTAAAGCTCAACCAAGCGGCTGTCATCGGTGACGCGAACAAAACTGCTGTCCGTTTTTTCGAAAAACAATATGGATAATTGTCCGCCAATGTTGGGGTCCAGCACAATATTATTGTCGGGATCGACCAATAATGTCGTGGCCGGCGTTTCAATGTTATTTTGTTCTTTGTATTCTTTGTTTCGCAAATAATTTTCGTAATTGGGATGCTCGGCGGACGGCTTCGGATCCAAAGCGACCCAAACGGTATCAGCGGGGACATAGACGGTCGGATCTTTCAAAAAACATTGCACACAAGAAACATTTTCCGTGTCCGGACTTTCGAAAACCACGAATTCTTTCACCAATTCGCAGGCTTTAATCTCGCGCTCGGTAGCGCCGGCCATGCCATTGTCGGACTGATTGCCGCAGGCGGTTAAAATGAACAAGAATGAAATAATTAAAAATATTTTCTTCATACACGTTACAAATAATTACTTCTAAATTAGCTAGCCTTGGAGTTATATTATTACACCTGCCGGCAGGTCTTCGACTCCGCCCTCGGCCGTGAGCTCGGGCCGAACGGAGGTCTGACAACCTCGTCACTCAGACTCGAGGAGCAGGCAGGAATGGTTACAAATTATTTCATGCGAACAATTAATTTTATGCTACCAATGGTCAAAAAGAAAGTCAATGTTTTTATTTTAACTGTAGTGCCGCTTTTGATAAAAAAAACGCTTTTTTTAATAAATAATATCCATCAACACATACAGAGCGTATTTGGCGGCCTTGGTGAAATTTTTCGGCGTAATCGCTATTCTCGCAAGACTTTTGGCATTGTCTTTGCTGTCGCAAAAGTGGGCGAGAAAATCATCTTTATGTTCGGCTATCAAATCATACATTGAATGAAATGTCCGATCCCTTTTCATTCTATTCCATAGCCAGCGATAAAATTTCTGTTTCTTGTAATAAGTCATCAATTTATTAAACTTTTGCATTTCATCTTTGAATTTCAACAAACTGGTTTTATTGCCATTCAAATGCGGGGGCAACAACTTGGCCGCCACCTTGCCCGATAACACGGCGCCCTTAATGCCATCGGCGGCGAAAGCGCCGCAAAATCCAGCCGCGTCTCCCAAAAGTAAAACATGTTCGGTAAATATTTCAGGCAGAACTCCGCCAATTGGAATCAAACTGCCGAAAGTGGAAATCGCCTCGCTTTCCGCTTTGACAATTCCTTTATTTTTTAAAATCTCAATAAAAGCGTCCAGCTTTTTCAAATCTTTGATATCTTTTTCCAGCTTGGCCAGGCCAACTCGGAAAGCGGGACGGCCGTCGATGATTGTCGGCGACAGCCAGCCGCCATATCCCAACGAAAACGCGCCGAACCAAAAATGATAAACGGTGGCTTGCGGATTAGGACCGAAGCATATATTCCCGTAAAATACTTTTTCCAAGCCGGCTAAAAATTTCTTGTTTTGCGAGAGACGGGCGTCTCCGGCGGCGACTCTGGAATTCGCGCCATCGGCGCCGACCAAAAATTTGGCCGCGACCTTGTATCTTTGTCCGTCCTTTTCATATTCCACCTCAACCGGATATTTTGAATCGTTCTTGATCGAAAATGAAGAAAAAACAGCGGCCTTTTCGATCCGCGCGTTGTCGGGAACGGTTTCAGCCATTTCGGAAATCAACGAGGGCGTGTCCGTCGAATAAATCCAAGGCCGGTCATTGCTGGAAAAAAAATGTTTATCATAATCCGGCGAGAAGACGCCGATTGTGGTGATTTTATTCGGTATGAATTTATCAACGTCAACAAAACCGGCCAAATGGTCCCTGGTCGCTTGCGTGATCAATCCAGTCGATTCAAAATTGGAACGAAGCGAAGCTTTTCTCTCTATAATTAAAATTTTATAATCCTCGGGTAAATGATGAGCCAGACTCAGACCCGCAAAGCTCGCGCCTATAATAATTATGTCATCCATATAATTGCCAGTATAACAAAAAAATTGAATTATTCAATCGATTCCTATCTCAACAAAAAACAGCGAAGTAATTCAAAAAAGCAGTCATGTGAGACCGCTTTAGAACACCCATTTCTCGCTGCGGAGCCACTCGAAATAGTGATTCATCTCGAGGGCGTTTTTGATTTCTCTGTTTGCGAAAAACAGAACCATGCGCGGGCCGCTGTGCGCGATCCTAAGCAAGGGGGTCTCCGCCTCCATGCAGGCCAGCACTTCTCCATCAATCGCCGCTTTTGCGTTTCGTCTGTACAGACTTTCTCTGGCCATCGCAACCAAGGATTTTTCAACATCCTTTGGCGGCGCATAACGGCAATTCAAGGAATACACCTGGACCGCTAACTCCTGCAAAATGATAGCTATCATTACAACGTCACACTCAAAGATCATCTCCAATTCCAGCTTCTTTCCTTTTTTCCTCGCGCCGTCGAACGGACGCCAAGTAAACTGGCCAGACGAATGTTCAGACATATAGACGATGAACATCGGATCCAACAAAATGGAGTATGGCGTTCTGACCCGACGTATCATGTAATCGGCCAGGGCTCGCTCGTCCGTGGAGAGAAACTGTAATGGATAGATGAAACGAACCGCGTGTTCAATCCCCCTATCGCAAAAGTCATCCCAGAATCGACAGAGACGCTTGCTGACGCTCTGACCTCCGGGACCATCGGCAACGTCATCGGACATCGAAATCTTAATGGACTCTTCCATGACACTCCCCCTTTCAAGTTCCGAGCTTCGAATCACACAACAAAAATATCATTTAAAATTTACTGCTGTCAAAAAAAAGACGCCTCACGGCGTCTTAAAAGAATAATTTGTTAAACATTCATCTTCCCTTTATATTTTTTCAATTCTCTTTGCATTCTGTCTTTGGCCTTATTGATGGCTTTATACAAATCATCAAGCTCTTCTCTGGCTCTCAGCAAAGTTTTCGGCACGCTCAAATTTATTTCGCAAAAAAACACATCCCCTTTTTGGTGGTGATTGGTGGTTTTGCCCACCTCCACGTCAGCCTGGTCGACGCGGTCGAAAAACTTATCGAGCGAACCGACTTTGTCAAAAACGTAGTCTTTGATCGCCGGGGTTAAGTCCATGTGGGTCGATTTGATATTGATATGCATATACGTTACGAATTATTGCGGCTATTATGCTAGCCTTGGTTTATTGTTTATGTTTTTATTACGAATGATTACAAATACATTTACGTTCACGTTACGAATTATTAATTCTAATTGGCTAGCCTTGGCGTTGTATTTATTACGAATAATTACAAATACGTTCACGTTACGAATTACAATCCGCTATTAAGCTTCTAGGTTATCTGTTACGAATTACAATCGCCTATTTGGCTTTTAGGTTATTTGTTACGCCTGCCTGCTCCTCGAGTCTGCCTTCGACGGCCCTGAGGGGCCGCTCAGGCCCTCGAAGGGAGCGACCTCGCCACTCGGCCGTGAGCTCGTGGCCGAACGGGAGTCGAAGACCGGCAGGCAGGAATTACAAGATTCTCAGGATTAAAGCTATAGGTAAATGTAATTCATAACAATGCTCCATGATATGTGATACGTGTTATGTGCTATGTGTTACGTGATACGTGATCCATGAATTCCCCGACTTTCTGCACTTCTTCTTCAAGCTCGACTCCGAATTTTTCCTTAACTTCCTTCTTCACCATCTCCATCAATTCCATTATATCACGAGCCGTGGCATCCTGGCTATTGTAGATGAAGTTGGCGTGTTTTTCGGAAACTTTGGCTCCGCCGATCGAGCTGCCCATCAGTCCGGCTTCCTGAATGAGGCGCGCGGCGGGCAGTTTCCCGTGAACTTCCCAGGCTTTCAATTCTTCAAATTTATCGTCAAAAATGGCATTTTTGAAAGTGCAACCGGCGCTCGGACATTCATACGGCTGTTTGGCCAGACGGTCGGCCAACTCTTTTTTGACCGCCTCTTGCCGCTCCTTGATGTCGCCTCGGCTGGACAGCAATTTGAAAACGCCTTCGGCGATAATCAATTCAGGTCTTTTTTTAAAAACACTGTCGCGATAAGAAAATTCGCAATCTCCTTTGGATAACAATTCCAAAGAAACTTCAGCGCCGTCAACGTTCAACGCCTCAACTTGATAAACGAAATCTCCCGCGCCTTGGCCGTAAGCTCCGGCATTGCCTCTAATGGCTCCGCCGACCGTGCCCGGAATATTGGCCGCGAATTCCAAGCCGGCCAAACCGCTCGAGATCGCTTGGCCGATCATGGCGCGCAGATTATTGCCCGCAAAAACCCTGACTTGATTTTCAAAAATTTCAATATCGCCTTCGGTCATTTTTATCACCAAACCTTTGATGCCGCTGTCGGAAACCAAGAGATTGGAGCCGCCGCCGAAAATGAAAAACGGCAAATGAGCTTTTTTCGCGGCCGACAGTACTTTATGCAAATCCGCCTTATTATTGACTTCGCAAAAATACTCAGCCGGTCCGCCGACCTTAAAAGTCGTGTGCCGCGACATGGGCTCATTTTCCAAAATTTCTATATCCGGCAGTAATTCTTTTATGTTGTTCATGTGATCGGTGATTAATATATTGTTTCATTGTTACTAATTACAAAATTCTATTTAGCTTTCATGTTATTTGTTACGAATTACAATATTCTATTTAGCTTTTAGGTTATTTGTTACGTATTACAAGATACTCAGGATTAAAGCTATAGGTGAATGTAATTTGTAACATATATTAATCGGCCTACCGGGTTATTGTAATTCGTAACAATGATTCATGTTATGTGATACGTGTTACGTGTTATGTGCAATGCGCCCGGCTATTTTATAAATATCCCCGGCGCCCATGATCAAAACCACGGAATCGTCATCAATATTTTGCTTGATCAATTTCAAAGTCGTTTCCAAATCTCCGGAATAAAGAACATCTTTAAATTCGGAAATTTTTCGTTTATTGACCGCTTCGACCAGATCTTCGGAACTGATGTCATTGTCAGATTCATCTCTGCCCGTCACATCGAAAATTTCATTGATGATAATGGTTTCATTTCTGTCTTTGGGCAACAAGCTGGCCACGAAATCGTCGAACAACTTTTTGGTTCGGTTATGCTGATGCGGCTGAAACACTATTATTTTATTTTTCCCCGGATAAAAATCTTCCACGGCCTGGCGCGTAACTTCAACAGCCGTCGGATGATGCGCGTAATCGGAAATAACCAATGGATCGCGACCGACGATTTCCAGACGGCGCCAAGTCCCTGAAAATCCGGCCAATGCCTCTTTTATCTTCATGATGCTCAGATTCAATTTCAGACAAAGCGCGATGACCGCCAAGGCGTTGGAAATGTTAAATCTGCCCGGCACTTTCAATTCAAAATCTCCCAAATCATTGCCGTTGAACTCCACGCGAAAAACCTGCTTGCCTCCTTCGATTCTGCAATCTTTGGCGACCACGTCCGCGTCTTCGCTGAACCCGTAGGAAATGACTTGGCACTCGGGCATGGCCAATTTCTTTTGGTTTTCATCGTCTTTATTTATAACCAGAATATCATCTTTGTTTTTTAATTTATTGATATACTGCTGAAAAACGGACAAGATATGATTGATATCGCGAAAATAATCCAGATGATCTTCTTCGATGTTGGTTAAAACTATGGCAAACGGATTTAAGGTCAAAAAATGAGATCGATACTCGCAGGCTTCGACCACCAAAAAGTCGGATTGGCCGGCGCGAAAATTGCCGTCCAACGCCGGAGAAAGCGAACCCAAAATCACGGTCGGATCCAGGCCTCCGGCCAGCAAAGCGCCGGATAACATGGCCGTGGTCGTGGTCTTGCCGTTGGTGCCGGAAACGGCGATCGTTTTGTATCGCAAAGACAGCAGACCCAAAAATTCATTGTAGCCCATTTGAGGGATATTAAGCTCAATGGCTTTTTGCCGCTCCGGATTATCTTGTTTGACCGCGGCGGAATGAATCAACAAATCAATGCCGGCGGAAATATTCTCAACTTTTTGATCGTAATTTATCGATACTCCTCTTGTCTCCAATTCCGCGGTGATTTCCGAAGACACCAAATCCGAGCCGACGACTTCTTTTTTCAAATTCAAAAAATAACGAGCCAGAGCGGACACGCCGATGCCGCCGATGCCGGTCAAATACACTTTTTTTATTTTATTCAGATCGATTTCCATAATGAAATATTAGCAGGAAAATTCCGGATTGACAAAAATTTAAGTGGCCGCGGCCGCGGTTTGCCGCGATTCTTTTTCCACGAATGATTTGACTTCCACTTTTCTGGCGACGGTTACCAAATTATTGCCGAATAAAAAATTGGTTCGCTGGCCTTTTGAAAAATACAAGTTCAGCTCCAAATTAAAATCTTTCAACTCGGCTCGCGCGGTTCTTTTCGAAAAAACATAATAAACCAATTCGGCCGCTTCCCCCCAATTCGTGATGACCGCGTCATGATCATGTTTTGAGCGCCACCAAGATTTTTTGTTTTTCAAATTCAGCATGTTCCAATTGGTCATTAATAAATAACCTCCGGGCTTTAGCGCTGAATAAACTTTATCCAAAACGATTTTTCTCTCGGCTTTATTGAAATGATTCAACACCGCGACCATGAAAATCAGATCGAATTTTTCATTGGCGTCAAAACTTAAAATGTCAGCTGTCGCGAAATTTTTATCGGAATTTTGTTCTTTGGCCAATTTGATCAATTCTTCATTGACGTCAAGGCCGAGGTAATCGACATTAAAACCGTCAAACAATTTAACCAAACGCCCGTTACCGCAACCCAAATCAAGAATTTTTTGTCCGTTCTTTAAGTATTTTTTAAAAATCAATAATTCCGGCCACAAATATTGACGCGTGGCTGAAAATTCCGAGGCAATGTTTTTATATCCCTGCATATTTTAGTTACGAGATGCACCTGCCTGCCGGCCGGCAGGCAGGTACATCTCGTAACCTTTTATTGACTTTTAACTAAAATTACCATAAAATTAACCTGATGTCAAAAGATTTATTGAACAACTTATTGCGAATTTTGCTTGAGAAAAAACCGAAAACTCACGCCAAACTCAACAAAATCAAAAGAAAATTCGCGCGCGACCATCGAATCAGCGACTTGTTCACCAACGCCGAAGTTTTGAATTATTATCAAAATCTCCTCGTAAAAAAGGAACTCTCCAAAGATTCAACACTGCTCGCTCTTTTGAAAAAAAGAGCCATTCGCACGCTCTCCGGCGTGGCGCCGGTCGCGGTTTTGACCAAATCCGAAAAATGCCCGGGCGAATGCGCTTATTGTCCGAAAGAAAAAGACATGCCGAAAAGCTATTTATCTAACGAACCCGCGGTCATGCGCGCCATTGCCGTGAAGTTCGACCCGTTTAGACAAGTCAAAGTCCGAATCAAAGCTTTGGAAAACAACGGCCATGAAACGGACAAAATCGAATTGATCGTCATGGGCGGCACTTGGTCTTGTTTGAAAAAAAATTATCAAACGCGATTTATCAGACGCTGTTTTGACGCGGCCAACGGCAAAGTCTCCGCTGACTTGGCGGACGCGCAGAAATCAAACGAAAAAGCCAAGCATCGCATCATTGGTCTAACACTGGAAACGCGGCCGGACTTGATTGATGAAAAAGAAATAAAAAGATTTCGCGAACTCGGTTGCACCAAAGTGGAAATGGGCGTTCAATCCGTTTTCGACGATGTTTTAAAAAAAAATAAACGCGGCCATGGCCGAAAAGAAATCATTGAAGCCACCAAACTGCTCAAAAACGCGGGCTTTAAGGTGGTTTATCACATGATGCCGAACTTGCCCGGCTCGACTTTAAAAAAAGACCTTGGCGTGTTCAAGGAAATTTTTTCCAATCCGGATTTTGCGCCGGACATGATTAAAATTTATCCTTGCGTGGTGGTCAAAGGCTCTTTGCTTTACGATTGGTGGAAAAAAGGGAAATTCAAACCTTATTCTACCTCGCAATTAATTGATCTTTTGTGCGAAATAAAAAAACTGATTCCGGAATATGTCCGCGTCATCAGATTGATCAGGGACATTCCGGCGGAAAGCATTGAGGCGGGCAATAGAATCAGCAACTTGCGTCAGTATTTGATCGAAGAAATGAAAAAGCGCGGAGCGGCCTGCAAATGCATTCGTTGCCGAGAAGCGCGGGAGAAAACTTCAGCCGTAAAAAACGCCAAATATTTCGTCAAAAAATACAAAGCTTCAAAGGGAGAAGAATATTTTTTGCAATACGCTTCTTCAAACAAAAAAACTTTGTACGCTTTTTTAAGATTGCGACTGCCGGAAAAAAATGAGCATTTCATCAAAGAATTGAGCGAGGCGGCTCTAATCCGCGAAGTCCACACTTACGGGCAAATGGTGCCGATCGATGAAAAGTCAAAAAAAGCCGCTCAGCACCTAGGTTTGGGCAAAAAATTGATTTTCGAGGCTGAAAAAATTGCGAAAGTGCTAGGATATGATAAAATGGCAGTGATCTCCGGCATCGGCGTGCGGGCTTATTATCGCAAGCTCGGCTATCGGTTGGCGGGCAACTATATGTCAAAAAAGTTGAAGTAGCTTTTTTTCATGAATCATGAAACAAAAGAATATGAGACAGAAAAACAGAGAAACGATAATATTCGTAGCCTCCAAGAGCCATGTTTTAGTAGGATTAGTAGAATATTCGTAGTTTCGTAGCCCCCAAGTTCTATTTTCCGGTTTCAATTACCCATTACTCATTACTTCTTAACATAAAAAAAATATGCCAAAAGTCTACTCATCTTATTCCTCGAAAGAAAACAATTACTACAAAAAACCGTTTTACAAATTAAAAATCTTCTACATCGCTTTGGTCGTGGTCGCCTTTGTCGGCGGATTCGTGATCTGGTCGATCGCCAAAGAACCGGCGGCGGTCCAGACCAATATCATTTCAAACGACGAGGAATCCGCTACCGAATACCAAGCGGTGATCAATTATTTGCGCGGAGAAGCCGAATATCAGACCGCGGCCGATCAGCCGTGGCAAAATTTGAGTTTCACTCAAAAAGTCGAAAAAGGAACTTCAATTCGAACCAAATCAAACAGCAAGCTGGAATTGACTTTCTCCGACGGCAGTTTGGTGCGGTTGGATGAAAACTCGGCTTTAACCGTTCAAGAATTCAACGCCGCGGACATAATCATCAATCATATCGCGGGCAACGCCTATCATCGCGTCAATCCGGACAGCACGGCCATTTACCAAGTTTTCATCAACGGCGACGAGGTCACGGCTTTGGGCACGGCTTTCAACACTTACAATGAAAATAAAGATTTGACCAAAATCACGGTCATTGAAAGCAAAGTGAAAGTGAAAGTTTACAAAGACAGTCTTTTGGTGAACATGAAAAACGTGGAGTCGGGCAAACTCTGCGTCATTGACAAAACAAAGTCGGAAGAGAACATGGTGGAAACCAAAGACGCGGACAAAAAAGCGCTTTTGGAAAACGACTGGTTCAGCTGGAACAAGGACGAGGACTCGGCCAAAGAATTGAGCTTGGGATTTTTCGAAGATGATATCAAATTAAAAGTCACCGAGCCGAGCGACGCGGAAACGACCACTGATGAAGACTCGTATTTGATCAAAGGCGAAGTCGATAAAGACGCCACCTTGAAAATCTCCGGCGTCGCCGTCTCTCATGAAGATGAGCAATTCGAGCATGAGGTTTCCCTTTCCGAAGGAAAAAATGAAATAGAATTGACCGCGGAGCTCGACGGCGAAGAGACAAAACAAACCATTACCATAACTTACGATAAAGAAGCCAAAGACGAAATCGGAGAATTCAAGCTCTCGACCTCGGTCAATGACGATAGCGTCAAATTAACATGGACGATCGCGGACAAAGACACTGACAAAGGTTTTAAAATAGTCAAAAGCTCGAAAGAAAATCCGGCCTTTCCGGCTGACGAAAATAAATATATCACCCAAAGCGACGCGCGAACATATACATGGACGGACATTGGCGAAGGCACGTATCATTTTCGCGTCTGCGTTTATCAAAGCGACGGCAAATGCGAAAATTACACCAATGACGCTTCGGCCGCGATCGTAAAAGAAGAAACGAAAACCGGCTCTATTTCTCTGACCGGTTCCGCCGATGGAACCACGGCCAAGCTCAGCTGGACAACGAGCGATCTTGACGCCAGCAAAGGTTTCAAAGTGGCCAAAGGGTCAAACGCCAATCCGACGTATCCGGGCAATGACGCTCAATATTTATCCGATAAAAATACCAGAAGTTATTCATGGACCAATCTTTCCGCCGGCACTTATCATTTCCGCGTCTGCGAATACACGGGCTCGGGCTGCGGCGCGTACAGCAATGACGTGACCGTCACCATTGCCGAGCAAAAACCGACGACCACCGGCTCGATTTCTTTAACCGCGGTGGCGGACGGCAACGGCGCGGGCCTGACCTGGGCAACCAGCGGACTTGACGCGGCCAAAGGATTCAAAGTGGTCAAAGGCTCTACCGCCAATCCGACGTATCCGGGCAATGACGCGCAGCTTGTTTCCGGCTCATCTTTTACCTGGATGAATTTGCCGGCCGGCACTTATCATTTCCGCGTCTGCGAATACACGGGTTCGGGTTGCGGCGCGTACAGCAATGACGCGACTGTCACCATCACCGGCGATGAAGTCCAAGAATCGGGCTCCATTTCCCTATCGGGATCTTCCTCGAACGGCAAGGCGAATTTGAGCTGGTCGACCAGCGGCAATCTGAATTTCGACAACGGCTACAAAGTCGTGTTCGCAGACACGGCAAATCCCGTTTATCCGGGCAATCAATATCACTACATTTCCGACAAAACGGTCAAATCCGACATTTGGTCAGACCTTGAAATCGGCAAAACTTATCATTTCCGCGTCTGCCAATATTTGGGCGGCAGTTGCGGGGTTTATAGCAATGATGTGATGGTGACGATACAATAAATCAATTATCAATATAACCTAAAAACAGCCAATTCGGCTGTTTTTAAAATTAAATCCGGAAATTTCAAAAATCAAACGGGCTTTTAATATTTCTCAAATTAGTGGAAGTTACTTGAGTGTAAATCTGCGTTGTTCTGATATTTTGATGTCCCAAAAGCTCCTGAACGTAGCGAATGCTGACACCGTTTTCCAAAAGATGCGTGGCAAAGCTGTGACGCAGAGAATGAAAAGTGGCGTCTTTTTTTATTTCTGATTTTTTCAAAGCGTTTTCAAATACTTTCTGCGCGCTGCGTTCGGATAGCTTCCCTCCCCTTTCGCTTTCAAAAACCAAGTCGTCTTTTCCTTTTCCGGCGGTTAAATTCAGCAGATCATTTTTCATTTTCTCGGGAAAGATCGTTATGCGGTCTTTTCTTCCCTTTGCCTGCTTTAGGTGGATGGTTAAATTATCAAAATCCATATCCTTGACTTTCAAGCTGATCGCTTCGCTCACCCTCAATCCGGCGCCGTATGATAATGAAATTAACAGCCGGTGCTTGGCATTGGAAATCGGATTTATCAGCTTATTAATCTCTTGTCTCGATAAAACAATCGGCAGTTTTTTTGACCTTTTGGCGAACTTGAGGTCAATCTTTTGCGGGGATTTAATGATATCGCGATAAAAAAATTTGATTGAATTGAGGTGTAGATTAATGGTCTGGGGCGAATAACCTTTTTCCTGCTTTCTTAAAAGATATTCTTTTATCCTATCAATATCCACTTTCTCAAAATCTTTTTGGAGATAATTAAAAAAATCTTTCAGGCACAAAAGATAGCTTTTAATGGTTTTCAGGCTATAATTTCTCAGCCTCAGCTCGTTTTTAACATCATCCAAATATTTTTGCATAATGTTTTGGGAAATGATATTATTTATGTGAGATTGCTTATTTACATATTACCAAATATTCGCATAAAAGACCATAACTCGTTTTTATCAACACTATTAAACACATAAAAACGAGTTATATGTAATCGGACTACAGCGGGCTAATTAGATAATTTTATTAATACCAATAATTTTAATGATACTATGAGTGAATATAAAGGAGTAATCGTTGAAGAAAGTTTAGAGGACAATAGAATTCTCAACGATTTTAAAATTATTGAATTTAGAATATCAAAAGAAGAAAATCCAGCTGACAGATGGCATCTTTATACTGTTCAGGTTTCCAAAGAGGATATTGTTCGACTTTCCAAAAATATCAAACAAAAATGGTATATGCACTTTTGGAAAGGTCGAAATGTTATTGCAATTTTTAAGGATAAAAAATTTGAGTTCAATTTTGATGATAAATCTACATGGAAACCTGTTGTTGAATATGGTTTATCTTTAGGAATTCCAAAAGAACAGCTGGATTTTCCGATTGATTGACGCCCGCCTTCGTCCGACTTCTTCGCTCCACTTCGTTACGCTCGACCACGCTGCGCTCTCATTCCGCTTCGCTCCATTCGGGACATATAACAGCGCTTAGAAGAGAAATGCCTCAGCTCGGCATTTCTCCAAATTTTGTTCTACGAACAAAACTTCTTCTAATCCCGATGTTATGTGAAATATTTTTTAATTTTTTTGCTACCATAGAAAAAGACCGTCGGGGTTACCAACGGTCCTGGGTTGAGGATCTGCTTGTAGTGTTATTCTTCTTCGGATTTGGAGTCCGTGGATGACCAAGGAAAATCATGAG